>JAZLLJ010000022.1:0-41277 GCA_045598065.1 Acutalibacteraceae bacterium
TAATTCTCTCTTCTGAGAATAGTATACCACAGTTTTTCGGTTTCAACTCAACCGAAAAAACCGGTAAAATTGCATAAGTTCTAAAATCGGCGGAGAGTGGTGGATTGGCACTCTCCGCCGTGTTCTTACTTTTCGGAAAGGAGACGACGGCAAAAATGAACTATCGTAACCGTATGCGGGAACAACGGAAAACCCACGCGCTGACACAAGCGGACATCGGCAAAGTGCTGCAGCGCACCCAGCAGGGATATAACCACATCGAAACGGGACGCGCGGAACTGAAAATCGAAGATTTGATTTGTTTGTGCCGTCTTTATGGCGTCTCCGCGGATTATATGCTGGGGCTGTCGGATGAGCCGAGCCACGATGGGTGAACGGTATATGACGGGACTGCGCGCCGTACGAAAAGCAAAAGGGTTTACCCAACAACGGGTGGCCACGGATTTGCATATTTCACGGGAGGCGCTGTCCTATTACGAAAACGGTCTGCGCGATCCGAGTGTCGGGATGCTTGTGAAAATGAGCCGGTATTTCGGGGTGAGTGTGGACGAATTGATAGGCATAAAATAAGCCGCATCATCATTGGATGATGCGGCTTTTGGTTTGTTATCGGGTTTTATAAAATTTGTCGAGTTCCCATTTTATCGGATTTTCGTCGATGTATTGGTAGATCGCATCGTAATCATCATCGTTTCGGACAATATGGTCGTAAAATCCCCGTTGCCAAATTTGATCGGTGTATCCGTGTTTATGGATTTCTTTCGATGCATTCATTTTCAGATAACCAACAACTTTCGAAAGAGTAGAGTGTTTTTGTAGGGGCGATTCAAGAATCGCCCCATTTGGGAATTCTGCCTCAATGGAAATCAACAAATGAATGTGGTTTGGCATAATCACATATTTGTTGATTTTGATACCATATCTTTCCGGCAGACTTGCAATAATTGTATCGACAATTCTACCGTATGGCATCAACTCTACAAGGGGCGATTCGTGAATCGCCCCTACAATCTTGGACAAGATACATCGTCTGTTTTTGGTGCAAATCGTAACGAAATACGCACCGGCACTACTGTAATCGTATTTCGGCAACCGCGTCGTCTTTCTCTCTTTTCTCTCCATACCACTCAAATTTCCGTGCCGGTTTCGATGGTGTCGTTGTTGAAAAACGAGTAAATGAGGCAGGATTTGACCGGTTTGCCGAGCGTTTCGGAGAGTGCCTTGGCGTAGAGCTTCAGTTGGGGTGCGTAATGGTCGCGCAGTTCTTCCATCGTTTGGTTGCGGTCGGTTTTGTAGTCGAGAATGACGAGCGAGCCGTTTTCCTCAAACGCGCAGTCGGCGATGCCCTGCACTAGCAGTGATTCGCCGTCCGTGTTCGACGCGGTTTCGCCAATCAGCGCTTTGTAGTCGGCGACGGAGAGCGCGTAGGTGAACGGCAGTTCTCGATGGACGGCATCGGCGGCTTTGATGCGCGTGTAAATGGGATGGGCGAAGAATGTGCGCACCGTATCGAGGTTGACGGCATCCGCTTGTTCGGCGGTGAGTTTTTCCTCATCAACAAGCCGCGCTTTTTCCGCTTCGATGTCGGCGACGGCACGCTCCCAGTCGGCATACTGCATAAACGCGTGGGTGGCAGTGCCTTTTTCGGCGGCGGTCAGCCCACTTCTTCGCAAAAAGGCAGGGACGGCAGTCGCGGCATATTGACGGGTGTGGCTTTTATGCGCCACGGCGGAAGCGGCTAATTTAACCGGAACAGATGCGAGTGCTTCGTAGGGATAGCGATAGGCAAAACGCTCGCGCAGTTGGGTTTCCAACGTTTCGTCAGAGGTAGGGACGGCGCTGATTTCTTCATCTTCACACTCGGCATCGGGCTTGGAGAACACGCGGATGTCCCACGGATTGTCATCTTCTAACAAATCGGGGGCTTTTACCGATAAACGGGAGCGCAAACATTCGGCGCTCGGATGGCGCAGAAGAGTCGCTAAAATCCATTGACTGTACGAATTGGCGCGCATCACACTTTTGGCCGGAATCGGCATCGTGTCACCGAGGGTTATGGCGGCGCTGTCCAACGATTTGGAGAGATTTTGGAGTGTGCCGACAAAAAAGAGTTTTTCTCTGGCACGGGTGGTGGCGACGTACAAAAGACGCAATTCTTCCGCGCGCAAATCGAACAAAATTGCCTGAGACACACCGTCGCGCAGAATCGTGTCCCGTCGCTCCAACGTGTCGTTGTCAACCCATTTCATAGCAACGCCGGCGCGGTCGTGCGCGATGACACTGGAGTAGGTATCGCGCAGGTCGAATTGTTTGCCGACGTTGGCCACGAACACAAAGGGGAATTCCAAGCCTTTGGAACCGTGAATCGTCATAATTCGCACCGCGTTTTGGGATTCGGAAAGCGCGGCGGTGGGAACGGATTGACCGTATTCCTGTAAGCGGTCCAAGAAACGCAAAAATGCCGACAGTCCGCGGAAACCGTTTTGCTCAAAGGCGCGGGCACGCTCTAACAACAGGCGGAGATTTTGCTCGCGCGAGTCGCCGTTTTTGCGAATGGCGCACAGAGCAGGCAAATCGGTTTGCTCATAGATGTGCCACAAAAGGCGGTCGGCAGGTACGTTGGCCGAAAGCACGCGCCAGGCATCGGTATCTTCGAGGAACGCGGCACAGTGAGTGCCGAGTGGCGTTTCTTCCTTGGCGGCTCGGCGCAGAGCGTTATACAGCGAATGGCGGCTGTCGAACTGACGGATGGCGGTCACTTCGTCGGGCGTGAAGCCGTAAAGTGGGGACATCAGAACCGAAAGAAGTGCCACGTCCGAAAGTGGGTTGTCGATAAAGCGTAAAAGGGATAGCACCCACCGGATTTCGGTGGCTTCAAACAGACTACCGTCGCCACTACCCGTAACGGTGGGAATACCGAGGGTTTCCAACTCTTTGGCATAGAGATAACTGCGGCCTTTGGCGGAACGAAGCAGGATGGCAAAATCGCTGTATTGCGCAGGGCGAGGTCCGCTTTTGGTAAACACGGTGGCTTCTCGCATCAGTCGGTTAATCTCTTTGGCGATGAGGCGAGCTTCCAGTGTGTAAACGTCCGGGGAATCCTCGTCACTGTCATCGAGGACGGAGGGCGCGGCTTGATCGATGAGAAGCAACGTGGGACGGCAAAGCTGCGATTCATCCGGCGGATAATAGTCCGCGCCGAATACCAGCTGGTCGCCGTCGGCATAGGCGATACCACCCGTTTCGGACTGCATCAGTTGATTAAACAGAAAATTGACCGCCTCGGTGACGTTCTTTCGACTGCGGAAGTTGTGGCCGAGAGAAATGGTGGCAGGAAAATGCTCGCCGTCATAGGCAACGGAACGGTCACGCCGCTTGATAAACGATTCGGGGGAAGTGCGGCGGAAGCCGTAAATGCTCTGTTTGGCATCCCCCACGAAAAAGAGGTTTTGCTCGTTTTGGGACAGGAGGCGATAGAGTGTGTTTTGCAGTTCATTTGTGTCCTGATATTCGTCTACGTAAATTTCGCGGTAGGAGGCGGATAACTCTTTGGCGAGCGGAGAGGGGACGAGAATGCCGTCCTGCTTTTCGGAAAGCAACCGTAGGGCGAAATGTTCCAAATCGTTGTAGTCGAGAAGCCCGGCATCCAGTTTCTTTTCGGCGTACAGACGGTCGAAATCTTTGGTCACGTCAAACAACGAGCGAATCATCGGGGCAAGAAGCCGCCGCTCTTCGGAGAGGCGAGCTTCGGAGTAATCTTTGTAGCCGGCGAGAGAATCTCTGAGTTTTCCCACCGCATCATACAGTGATTGGGCGACCTTTCGCGTTTCTTCGGGGAAAAGTGCGCCGCGGAACGTTGGCTTTTCAAAAGAGGAGATGGCGACGATTTTTTCATCGAAAGAGGTGCCGTCTGCATTGAGAACGGCAAGAATCGCGTTTGCAGAACGTTGTGCGGTTACGAAAAACGGCGGTTTTTCCGTGTTTTTGCGGTCCACCTCCTCAAGAGCGAGAGAGTCGATTTGCGTAAGATGAGCGCAAATTGCCGCGACAAGACTTTGGATATCGCGGAGAAGAGCTTTGCCGAAATCCGTCTCGTTCAAAGGAACGGAGTCATCCAAAATCGAGGCTTGACGGCGGATGAATTCTTCGGGATCGGGCAACACGCGCAAAAAACTGTGAAGGCGAAGTACGGTGTCGCTCAGCGGTTTGTCGTTTTTCTTGTTGAGCGAGTCGGACAGCACACGAAACGCCGGATCGGCGGTGTTATAGGCGTTTTCCATCGCCTCGTCCAACGCATCGTATTTCATCACGGCGACTTGGGCATCGTCCGCCACTTTAAAGTCCACCGGCAATCCTAAGGTGCAGGCGTGTTCGCGCACGATTTTTTGGCAGAAACCGTCTACGGTGGTGATGTCGGCGGTGGGGAGCAACATTTGCTGGCGGCAAAGGCGGAGATTTTGGGGATTTTCGGCAATCGCGTGACCGAGGCCGGTGGACAGTCGCCGTTTCATTTCGGCGGCGGCGGCACGGGTGGACGTGACGACCAGCAGTTCGCTGACGTCCACGGGATCGACGGGATCGGTGATGCGACCGACAATGCGTTCAATGAGAACAGCGGTTTTGCCGGAGCCGGCGGCCGCGGAAACGAGCAACGTACCGCCGCGAGCATCAATCGCTTGTCGTTGTGCCGGTGTCCATTTTGGTTTGTCCATACAATCTCCTCCTTTTTCTTGTTTTCTTAGAGTATAGCACAACCAAATGCCGTTTTCAACAGAAAAAGAGGACAACCGAGCCGGTTGTCCTCTTTTTGGGACGGGAATCATTTAGTTTCTTTGCTTTCGACTTCGGCACCCAGTTTTTCCATCAGTGCCTCCAAAGTCATCGCGCCGAGATCGCCGTCTGCACGGTGGCGGGGAGAGACGGTGTTGTTCTCCATATCGCGGTCGCCGACGACCACCATATACGGCACTTTTTCCAGTTGTGCATCGCGGATTTTTTTGCCGATTTTTTCACTGCGATAGTCCACCTCAACGCGGAAACCCTGCGCTTCCATCTTTTTGGCGGCCTCGGCGCAATAGTCGGCGGCGCGGTCGGTGACGGGCAGGAAACGCACCTGTTCGGGCGCCATCCAGGTGGGCAACGCGCCGGCGTATTCCTCGATAAGATATGCGAGCGTGCGCTCGTAGCAGCCGAGGGACGTGCGGTGAATGATATACGGAAGCGCGTTTTCGCCGTTTTCATCGATATAGTACATACCGAAGCGCTGTGCGAGCAACATATCGATTTGGATGGTGACGAGCGTATCCTCTTTGCCGTACACGTTCTTGTACTGAATATCCAGTTTCGGGCCGTAGAACGCGGCTTCGTCGATACCGATTTCATATTTTAGGTCCAGATGGTCGAGAATCTGGCCCATAACGCGCTGCGCCTCTTCCCATTGCTCGGCGGTACCCTCATATTTGTTGTTGGGGTTCGCCGGATCCCATTGCGAGAAGCGGAAGGTGCATTTATCCAAAAGCCCCACCGTGCCGAGGAAGTATTTGGCGAGTTCCAAGCAGCCTTTGAACTCTTCCTCCAGTTGGTCGGCACGCAGTACCAAGTGACCTTCGGAGATGGTGAACTGACGAACACGGATAAGGCCGTGCATTTCGCCGGAATCTTCGTTGCGGAACAGGGTAGACGTCTCACCGAGGCGCATCGGCAGGTCGCGGTAAGAGCGCTGACGGTTCAGGAACACTTGATATTGGAACGGGCAGGTCATCGGGCGCATGGCAAAACATTCTTTTTCCTCGTTAAAGGGATCGCCGATGACGAACATACCGTCCAGATAGTGGTCCCAGTGGCCGGAAATCTTAAAGAATTCGCGTTTCGCCATCAGCGGGGTTTTGGTCAGCAGGTAGCCTTTTTTCTGCTCGACGTCCTCCACCCAGCGCTGCAACAGTTGTACCACGCGCGCGCCTTTGGGCAGCAGAACCGGCAGGCCTTGTCCGAGCGTGTCCACGGTGGTGAAATATTCCAGTTCGCGGCCGAGTTTGTTGTGGTCGCGTTTTTTGGCTTCTTCGAGTTGCTCAAGATACTCGGTCAAGTCGGCGCTCTTCGGGAATGCCGTGCCGTAGATACGCTGGAGCATCTTGTTTTTTTCGTCGCCACGCCAGTAAGCGCCGGTGCAAGAGGTGAGTTTATACGCTTTGACACCGCCGGTTTTCATCAGGTGAGGGCCGGCACACAAGTCGGTGAAATCGCCCTGGCGATAGAAGCTGATGGCTTCGCCGGAAGCGGCGTGCTCTTCCATCAGTTCCAGTTTGTACGGCTGATCCGCCATCAGTTTACGGGCTTCCTCGATGGGCAACTCAAATTTTTCGATCGGCAGGTCTTCTTTGATGATTTTTTTCATCTCTGCCTCGATTTTTTCAAGGCTTTCGGGAGTGAAACTCGTTTCGGAATCAAAGTCATAGTAGAAGCCGTTGTCGATGGACGGGCCAATGGCAAATTTGGTGTTCGGGTAAAGGCGCTGCACCGCTTGCGCCAAAATGTGGCTGGCGGTGTGGCGATAGGCGCGTTTGCCGTCCTCGTCGTCGAAGGTGAGGATTTCGAGCGTGCAATCCTCGGTGAGCGGAGTGCGCAGGTCAACGACGTTGCCGTTGACTTTTGCGGCACACGCCGCACGGAACAAGCCCATAGAAATGTCGCGGCAGACGGCTTCCACCGCCACGCCGTTTTCGACTTGCATCGTGTCGCCGGATTTGAGCGTAATGGTCAACATTATCAATCAGACTCCTTTTCGGATTTTTTTACAAAATAAAAAACCACGCCCCAAAAAGGGACGTGGCAATACACGTGGTTCCACCCTTGTTCGGCGAAAAATCCGCCCTCAAGTGACCGGTAACGAGGTCGGCCGTCGCGCTCTACTGAGTTTCAAGCGCGCGCTCCGAGACGGTGGCGACAAGCCGATTTTTCACACCGCTTTCAGCCGACGACGGCGCTCTCTTTCGAAAAACTATTAGCAGGTCGCGTTCTCATCAACGCTTTACAGGCTTAGTGTAGCACCATTTTCTGCGGTTGTCAAGCCTTTTTTCTTTGCCGCTTTTTTCAAAAAATAAAAGCGGACGGGCAAAGCGGACGGGCTGCACGCATAGGATAGGCGTTGAGGTGAGAATGATGTTGTTATCGTTATTGCAAGCGTTGTCCAATGTGTTGTTTATGGCACTGCACATAACGCACAGTGGCTCGTTCCCGAAACCACTGTCTGCCGAGGAAGAACGGGAAGCGTTGTCGGCGTTTCGCGAAAACGGAGATATGGCGGCGCGTAATCGCTTGGTGGAACATAACTTGCGGCTTGTCGCGCATATCGTGAAAAAATATTACGGCGCGTCGGTGGAGCAGGAGGAGCTGATTTCTATCGGGACCATTGGGCTGATTAAAGCGGTGGGAACGTTCGATTATGAAAAAGGGACGCGACTGGCCACCTATGCATCGCGGTGTATCGAAAATGAGATTCTTATGTATTTTCGGTCGGTAAAAAAGACGGGACAGGACGTGTCGATGAACGAGCCGATTGAGACCGACCGAGAAGGCAATCCGTTGACGTTGCAAGACGTGTTGGCCGACGGACACTGTTTGGACGAGGAATTAGAGCGGAAAATCAACGGAGAAAAACTGGCGAGATATATCTGTGAAGAATTGGACGAACGGGAAAAAGACGTCATCTGCCGTCGCTACGGTGTGGGGTGCGAGCCGATGACACAGCGAGAGGTGGCGACACTTTTGGATATTTCTCGCTCGTACGTTTCACGTATCGAAAAGAAAGCACTTCAAAAATTGCGCAAACGGTTTGAAATCGGCGATAAAAAGGGCTTGCAAAAGTGAAAGGAATACTATATAATAAAAGATTAGAAAAAGGAGGCGGTTTGAATGGCGAAAAAAACCATTGTGACCATCGGTCGGCAGTTTGGCAGCGGCGGTAAAGAAATCGGTGTGGCGGTTGCCAAAAAACGCGGAATGAAATTTTACGATAAGGAATTACTGAAACGGGCGGCGCAAGACAGCGGCCTTTGCGAAACGCTGTTTGAGTCGTTGGATGAGCGGCCGAAAAGCCTTTTGTATTCTCTTGTGATGGATCCTTACGCGGTCAGCGCGATGACCTCCGCGCCGTACAACACGGTGGAACAGGACGTCTATTCCGCGGTGTTTGAGACGGTACGTCACGTGGCGGATGAAGGACCTTGCGTGATTGTCGGCCGTTGCGCCGACTATGCCCTTCGCGAGCGAGACGACGTATTGCGCGTCTTCATCTATGCGCCGGACAAAGCGCGGATTGCGCGCGTGGCACGCCGTCACGGAATGACCGAGCAGAAAGCGCGTGATTTCATTCGCAAGATTGACAAACAACGCGCCTCTTACTACAACTACCACTCCGACGGCCGTTGGGGTGAGCGCAGCGCGTACGATTTGTTGATTGACGGCACGGTGCTCGGCGTTGACGGTACGGCGCAACTGATTTGCGATATGCTGGAACAGTCGGAATAACAACGACACGGTTTTTGTGTTCAAGTGCAACGAATAAAAAACGGGATGATATCCCCGGGGGTTAAAAAATGAAACGACTTTTATCTTTGATGACGGTGCTCGTGCTCTTGATGACGTCACTCTCCGCCTGTCGGAAAGCCGGTGTCAGCGAGCAGGATTTGAAAAGTATGCTTGTTTCCGAGAAAAAAGATACGTTGGTGATGGTGACGAAATCCGGTCTTCCGCCCTACGTGGACGATTACGGAACGGGAGACGATATCCAGTACTCCGGCATCGACGTGCAAATTGCCGAGAAAATTGCCGAAAAACTCGGGCTGAAACTGGATATTAAATCGAGTTATGAATTGGAATGTGATCCGCTGACGGCGGTGCAGACCGGCAAAGCGGACATCGCGATGGGCGGTATTGTGGCCGAAGGAGAACAGGTGCTGTTCTCGAACAGTTACGACGATGCCCAGTACGTTGTCGTGGTGGTCAACGGCTCACCGATTAAAACGCAGGGCGATTTGGATTTGGTGGGTAAAATCAGCGCCGCGAAAGACACCGATTTGTTCGCTGCCTGCTCCACGGAGTGCGGTGTGAACCGTATGGTTGCCTGCGCCGACGAGACGGAGGCAATTTCGCAGTTGACAGCCGGAAAAGTGCAGTGTGCCATGGTGAGCGAGAGCGCGGCTTTGGCGGCTTGCGAGAATGACGATTCGCTGATTCTTTGTGAGGATTCGATTAAGTATGAATCGAAGGATAAAGACGGCAACACGGTGACGATGGAAGCCAAAGCGCTGGTTCGCGACGAAAAATATAACTCCATCAAACTGGTGCAAAAGGGCTACCGTATCGGCACGACCGAGGGAACGGCTTGCGGCCAGTATTGCATCGACACCTACGGAAACGACGGAAAAGACCGTGTGCACGGTTTTGCCAACGGCTCTACAGCGATGCAGGCGCTTCTTACCGGTGTAGTGGACTGTGCGATTTTGGATGACGAGTCTGCCAAAGTGTATCAGCGCGCCAACGACAATCTGGTTATTTTGTCGGACGTTTGTAAGGACACCAAGTATTCCATCGGCGTTTCCAAGAACAACCCCAAACTGAACGAGGAAATCAACAAAATCCTGAAAGAAATGGATGAAGACGGCACCCTGAAAGAGATTCTTGCTATGAAAGACGTTTCGGCGGCACCTTCTCCGACCGCAACGGCAACGGCGGCGGACTGACCGGCGTTTGTGTAAAAAACTATTGCGACCGAATTCAGCGACCTTACGGCGTTTGATTCGGTCGCTTTGTTTTGTGATAAGAAGGGCACAAAAGGACGGAAAATGTGCATATATGCAGTATATTTTCATATTTCGCTTGACATTCTTTTATTTCATAGTATAATGAGCGCATAAATATTCGTTGTTATGCATAAATGCGAGGAATGACCTATGACCAAAGTGTTTATTGACGGAAAAGCGGGGACCACCGGTCTTCGCATATACGAGCGGCTCGGCGACCGCAAGGATTTGGAACTCATCACGCTGTCGGAGGAGTTGCGCAAGGATGCTTCGGCGCGAAAAGCCGCGTTGGAAGCGTCGGACGTGGCGTTTCTCTGCCTGCCGGATGCGGCGGCGGTGGAAGCGGTGGAACTTTGCGAAAATCCCAACACCGTGCTTATTGACACCTCGACGGCGCACCGTGTAAACGATGCGTGGGCATACGGATTTCCCGAGGTCGGCGGCTTGCGAGAAAAAATTAAGATTTCCAAGCGTATCGCCAACCCCGGTTGCCACGCAAGCGGTTTTGTGTCGCTGATTGCGCCGCTGCGTGAGCGAGGTCTTCTCTCGGAGAATGCGGCGCCTTCCGCGTTTTCGTTGACCGGTTATTCCGGTGGCGGCAAAAAGATGATTGCCGATTACGAGGGCGAGGAGACCGCCGCGCTTTTGGCGCCGCGCACCTACGGGCTTTCCCAAAGCCACAAACACCTGCCGGAAATGGCAAAGGTATGTGGGCTTTCGGTGGCGCCTGCCTTTTCGCCGATTGTGTCGTCCTTCTACGCCGGTATGGAAGTGGTGGTGACGCTCTTTAAGGAGCAGTTGAACGGCAGTGCGGCGGACGTGAAAGCGTGCTACAAAGACTACTACAAAGGCGACGTGGTCAAATTCGTTGAAAACGCGGACGAAAACGGCTTCTTGTCCGCTTCCGCATTTGCGGGCCGCGACGATATGCAGATTGCGGTGTTTGGCAACGAGGAGCGCGTGACGCTTGTGTCCCGTTTCGACAATTTGGGCAAAGGCGCGTCCGGCGCCGCTATCCAGAATATGAACATCGTGCTCGGACTTTCAGAAGCGACCGGGCTTTGCATCGGAGGTTAAACTATGAAACTCATTGACGGCGGCATTTGTGCCGCAAAAGGATTTATGGCGAGCGGTATTCACTGCGGTATTCGCAAAAACACCGCCAAACGTGATTTGTCGCTGATTTTTTCCGAGAAACAGGCAACTGCCGCGGCCGTATATACGACGAACCTTGTGAAAGGCGCTCCGCTTTTAGTGACCAAAGCGCACCTTGCAAATGGCACGGCGCAGGCGGTCATTTGCAACAGCGGTAATGCCAACACTTGTAACGCGAACGGCGTGGAGATTGCAGAAAAAATGTGCGAGCTGACCGCCGCCGCGACCGGCGTTGCGGCAGACGACGTGGTGGTCGCTTCCACCGGCGTGATTGGCCAGCCGCTCTCGCTCGAACCGATTGCAACTGCCATTCCGGCGCTTGCGGCTCTGCTTACGAAAGACGGCAGTGACGATGCGGCGCAGGGCATTATGACCACTGACACCGTGAAAAAAGAAGTGGCGGCGGAGTTTACGGTCGGCGGCAAGACCTGCCACATCGGCGGTATCGCCAAGGGCAGCGGTATGATTCATCCGAATATGGCGACAATGCTCGTGTTCGTTACCACCGACGTGGCGATTTCGTCCGCGATGCTCCAAAAGGCGTTGTCTACGGATATTCAGAATACTTTCAATATGCTGTCGGTGGACGGCGACACCTCTACGAACGATATGGTGACGGTGCTCGCCAACGGCATGGCGGAAAACGAAGAAATCACCGCCGAGGGCGAGGATTTCGACACCTTTATGAAAGCGCTCAACACCGTGACGGTGTTTTTAAGCAAAAGCATTGCCGGCGACGGCGAGGGCGCGACGAAACTGCTCGAATGTGCCGTCACCGGCGGTAAAACCGAGCAAATCGCCAAAACCGTGGCGAAAAGCGTGGTGTGTTCCAGTCTCCTCAAAGCCGCGATGTTCGGCGCGGATGCCAACTGGGGCCGTGTGCTGTGCGCCATCGGTTACAGCGGCGCGGACGTGGACGTGACGAAAATCGACGTGGCGTTCAAAAGCCCGAAAGGGGAAATTCTCGTCTGCAAAGACGGTGCCGGTGTGCCGTTCTCGGAGGAGATTGCCAAAGAAATTTTGCTTGAAAAAGAAATTGACATTTTGGTCGCGCTCAACGACGGTGATGCCAAAGCGACCGCGTGGGGTTGTGACCTTACGTACGATTACGTGAAAATCAACGGCGACTATCGGACGTAAAGAGAGGAGAACGGAATATGAAAGATATGTTTTCCAACGGTCAGCGCGCCCAAGTGCTGACACAGGCGCTCCCGTATATTAAACGCTACGTGGGCAAGGTCGTTGTTATTAAATACGGCGGCAACGCGATGATTAACGAAGAACTCAAACAGCAGGTGATGGAGGACATCGTTCTGCTTTGGACCATCGGCGTGAAAGTTGTGTTGGTCCACGGCGGCGGCCCGGAAATCAGCGATTTGATGAAAAAACTCGGCAAGAAAAGCGAGTTTGTGGACGGGATGCGCGTTTCGGATAAAGAGACGGTGGACATCGCCCAAATGGTGCTGGCCGGTAAGGTGAACAAATCGCTTGTCAACCTGCTTGAAATGAACGGCGGCAAAGCGATGGGTATCTCCGGTATGGACGGTCGCTTGATTGAAGCCACCATCAAAGATGAGAAGCTCGGCTATGTGGGTGAGATTACGAAAATCCATATTTCGCCCGTGACCGATCTGATTGAAAAAGACTATATTCCTGTCATCTCTACCATCGGTTGTGACAAAGACGGAAACACCTATAATATTAACGGTGATACCGCTGCCGCGTACATTGCAGGCGCGCTGAAAGCCGAAAGACTCATCATGATGACCGATATTGCCGGCATTTTGAGGGACAAAGACGATCCCTCTACCCTCATTCCCGAGATCAGCATCAGTGAAGCGGAAGGCCTTTACAGAGAAGGTGTCATCTCCGGCGGTATGATTCCGAAAGTCAACTGCTGTATTGATGCGCTGAAACACGGAGTGGAGAACGTGGTTGTGATGGACGGCCGCGTGCCACACTCAATCTTAATGGAACTTTTAACGAACGAAGGTGCAGGTACCATGGTGACAAAAGCCAGAGATTTGACCATTAAAGAAAAAGACGCCAAATACGTGGCGAACACCTACAACCGTTTTCCGGTGGTGCTGTCCCACGGTAAAGGCTCCTACCTTTACGATGAAAACGGCAAGGAATACGTGGATATGGGTTCGGGAATCGGCGTGACCTCGTTCGGAATTGCGGATGAGGATTGGAAAACCGCCGTTTCCGAGCAGGCAGGCAAACTGCAACACGCCTCGAACCTCTATTACACCGAGCCATGTGCGCAACTCGCCGAAAAACTGTGCGAAAAAACCGAGATGAGCAAGGTGTTTTTCTCGAACTCCGGTGCGGAGGCCAACGAGTGTGCCATTAAAGTGGCGCGCAAATATGCTGCCGAGAAAAAGGGTGAGGATTGCTACACGATTGTCACCCTCAAAAACAGTTTCCACGGTCGGACACTGACTACGCTCGCTGCCACGGGACAAGACAAATTCCACGAACTGTTTAACCCGTTGACGCCCGGTTTCATCAGCGTGGATGCCTACAACATTTTTGAACTGGAAGCGCTCGGCGCGAAACACAAAATCGCCGCGATTATGATTGAGTGTGTGCAGGGCGAGGGCGGTGTGAATACGCTGAAAAAATCCTTTGTCAACGAAGTGGCGGAATACGCCGAAAGTCACGATATTCTTCTTATCGCCGACGAGGTGCAGACCGGTAACGGCCGCACCGGAAAACTGTATTCCTACATGAACTACGGTATCAAGCCCGATATCGTGACCACCGCAAAAGGTCTCGGCGGCGGTTTGCCGCTCGGTGCGACCATACTGAGCGAAAAAGTGGGCAACGTGCTCGGCTTTGGCGAACACGGCTCGACTTTCGGCGGCAACCCGGTTTGCTGTGCCGCTGCACTGACGGTAATTAATCGGTTGGACGATGCGTTTTTGGCTACGGTGGAGGAAAAGAGCAAATTCCTCTTTGATGCGTTCACCGGTGCGGACGGTATTGAAGAAGTGTCCGGTTTGGGCCTTATGATGGGACTTAAAACGACCAAACCTGCCGCCGAGGTGGTCAACGCCTGCATCGAAAAAGGGGTGTTGTGCCTCACGGCGAAAGATAAGGTGCGCCTGCTTCCGGCGCTCAACATTCCGATGAAAGCACTCGAATATGCGGTGGAAGTCATTAAAGAGGTGTGCGCGGAATGATGAATTTAACCGGAAAATCGTTTTTGAAACTGCTGGATTTTTCTCCGGCGGATATCGAGGGACTGCTCGATTTGGCGGCGGAGTTGAAAGCGAAAAAGAAAGCGGGCATTCCGCATAAACTCTGCGAGGGCAAGAACGTGGCGCTGATTTTCGAAAAAACCAGCACCCGTACGCGTTGCGCGTTTGAGGTGGCGGCGATCGACCTCGGTATGCATCCGACCTACCTCGATCCGTCCGGCTCGCAAATCGGCAAAAAAGAGTCGATTGCGGATACAGCGCGTGTGCTCGGCCGGATGTTTGACGGTATCGAATACCGCGGCTTCGGGCAGACGATTGTAGAGGATTTGGCGAAATACGCCGGCGTGCCGGTGTGGAACGGGCTGACGAACGAGTTTCACCCGACACAGATTTTGGCGGATTTCCTCACGATGCGCGAGCATTTCGGCGACCTCAAAGGCAAAAAACTCGTCTATATGGGCGATGCGCGCTACAATATGGGCAACTCGCTGATGGTCGGCTGCGCCAAAATGGGAATGCATTTTGTCGCGTGTGCGCCAAAAGCGTATTTCCCGAACGCGGAACTGGTGGCGGAATGTGAAAAAATCGCCGCTGAAACAGGGGCGACGCTCGAATTTAACGAAAATCCGACCGATGCCGTCACCGGCGCGCACGTCATTTATACCGACGTGTGGGTGTCGATGGGCGAGCCGGACGAGGTGTGGGAAAAACGCATCGCCGATTTGTCGCCTTACCGCGTGACTGCCGAACTGATGGCGGCGGCAGGGGAACAATGCCGGTTTATGCATTGCCTGCCTGCATTCCACGATCTCAATACCACCATCGGCAAGCAAATTTACGAAAAATTCGGTCTGACCTGTATGGAAGTCACCGATGAGGTGTTCGAGGGGCCGCAGTCGATTGTGTTCGACGAAGCGGAAAACCGCATGCATACCATCAAAGCCGTGATGGCGGCAACGCTGGCATAAGAAAAAATCTCATTAAAAAAGAGCATCGGAAATCCGATGCTCTTTTTTGTGCTCATTTTTTACGCCTGCATACCGTGGGCGGACATATAGTCAAAAATGCGTTTGCCGTGGGACTGCTCGTCCGACTGGATTTTGTTGAGCGTTTGACGAGTATTGCCGTCGTTAAACTCAAAAATGCTCGTATCATACAGCGACGAGGCGTGTTTTTCCATACTCAATGCGTCTTGGCAGAGATACGCATCGCCGAGGCAGGAGCAGGTGCCGCAACCGCAGGTGTCGCCACACAGCGCTTCATTGTTGCCGCAGTTGCCGACAGTCACACCGCCGTCGGTGAGCATTTTTGTCACCGTTGAGAAGTGTTGTTGCTCCGTTTCGCGGATAGAGGAAAAGAGCGTTTTGAGTTCATCGTCGGCGGCGGAGTTCGCGTACTGTCCGTATTTTTCCACGCACAGTGCTTCTTGGGCGCGGAGGTCTTTTAAGAGGCCTTTTTCTTTTTCGGTCAAGTTCATTTTTGTTCCGTCCTTTCTTGTTGGTAAACGTAGGTTGCGCAAAAGGACGAAAACTATACGCTCTTTTCACACATTTTTCCGCTCGGACATAGAATGACGATGAGAAACCCCGTCAAAACGGGAGTTCAATCGTTGTTTTAAGGAGGAATGATGGGTATGGCGGAAAACAAGCGTTTTTCCGACGGCACGTGCCGCGATGCCGTGTGTGTGGATGCGGGGCGTGTGTATGACAGTTGTGCCGACAAGGATTGCTGTGAAAGTTTGCGAGTGTATTTGACCGAGCGCGACCAACAATGCGTGGCGAACAGTTCCTTGGTAAGGGTGCGGCGCGCGGAGTTACTTACCACTTGCATCGACGTGGAGGCGTTGCCGTTTAACCGCGGCTACTATGCCTGCGACCTGACGTTTTACTTTGAGGTCGCGGTGGAGCTTTGCGGCGGTCGCGGTCAGCAACCGAACACGGTGTACGGCGTTTGCAGTTATGCGAAAAAGGTGATTTTGTTCGGCAGCGAGGGCAACGTGAAAGTGTTTGCAAGCGAATTTGCCGAGGATGCCTTCGACCGGCAGGAGATGCCGAGCCAGAGTCTGCCGAAATGTGTGGTGCAAGTGGCGGAGCCGGTGGTGCTGGATGCGAGCGTCGTGGATATCTGCCGTTGCAACTGCAACCAAGGTTGCGGCGCGATGCCGCGCTCGGTGGCAAACCGTTACGGCGATCCGCTTTGCGAGGGCGGCGACAAGGCGTTGGTTGTGACTTTGGGACTGTTTTCCATTGTGCAACTCGTGCGCAACGTGCAAATGCTGATGCCGGTGTACGACTTCTGTATGCCGAGCAAGGAATGCGCGCCGACGAGCGAAACGCCGTGTGATGCATTTAAGCAAATGGAGTTCCCGGTGGACGAATTCTTCCCACCGCATACGGGCGGCGGCGTCTCCGGCAGCGGATGCAGCGCGAATATGGGCGGCGGTTGCTGCTCGTGCGGCTGCGACGGCTGACAAAAGCAAAAAGAGCGATGAGAAAAATCTCATCGCTCTTTTTTATGTGATTTATTTCATTGCGGCTTTGAGGGCTTCGACTTTGTCAGTGCGCTCCCACGAAACGCCGAGATCTTCGCGGCCGATGTGACCGTAGGCCGCCAAATCTTTGTAAATCGGGCGGCGAAGGTCAAGTTCGCGGATGATGGCTGCCGGGCGGAAGTCAAAGACTTTCACAAGTGCTTCGGCGATTTTTTCGTCCGAAACGATGCCGGTGCCGTCGGTATCCACTTCGACACAGACGGAAACGGGGTTGGCCACGCCGATGGCGTAGGCAAGCTGCACTTCACAGCGTTTGGCGAGGCCGGCGGCCACCACATTTTTCGCCGCATAGCGCGCCATATACGCCGCCGAGCGGTCCACTTTTGTGGGATCTTTGCCGGAGAACGCGCCGCCGCCGTGACGGGCATAGCCGCCGTAGGTGTCCACAATGATTTTGCGGCCGGTGAGACCGCTGTCGCCCTGCGGTCCGCCGATAACAAAGCGGCCGGTGGGGTTGACGAAAATGCGCGTTTCCTCGTCAAAGGGAACGTCTTTCAGTGTCGGGCGGATGACTTGCTCGATAATATCGCGGCGAATGGTGTCGAGGTCCACGTCCGCGCTGTGTTGGGTGGAAACGACCACCGTGTCGATGTGGATGGGGGTAACGCCGTCATATTCCACCGTGACCTGCGTTTTACCGTCCGGACGGAGGTAGGAAAGCGTGCCGTTTTTGCGGACTTCGGTGAGGCGTTTCGCCAATTTATGCGACAGCGCGATGGGGAGCGGCATCAGTTCCGGCGTTTCATCGCAGGCGAAGCCGAACATCAAGCCTTGGTCGCCGGCGCCGGTTTCGTCCTCCGCGGTGTCGCCGCCGGAACGTTTTTCCATCGCGGCGTTGACACCTTGGGCGATGTCGGGCGACTGCTTGTCAAGGCGCACCTCGATTTTGCAGGTGTTGCCGTTGAAACCTTCGCCGTCGCCGTTGTAGCCGATATCCAAAATGGCTTTGCGCGCAATCGCTTCCACGTCCACCTCGCAGGCGGCAGTGATTTCGCCCATCACGAGCATAAAGTCGGTGGTGCAGGCGCACTCGCACGCGACGTGGGCGTTCGGATCTTTTTCGAAAATGGCATCCAACACGCTGTCGGACACGCGGTCACACACTTTGTCGGGATGCCCCTCGGTGACCGATTCGGACGTAAACAGTTTTCTCATAGTGTTCTCCTATTCTTCAAGAGCAAAAGAAAAAGCGCTGCCAAAAGACAGCGCACACAGACACTCATCTTTCGGGCTTCCCCGCAGGATTTGGCACCTTACATAAAAGCAGGTTGTCGGACATCACAGGGCCTGTTCCCTCCGTCACTCTTGATAAGTAGTTTAATTGTCGATTTGTAGTATAGCACGGCGTTTCGGAAAATGCAAGTGTTTTTTTATTCCCGTTCCAACAAAAGGGCGCGGACGGGAGCCCCGTCTGCTCCGTTTATTTTGATTGGCGCGGCAAAGAGGAGATACCACCCTTCACGGGCCTCGGACAAATCGAGGTTTTCCAAAATGGCAATCGGCTCGGCAAGCAGTTTACGGTGGACGACGGCGGTTTCGGAGGGGGCGGCGACGGACGTGTCTTCTACGCCGACCAGTTTTACGCCGGCATCACACAGCGCGAACGCGGCACTTTGGGAGAGGGTGGCGCCGCCTTTTAAAAGCAGGCGCTCGATGCCGATGCGTCGGGAGAGGAGCTTTTCCATCTCTTCACCGGTCAAAACGCCATCGGCTTCGGCCACAAAGCACTCGCCGCAGAGTGTGTCGAGTGGGTAGGCGGTCACGTCGTCAGCGTTTTGGAAAAAGTGGCAGGGCGCATCGAGGTGGGTGCCGTTGTGCAGGCAGGTGTGAAGTTCGGAAATGGTGGCGGCATCGCCGACGTTTACGTCGGTGACGTGCTTGACCGAGGGTGCGCAGTCGCCCGGATAAACGGGAGCAGAAAGCAGTTCGCGGCTGATATCCAGAATTTTCATCACACATTCCTCCTTGACTCTTATTATACACGACTTTTCGAAAAAACGCAAGTAGGGGTGCACAAAGAGGCTATCGCTTTCTACGGTGGCGACGGCGCATCCTTACACGGTGACTACTGTCGATGTACGCGAAGGGTATGGTATAACGGCCGAAGAAAGGAGGGGAACGTATGGAAGAGCCGTTTCTTCGCTCGGTTTCCAAGGTGAACAAAGGGCTGGCGCAGGCACGGACGATGGCGGCGGAACACAAGTTGCCGCTGACCATTGAGCGCATCGCCGCTTGCCTTGGTGTTTCGCGCAAGCGATTGCTCTCGTATATCCGCGACGAAGTGGACGATCCGGCAATGGATGCCAAAAATCGAGAGAAAATCCACAAAATTCTGTGGCAGGCGTTTTGCGACTGTGAAGCCGAACTGGCGGAAGAAATGCTGAAACCGGGAAGTCACACCGGTGCGGTTTTTCTCGGAAAAAACAATTTCGGCTATTTGGACCGAGAAGAACGGGATGCCGACATTTCTGTCACCTTTGTCGGCGAGGAGAATATTAAGGAGTAAAGGAGTTTTTGAAAAGTATGGAAGAAACGATTTTGGACATTCATTTTGTTCCGAATTTAGAGGACGGTACGGTCAGCCCGTCGGCACCGCAATTCGGCGGTGTTCAAGGTGACCGCAACGCGGCAACGGTTTCGTTTTTTGTGCCGCTTTCTCTGCGCGGAAGCCGTTTTCGCTATCGTATCGAGGGGCAGGACGGCGCCGGCGGTTTTTTAAGCACCGAACTGTTGCCTTTGGACGACGAGGGACACGTGACCGCGCTTTTGGACGAGCGGTTTACGGCGGCCGGCGGTCAAATTTTGGTGCGGCTGGTGGTATCGGAAGTACAGAATGACAATGAAATTGCGGTGGTACGCAGCTTTGACGGCCGCCTGTTTTTTGCGGATGCGCCGGTGCCCAACACGACGTCGCCGTTTCGTGATACGCTGTCCGCGATGGTAGCGCGTACCGACGAAAAATTGAACGCGATGGAGGAATTGTCGGACGATTTGACGGAGTGTGTAGATGAGTTGAACGCTCGTGTGGGAGCCTCCGAAGGAATGGTTTTAGGCCACGGCACGCGTTTGACGGCGGCAGAAACCGCGCTTGCGGCGGCGGAGTCTCGCTTGACAGCGGATGAACAGACGGCAGAAGAATTGGATGGATGGGTACAGCGTATTTACGACAATCTTGAAAATCTGGAAGGGTTGGCGGAGATGAAAGAAAACGAGCCGACACCGTGGCAGTTTATTCAAAAAATCGTGCGTGCCGGGTTGGCGGAAAAACTGTTTTCTGTGGGCGATTTGCTTACGTCCGACCACGAGGATTACGGAAAAATTGTTTGGGAAGTGGTGGGATTCGATCACCATTCGCCGTTGGACGAGCGCTTCTCCCATTCGATGACGTTGCAGACCAAAGAGTGTTTGCACCGTGCGGACGGACACTACGATTTGAAAGTGTGGGATACACCGACAACGGCGCACGCCAATGGCTATTCCGACTGGGAGTCCTCGGATTTGCGCGTGTGGCTGAACAGCGACGACGAGGGCGGAGAATGGTTTGTTCCCGAAAATGAAGGAGTCACTCCGCCGGACTATGCCGCGCAGGACGGTTTTGCGCGCGGTTTCAGCCAAAGCTTTTTGGATGCCGTCGGCACGGTGAGTACGCCGGTGGCAATGCCTGCCGGAGGCACAGAGATATCCGGCACGACCTTTGATACGTTCTTTTTGCCGTCTTGTGTGGAAACTTTCGGCAACAGCACGTACGGCGGAAAAACTCCCAGTCAGGGTACTGTGCTTGAAAAATACGGCGCAGAGCACAGCGACTTGACGGCGGCAGGCAACAGTGCGGATTCGAACCGTGTGAAAAAATTGAACGGAACAGCGGCCACGTGGTGGACGCGTTCGGCGCATCCGATGTTTGTGGACAAAGCGGTTCGCATCAACGACAGCGGCACTATCGGTCCGGAATATGTGAAAGAAGCGTTTGCGGTAGCGCCGATGTGTTGTATTTTTTGAGAAAAGGAGAGGCTTTTATGTTCAAGTTGGCACTCAACGCCGGCCACAGCGCCCATACTACGCGCGGTGTGCCGGCATCCGTCAGTCCGAATAATCATCCGAACGAGTGGTGGCTCAATGACCGCATTGCGGACAAGTTGCAAACGTTGCTTGCCGCCTATGACGGCATCAGCGTGTTGCGTATCGACGATTCTACCGGTCAAAACGATTTGTCGCTGACTGAACGCACCGACAAAGCCAATGCGTGGGGCGCGGATTTTTATCTCGCCATCCACCACAACGGCGGCATAAATGGCGGCCAGGGCGGCGGCATCGTTGCCTACGTGTATACGAAGCCGCAAGAAGCATCGGTTGTGTGGCAAAAGGAACTGTATGAGGCGCTTATCGAAAAAACGGGGCTCAAAGGCAACCGTGCCACGCCGCTTGCCAAACAAAATTTGCACGAGGTACGCGAGCCGGCAATGCCGTCGGTGTTGTTGGAACTCGGATTTATGGATAGTAAAACCGATGCGCCGATTTTGCTTACCGAAGCGTATGCAGATAAGTGCGCCGCCGCGATTGCGGAGGTGATTGCGGCGCGCCAAAAGCTCCAAAAGAAAGAAGAACGCTTCAAAAAAGGTGAGAAATCGTTGGGAATCTATGCGGTGAAACGCCTTTTGTGGATGGCGGAAAAACTGAATTTGGTGCCGGCGGCGGTGCTGGATGACGGCGGTTTCGGCGACGGCACGCAAACGGACGTAAAAGCTATCCAAAAAGCGGCGAAACTGCCCGTTACCGGTGAAATAAACGAGGCGACGGTGCGTGTGCTTGCAGAACGCGTATATAACACGATGAATGAAACTCATAAAAAAGCGCTGAACAATCTGACATTGGCCCGTTCGGAGAATACGGCACTGAAAGCGGAAGTGGAGCGCTTAAAAATGGAACTTTCCAAAAATAAAGGAGGAAACTGACGTGACAGGCTTGGACGTTATACAAAAATCCCTGTTGCTTCTCAACTACACCGATTCCGCCGGACACGTGGACAGCCGCGTTTCCGGTGCGGTGCAGGCACGGGGACTTGGAATCTTAAATCAACTGCTCGCGGATGCGTGGTATGCTGAAAACGATACCCCGTTTGTGCCGCTTTCTGCGGTCGGTCAAACGCTTCCTTGCGATGAACGGGTGGCAACGGACGTGCTTCCCTACGGCGTGGCAATGTTGCTCGCACAGGGAGAGGGAGATGGGGACAACCAAAGCACGTTTGCCGCTCTTTACAACCAAAAGCGTGCCGCGTATACCCATACCGAGGCGCGCAAAAATATGTTGCCGTAAGGCGAGGAGGAACGTATGCAAGACGTTTATGATGAGGAATTTGCCGTCCATCCCGACGGTGAAATAGAAGAAAGCACACCACAATCCGCAAGCGCGGACGACACACCTGCCGGCGAAGTATCCGCTGTGCCGGCGGAGGGACTGCACTTTTCTTTTGCGCCGGAGGAGGAACTTCCACCAAAACCGGCGCAGGCGAATGACGCGCCGGATGCCTATCTGCCCGTTTATAACGGTCAGCCGGTGCGCATCGCGGCAAACGACGTAGAACGGGTAACGGCACTGTTGCGCGAAGGGATGCGATTTGAACAGTTTAAACCGCAATTTGAAGCCCTCAAACGGATGAGTGCCGCCGCAGGATATCGCCGACCGGAAGACCTGATTGACGGGCTTTCCAAAGCAGTGGATGCGGATGCCTATGAAGCGTTGCTTGCCGAAACCGACGGAAACGAAATGCTGGCAAAAGAAGTAATGGAAGGACGTCGCCTGGCGCTTTCGGTGGCACAAGGACGTGTGCCCGACGGCGACAAAGTCGCTTCGGAGACACGCGCCGCACGACTGGCTTCAGAATACGGGGAGTTAAAAACGCTTTGTCCCGATGCGCCTGCGTTTGGAGATTTACCCAAAACGGTGGTGGAAAGCGCGGCACTCGGCGAGCGCTCGCTCGCGGATGCCTATCTGCGGTTTATGCAGGAGGAACGCCTGAAAACCGTTGCCGCTGACGAGGCCGCTGCCAATGCTTCTCGCGCCGCTACCGGTTCGTTGGCCGACGGCGCGGAGGAGAACGATACTTCTCGCGAAAGCCGTTCGTTCCAGTCGGTGTTTATGCAGGCACTGTAATTTTAAAACAAAGGAGAAAAAACGTATGTCTATTAACACCTATGAATTCAACCAAACCATGACCAGCGCGCTCGACAAAGCGGTGGTCCAAAAATCCGCCACCGGCTTTTTGGCGGATAACGCGCTGCGTGCTAAATTCGTCGGCGCGAAAACGGTGATGATTCCGGACGTGGATATGTCCGGCCTCGGTGACTATGACCGCGACAACGGCTTTGTCGGCGGCAGTATCACCGTTTCCAACACCCCGGTAACGCTCTCCCAGGATCGCGGCCGTTCGTTCCAGATTGACCGTGAGGACGGAGACGAAACCGGTATTGCCAACCTCGCCGGTCAGGTGCTTGCCGAGTTTGTGCGCACCAAAGTGGTGCCGGAAATGGATGCGTATGTCATTTCCAAACTCGCCACTTACGCTGTTACCGAGGAACAGACGGTGGAGGGCGACGTGGACGAGCCGTACAAACTGTTTTGTGATGCGGTAGCCGCGGCGCAGGATGCTGTTGGCTACGATGAGGAGCTTGTTGCGTTCGTGGACAACACCTTGTATGCCGCGCTTTGCCGTTCGGACGAGTTGTCTCGCTCTATCGACGTCGGCAGTTTCAAAAAGGGCGAAATCAACCTCGAAGTGAAAAAACTGGACGGCGTGACGCTGCTTCCTGTTGAAAAAAGCCGTATGAAAACCGCATACGACTTTTTGGACGGCGAGACCGACGGTGAAGAAGACGGCGGCTTTGCGGCCAAAGCCACCGCTTCGGATATCGGCCTGCTCGTGATGCCCAAACGCGGCGCGAGCCTCATTAAAAAGACCGAGAAAACCCGTACGTTTGCCCCTAATCAGAACCAGAACGCCGATGCGTATAAAATCGACTACCGTCTGTATTACGACGTGTTCGTGAAGAACAGTCTCGGCAGCGGTATCGTGGCGTTCCTCTATCCGGTGGATGAGGATGACGGCGAAGATTAAGGTTTTTCTACATACCCCTCCCGTGAAAACGGGAGGGGTATACCCTGATGACGGGGTGAAAAGGAGGCAACGAGTATGAAAAGTTCGTGGATCAGGACAGCGGCCTCTCTTGTGGGGACATCGCTGTTCTTGTATTTCCAAAAAATTGCCGTTCCGCTGATTGTTCTGTTTTGTGCGGTGGTCATCGACTATGCCACCGGACTTCTCGGCGCCTATATTCACCGGGAATTGAGCAGCGAAAAAGGGTGGAAAGGTATTCTTAAAAAAATCGCCTACTTTGCGGCGGTGTGCGTGGGATGCGGTGTGGATTATCTTTTGACCGCATTCGGCGGAATGTTCGGTGTCACGTTCAAAACGTCTCTCGCCGTCGGTGTGCTGGTGACGATGTGGCTGATTATTAACGAGTCCATCAGCATTTTGGAAAATCTCGTAAAAATCGGTGTGCCGCTTCCTCCGTTTTTAGAAAAAACCGTAAAACGTTTGAAAGTGACGGTGGAAGAAAAAATGGATAGCGAGGAAGACGAGTGAGCCGAAAAACGGTGGATTTACCGTCGGTTGTCGGCGGTGGCTACGGCGATTTTTGGCGATGCCGAGCACGGTATCGCGTGTTGAAAGGCGGTAAAGCATCCAAAAAATCTTCCACCACCGCCTTGTGGTATATCGTGCATCTTATGCGCTATCACGACGCCAACCTGTTGGTTGTGCGCCGTACATACAACACCCACAAGGACAGCACGTTTGCCCAACTGAAATGGGCGATTCGGCGGCTGGAAGTTGACGACTTGTGGTCGTGCATTGAGCATCCGCTCGAAATCCGTTACCGTCCGACGGGACAGAAGATTTTGTTCCGCGGACTGGATGACGTGGACAAACTTGCTTCCGCCACGGTGGAACGGGGTGTTTTGTGTTGGGTGTGGATTGAGGAGGCGTTTGAAATCGGCTCGGAAGCGGATTTCGACCGATTGGATTTGTCGATGCCGCGCGGACAACTGCCGCCGCCGCTTTTTAAGCAAACAACGGTTACGTTTAACCCGTGGAGCGGTACGCATTGGCTGAAAGCTCGCTTTTTTGACACGCCGTCGCCGGACGTGCAGTGCTTTACCACCACCTATCGGTGCAACGAGTTTTTGGACGACGTGGACCGTCGCCGCTACGAGCGGATGAAAACGGAACAACCGGCACTGTATCGCGTGGCGGCGTGTGGCGATTGGGGCGTGTCGAGTGGATTGGTATTTGAACGGTGGCGCGTGGAAGCGTTTGACGTGAAAACGTTGCCCGAACCGTGGAAAACCGTTCACGTGTTCGGTCTGGACTACGGCTACACAAACGATCCCACCGCGTTTATCGCCGCGGCGGTCAATCCGGTGGACAAGCAACTGTATATCTATGACGAGCATTACGAAAAGCGGATGCTCAATGAGGATATCGCCAAAATGATTCTGCAAAAAGGGTATCAAAAAGAGCGCATCCGCGCGGACAGTGCCGAGCCGAAATCCAACGAGGAACTGCGGCAACTTGGTATTTCGCGTATTCAACCGGCTGTGAAAGGCGCGGACAGCATCCGTAACGGTATCGCCACGTTGCAAGGGTACGAGATGATTGTGCATCCGACGTGCGTGCACACCATCGAGGAGTTGTCGGCGTATGCGTGGGATACACGAGAGGACGGCTCCGGCAAAAATCGGCCGCTGGACAAAAACAATCACTTGATGGACGCTCTGCGTTACGCAATGACCGACGTGCGCCATTTTCATCCGATTCCGCCGGACAAGCAACGGGAAGAACAGCAAAACCCCGGAGTGTTGACCGGATTTCGTTCCCGTGATTTTGTCGGCGGTTGGGAATAAGCAAACGCAAAAAGGAGGATTTTATGTCAGAACAAATGCATTGGGATGATCCCAAACAGATTCTGCGAGAGTATGAGGCAGGCAAGCAATTTAAGAGCGGCCTCGGCAAACGCGGACTGTATGAACAAAACAAAGTGAACGAGCGATTTTACGTGGGCGACCAGTGGCACGGAGTCCACTGCGGCCCGGACAAGCCGCTGGTTCGGGAGAACATTATCAAGCGTATCGGTGACTACAAAATGGCGTTTATCACCTCGGCACCGCTGGCGGTTAATTACACCGCCGACGGCGTGCCGAATACGCTCGAAACTAAGGAACAGACACATCTGCTCAAAAGCAAACTGTGGAAATCGCAGACGAATGGGGAAATTCCGCTGTCGTTTAACGACGAACTGTGCGATCGCCCGATTCGCTCGGCGGAGGAACTCAACCTTGTGATGTCTGCACTATCCGATTATTTCAAAGTGACGGCGGAGCGCGTGGGATTGGATGCCATAAAAGAAAAAGCGCTGCGCAACGCCTATATGTTCGGCACGGGCATTGTGTATACCTACTGGGACGAACGGGCAAAAACGGGACTGTATGCAGACGTTTCCCGTAAACATCCGATTTACGGCGATATCCGCTGCGAGGTGCTGGATGTGGAAAACGTTACGTTCGGCGATCCTACTTGCGACCAGGTGCAAGAACAGCCGTATATTCTCATTTCTCAAAAGAAAACGCTGGGTGAAGTACGCCGTATGATGCGCAAAAACGGCTTGAAAGCGCATCTGTCCGAGTTGAAAGCAGACGAGACGGAGACGAGGGAGATTGCGCCGGAGCATCAAAAAGTGACGCTCGTTACCAAACTCTATAAAGAGTGGGACGACGAGGGCAAAACCTACCGCATCTTGGCAACGCAGACGTGCGGTGCGGTCACGGTGCGCCGTCCGTGGGATATCGGTGTGCGCCGTTATCCGCTGTCGGTGTTTTGCTGGGAGCGCCGCAAGAACTGTGCTTACGGCGAAAGCGAAATTACCTATCTTATCCCGAACCAAATTGCTATCAACCGTATGGTGACGGCTTCGGTATGGGCGGTGATGATGATGGGAATTCCGATTATGGTGGTCAACGGCGACGTGGTGCCGCAAAAACTTACCAACGATCCCGGTCAGGTCATCAAAGTGTTCGGTTCGGGCGAGGACGTGCAAAGCGCTATTCGCTACGTGCAGCCGCCGAACTTCTCGCCGAAATTCAACGAGAATATCTCCTCGCTCATCGCCAACACCATGAACCAGGCAGGGGCCAACGATGCCCTGCTCGGCAATATGCGGCCGGACAACACCTCCGCTATTATCGCATTGCGCGAGGCGGCGGCGATGCCGTTGCAATCGTTGCAAACCCGGTTTTACGCATTTATCGAGGATTTGTCTCGTGTGTGGGCGGAGTTTTGGGTGATGCAATACGGCAACCGCGCGCTCAAAATCGAGGACGAGAACGGTATTTGGTACTTGCCGTTTGACGGCAAGCGTTATCGCGACGTGCTGATTTCGGTGCAGGTGGACGTGGGCGCTTCCTCGATGTGGAGCGAGATGGAATCTATCCAGACGTTGGACCATCTCTTTGATCGCGGCATTGTGAACGTGGAGCAATATCTTTCACGTTTGCCCAAAGGTATTGTGCCGAATCTTAACGGGCTTTTGCGAGAAATGCAAACCGCACCGGCGCCGGTGGAAGCGGCAAGATTGCCCGAAGAGCCGGAATTGCAAACGGTGCTTCCGTCGGGTGAGGAACTGCTGTCGATGTTGTCGCCCGAACAGCAAGAACAGTGGGCAAGCCTCTCGCGTGAGGAACAGCGAGACATTCTTGAGAAAATCGTGTGAGGAGGATGGAAACGATGACTTTTCCGAAATACCGCCGCGCGACGACGTATCGGGCGAAGATTCCGGCGTTGTCAGGCGGCCTTAACGTGGCACAGTCGCCGACAACGGTGAAAGACCATCAGCTGACCGATGCCGTTAATCTGTGGTGGAAAGACGGAACGCTGCGTTCAAGACCGGGACTTACTCCTGCGGAGCAAGCGGAACTTTCCGTGTTGGGACTCACCAATCACACCACGGCGATTTCATCGGAACAGTTGGCGGCGGCAGAAGATGACGGTCGCCTGTTGATGGCGGTGGGCAAAGCCGGCCTTGCTCAAAACCGTATCGAGTCTTTGTGGGTGGACGGTGAGGGAGGCATTACCGCCTATTCCAACGACGTGGCCTATGGTTTTACTGTCCGCAAACTGCTTCACGTGACGGATGAGAAAAATGCTGCTTCTCTCGGAACGGTGTTGACCGATTCCGAACTGGTGCCGCTGTTGCAACTGAAAGCCGACGGCACCGTAACGGCTCGTGATCCTTACGTTCCGACGATTTTGCTTCAAGTGACGGGGGACGATAATGCCTTTGTCGGTCTTCCGGCAGGGTATTCGTTTGAAAGCCGCAATTTGCTGACCGATGCATTTTCTATGGAATG
The DNA here is from genome assembly GCA_045598065.1 of Acutalibacteraceae bacterium. Classification (GTDB taxonomy): domain Bacteria; phylum Bacillota; class Clostridia; order Oscillospirales; family Acutalibacteraceae; genus RGIG426. The sequence continues at coordinate 28,170 of JAZLLJ010000022.1, forward strand.
TGCGGCGACCGAAACCGGCACGTATTTCCACTTGCCGGAGGAGGTGCGAGGCAAAGAGTGTGCGCTGACGCTTGTCGCCGCGGATGCGTACGGCACCGTGTCCCATACCGTCGCCACCTCCGTCCTTTCGCCGGGCGACGAAACGGTGTTTACCGAAACCACCGCCGGACGGGACGGCTACCGCCTTTGCTATGATAGGGCGGTAGGGACGTTTTGGCTTGTCAATGCCGATAACACGCCGGTGGTAAGCGGCGACACGCCGTATACCACGATGAAAGTGACGTATACGCCGGCGGCAGACACGCCTGCCGGTCGCAGTCTTATTACGGGGATGCGATTCGGCACGTGGTTTGGCGGCGACAAATCGGGACTGGAGGCAGGTACGCGTTACTTTGTGGCAGGCAACCCGGACTATCCCAACCGTTTACATTACAGCAGTCTGTCCGACGTGACCTATTTCCCCGAAAACAACTACGTGACGGTGGGACATCCGGCTTACGCAATCACCGCTCTTCGCCAACAGGGAAATTTGTTGGTCATATTCAAAGAGCACGAAATTTACACCGCTACGTACGCTTCGGCAACGGTGTCGGCAGAGGGCGTTTTGGAAAGCGCGGTCATCGACGTGGAAAACGCGCAAGCTTTGTTTCCGCTGACACCTGTTTGTGCGACGGTCGGATGCGATTGCCCGGACAGCATTGCGCTTTGCGGCAACCGCCTCATTTGGGCGACAAGCGAGGGAAAAGTCTTTACGCTCCATACCGCCAACAGCAAAAGCGAGCGGAACGTGCGCGAATTGTCTACGCCGATTGTACCGCGTCTGAAAGAGTGGGGACACAGTGCGCTGAAAGCGGCGCAAGGTGTGGATTTTGACGGATGTTACGGCTTGTTTTCCGGGCGCGACGTGTTGCTTTTTCATTATGATGAAGCGAGCTTCTACAACTACTCTTCTTATGATGTAAGCGACAAGCCGGGAAAGGTGCTTTCGTGGTACCAATGGAAACTGCCGGAAGGATTTTCCTATCATCACGTGGTTTCGGTGAAAGGAAATCTGCTGTTCGTCTCGTTCGTGGGAACGAAGGCGATTACTTACCGATTGGATGGCACGAAAGATGCGTTTTATTCTGTCGATGCGGAAGACTTGTCAGAGGAAGCGCGAAGCGAGCAGGCGATTTTGTCGCGGTTTTGCACAAAGCTGTTTGATTTCGGTGATTCTGCCCGTAAAAAGCGGATTAAGCGGTTGATTGTGGAGGCGGAAACGGAAGAACCGCTGTCCACGGCTACGGTGACGTACCAAACGGAGCGAGGCGTTGACCGAGGCGGTACAATGGTTTGCGGATACGAGCATCCGTTTACACTGCATCCGAACGGGATGCGTGTGCGCCGCTTCGGCGTTGTGTGCGAGGCAAGCGGACCGGTGGCGTTTGGCGGATTGACCATTCGTTACGATATGCAAGGTTAAGGAGGAACCAGTATGGCAAAAGAATATATTACCTATGAGGATTATCTTTCTCGCGCGCGCAAACAGGCGCAGGAACAACAGAGCGTTTATGCAATTGAGCGGCAGGAGGCGGCGGACGAGGCAATGAAAGCGCTGAACACGGCGCAGGCGGCTGACCGCACGCAAATTATGCAGGAAACGGCGCAAAAGGTGGATGCCGCCAAAGCTTCGTATCAAGCGCTCTATGACGAAAATGCCGTGCGAGAAAAGGTGGCACAGCGAAACGTAGAGGAGACGCTGGCCAATATGGGACTTTCGGACAGCGGCCTTTCCCGTACCCAGCAAACGGCGCTCTCGGCCGTCCGCGCTCGTGCAGATGCCGCGGTGAGTCTCAAAAAACAGCAAGCGGTGGACACGCTTTTGAACGAGATGACCGCCGTTATCGAGAAAAATCGACAGGCGTTCCAAGCGGCGCAAGAAGCGGAGTCGGCGGCGGCAAGAGAGGATATCGCGCAAAATCAACTGGCGCTCGAAAAAGAGGCGCAAACGGCGGCGACCAACCAGTTTAACGCCGATTTGAAAGCCGCTGAGCAAGTGTATGAGCAGGAGATGCAGGACAAAAAGTTTGCGCAGGAAGTGAAAGAGTGGCAGGCAGAAGAACAGCGCCAAAAAGAGAAAATCGCTGCGGACATCGCGTTGCAAAAGCAAAAACAAGCGGATGCGGTGGCGCTTGAAAAGCAAAAGCAGTCTAACGCCACAGCGTTGCAAAAACAAAAGCAGGCGGATTCTGCGGCGTTGCAAAAACAAAAAACCAATGCGGATACGACGTTGGCGATGAAAAAAGCATCGCTTTCCGCCACAGCGCAAAAGTCCATGACGGCGACGCAAAAAGTGGAGTTGATTGAGTCGATGCGCAAGGCGCTGAAAGAGAGAACGGAAGTCTACAACCAGGATATGCGCGACGATTACGACCAACTGATCGACTACTACGAGTCGATTTTGTACTAAGGAGGAAACACTATGACGATAGCCGGTATTACGCTGATTTTTTATGGGTTTGCGCTTGTGGGTACAGGTTGTTTTTTTCTCGGCCGCGCCATAACGGAAAACAAGAACCGTTCTGAAAAAAGCGAGGCGTTGCCGCTTACGGAGGCGGAACGCAAGACACTTCGGGAATTGCAAAATTTTTTACAGTACGACGGCTTTTCTCAGCCGTGAAAAAATCCCCTGACCGCACACGGCCAGGGGATTTTTTAAGTGAAAAAGTAATCATAGTGAATAGTGAAAAAGTAAGGTGTCGGCTTCGCCGACGGATTTACAGTTTTTCCAGTTTCGCATAGTTGGCCATCAGTTTTTTGACACCGACGGGGAACTCGATAGAGAGCAACGTGTCGCTTCCCATGGGTGAGGCGGCAATGATTTGCCCGTCGCCGAAACTGGGGTGGCGCACCTTGTCGCCGACGGCATAGGAACCGGTGGATTTGGAAACGGTGGTTTTTTGGGCGTTTTGCTGTTCCAAAAACGTCTTGCCGGCCGGGCGCGGACGATCGCTGCGTGGGCCGTAATCCACTGTGTGGCGCTCACCGCCGTAGGATTGACGGGTGGAGTAGAATTCTTCCTCCGGAGAACGGTGATAATCGCCGCCGTAGTTGCGGTGGTCGCCGCCGCCGAATGTGAACGTGGGGCCGTAGCGAGTGGAACGGTCGTCCGTTTCCATAATGGCGGCAGGAATCGCATTCAAAAACCGCGAAGCGGGGTTGTGGGTGGTTTGGCCGTAGAGCAACCGACTGCGAGCAGAGAGGAGATACAGCCGCTCCTTTGCCCGCGTCATCGCCACGTAGCAAAGACGGCGCTCTTCCTCGATTTTTTGCGGTTCAAACATGGATTGCGTGCCGGGGAACACGCCTTCTTCGAATCCCGGCAAAAACACCACCGGAAATTCAAGGCCTTTGGCGGCATGCATGGTCATCATTGTAACCACGTCTGCGCCGGCATCGTAGTTGTCTGCATCGGTCATCAGCGAGGCTTCTTCCAAAAATCCGGAAAGACGGGGAATGTCGTCGGGACTGTCTTCTTCGTAACGGCGGATGGAGGACTCTAACTCTTTTAAATTTTCCACGCGCCCTTCTTCCTCTTTTCCGGCTTGTTGCCACATGGCAAGATAGCCGGTTTTTTGGAGCATTTCGGTGTAAAATTCGTGAAGCGGCAGGGTAGCACCGTCGGTTTCGGGGGTTTCGTCGTCAAAAAGTTCTTCGAAATCGTCCTCGTCAATGATTTCTTCAAAGTCGTCGCTGGGTAAACCTGTAAAGGGATCGCGCTTGTCACCATCTGTGGGAATTAACAGCGTTCCGGCGGTTTTGCGCAGGTCTTCCATCAAATCGATAAAACCGCGTATTTTCAAGGCGGAACGGGACAACTCGGGGTAAGATTCGACCTTAGAGAGCAATTTGTAAAGGGAAATCCCTTCACGCTCCGCGAGGGCGGTGGCGTGGTCTAACGTGGTGTCGCCGATGCCGCGTTTGGGGGTGTTGATGATACGGCGAAGGCTTACGTTGTCGTCCGGGTTTTGCACAAGGCGCAAATACGCCATCGAATCCCGCACTTCTGCGGCATCAAAGAAGCGGTGGCCGCCGACGATGCGATAGGGCACGCCGATTTTAATAAATGTGCGCTCGATGGCGTTGCTTTGGGCGTTGGCGCGGTACAGAACGACGTGATCCCGTAAAGTGCGGCCGCCGGTGAGCAGATTGTTGAGCACCGTGTCGGCAATAAAGCGAGCTTCCGCATCCTCGTCGTCCACGATGACACGGGAGATGGACTCGCCGACACCGTTATCTGTCCAAAGCGTTTTGCCTTTGCGCCGTTGGTTTTCGGCGATAACGCCGTTGGCAGCATCCAAAATGTTGCCGGTCGAGCGGTAGTTTTGTTCCAATCGAATGACTTTGCAATGGGAAAATTCCTGCTCGAATGACAGGATGTTTTCGATGGTGGCGCCACGGAACTGATAGATACTTTGGTCATCGTCGCCGACAACGCAGAGGTTGCCGTGTTTTTGCGCGAGCAGATGGATGAGTTCGTATTGTGCGTGGTTGGTGTCTTGGTATTCGTCCACAAGCAGGTATTCAAAGCGGCGGTGATAGCGGTCGAGCACGTCAGGACAGGTGCGCAGCAGTTCTACCGTGTTGCACAAAAGGTCGTCAAAGTCCATGGCATCCGCTTCTTTAAGTTTCTTTTGGTAGAGAGCATAGCAGGCGGCCACGGTTTTTAGGCGATAATCGTCGCCGGCTTCTTTGGCGAATTCTTCGGGGGAACGCAGAGAATCCTTGGCGCGGCTGATTTCGCCCAAAATGGATTTGAGCGGCAACGTTTTTTCGTCGATGCCGAGGTCTTTCATACAGGCTTTCATCAACCGTTTTTGGTCGTCGCTGTCGTAGATGAGAAAACGGGCGGAATAGCCGAGACGTTCGGCATCCTGCCGCAAAATGCGCGCGCAAAACGAGTGGAACGTGCCGGCGGTGACTTGTTCACCCACCGGACCGAGAGCGGCTTTTAAGCGGTCTTTCAGCTCGCCGGCGGCTTTGTTCGTGAAGGTGATGGCCAAAATTTTCCACGGCGCGACCGGCTCCACGGCGCACAAGTCCAACACATACGGTGACGGCATTTCGTTCGATTGTGCGGCGGCCTGCAACGCGGCTTCGTCCGCAGGAGAGAGGGTAGGCTCAACGTCGCTTTCGTGGCCGTCGCCGAATTGGATGAGATTTAAGATGCGCTGGATGATGACGGTGGTTTTGCCCGAACCGGCGCCGGCCAAAATAAGCAGTGCGCCGTCTTTATGAAACACCGCCTCTTTTTGGCGGTCGTTCAGCCGCGAAAAAACCCGTTCAATGAGGGTGCGGCGGCAATCTTTAATGCTTTTCATACGTCATTGCCTTTCGTTTGCTGTCTTGTTTTTCAGTATACCAAATTTTTGCAAAAACGGCAAGAGGGTTTGGGGATATTTTTGGGATTACCCGTGCAAAATACCAAAAATGGGACGGAGGATTGTGTATGCACTTTACGGGCGATTTTGAGAAGGATGACCGGATGTTTTCGGCGCTGTTGCATTTGGAGAAAAACTACGATTTAGGGCATCGGCGGTTACAGTTCGGGCCGCGCCGCGCGTCGCTTTTCTTCGTGGAGGCGTTTATGAACAACGCGCTCACCCAGAAGATGTTGCAGGGATTTCTGTCGCTGAAACAAGAGGATTTTGCCGCCGCATCGACCATAGGCACGTTTGCTGAACGCGTGGTGCCGCATACCGAGGTGCACGCTGAATCGGACACGGACAAGGCGGCGGTGGCAATGCTTGCCGGAATGACGGTGATGCTTGTAGAGGGATATGCCGCGTGCCTTTTGTTGGATTTGCGCGAATATCCGATGCGCGCCGTGTCCGAGCCGGAGGATGACCGGGTGTTGCGTGGGGCGCACGACGGATTTTGCGAGTCGGTGAAACAAAACGTATCGCTTATTCGCCGCCGTGTGCGCACACCGGATTTTTGCGTGGAAAAATTTACGGTGGGCAGTCGCTCTCATACGGACATTGCACTTTGCTACGTACAAGGTGTGGCGGATGCGCGGCTTGTGGACGAACTGCGGACGAAACTTTCCGCTATCGACATCCCCAGCCTTTCTATGGGGCAGGAAAGTTTGACGGAATGTCTTGTCAAAACCCAAAAATGGAATCCGTTTCCGAAAGTGCGCACCACCGAACGTCCCGATCGCGCCGCCGCTTCGGTGCTTGAGGGGAAACTCATTGTGATGGTGGACAATTCGCCGGTGGCGATGGTGCTTCCCACCGGCATTTTTGACTTTATGCAAGATACTAACGAATACTATTTTCCGCCGTGTACCGGCACGTTTTTACGCGCGGTGCGGTTTGGCATTTTTATCGGGGCACTGCTGCTTATCCCTACGTGGTATATGTTGGTGGAATATCCGTCGCTGTTGCCGGTGGCGCTTGAGCCGCTTCGTATCAAAGAATCGGTGGCGTTGCCGTTGTTTTGGCAGATTATTTTGGTAGAGTGGATTGTAGACGGGCTGAAACTGGCCTCCCTCAATACACCGTCGGCGCTGTCCAATGCGTTCGGCATTATCGGAGCGCTGATTCTCGGCGAATTTGCGGTGTCTGCCCGTATTCTCATTCCCGACGTGTTATTGTATATGGCGTTTGTCAGTGTGTCCAGTTTTGTGCAACCCAGTTTCCAGCTCGGTTACGCATTCAAGGTCTTTCGTCTGATACTCATCGTGCTGATTGCAGTTATCGGTCCGTGGGGATTGCCGATAGGACTTTTGCTGATGCTCCTTTGTATTGCGTTTACCCACACGGTCACGTCCACCAGTTATCTGTACCCGTTGATTCCTTTTGACGGTCCTTCGCTGCGGAGGCTGTTTATCCGTCGTTCCATTCATCGGGACAACTGCTGACACCAACGCTGTTCCTCTCGCATATTGTGGAACGAGAGAAAGTTGGGAGGAATGGCTATGAATACCTTTGCGGTGCTCGGCGGCGACTTGCGGTTTGTGTATTTGGCAGGTGCGCTTGCCGAGGATGGATTTTCGGTGATTACCGCCGGTTTTGACCATGCGGATTTACCCCATTGCGTAACGGGTTGCACCCATATGGCGCAAGCGGTGCGAGGAGCGGATTTTGTGATTTTGCCGCTTCCCGTGACCACGGACGGCGAGACGCTTAACGCGCCGTTTTCCCGTTCGCGGATGACGTTGGACGAGTTGGCGGAATGTGTTCGCTCCGGTCAAACGGTGGTGGGAGGTCAACTGTCGCCGTCGCTTGCGGCGCGGTTTGCAAAAAAAGACGTGCGAGCGATAGACTATTTTGCACGGGAAGAACTGATGATTCAAAACGCCGTACCAACGGCTGAAGGCGCGGTGCAGTTGGCACTTGAGGAGTTGCCGGTAACGTTGTGGGGCGCTTCCTGCCTTGTGACCGGTTTCGGACGGGTGAGCAAAGCGCTGTGCCGCGCGCTTTCAGCGCTTGGCGCGAACGTCACGGTGGCAGCGCGAAAAGTGGAGAGTCGGGCGCTTGCACAAACCCTCGGTTACGATGCTGTGCCGATGGAAGCGCTCGCGGACGTCGGGGTGTTTGACGTAATTTTTAACACCGTTCCGGCGATGATTTTCAGCGAAGAATCGCTGTGCCGCCTGGCCAAATCCACGCTGATTATTGACTTGGCATCCCGTCCCGGTGGCGTGGATTTTGCCGCCGCCGCCAGTTTGGGGCTCAAAACCATCTGGGCGTTGTCGCTTCCCGGCCGCGTAGCACCGAAGTCGGCAGGGATTATTCTTAAAGACACCATCCTCAACGTGTTGAAAGAGGAGGGAGAAGCGGTATGAACGAGGGACTTCGTATCGGATGGGCGCTGTGCGGTTCATTTTGTACACTGTCTGCTGTGTGTGACCGCATCGAACGGTTTGTCGATACGGGCGCGCAGGTGACACCTATCGTGTCGGACAACGTGGCAACGGTGGATACGCGGTTTGGCACGGCGCAGAGTTTTTGCGAACGGTTGACCGCTATTACCGGCTGCCGGCCGCTTATGAGCCTGACGGAAGTGGAACCCGTTGGGCCGAAAGGAATGTTTGACGTGTTGGTGGTGGCGCCCTGTACCGGCACGACACTCGGTAAACTGGCGAACGGCATCAGCAACACGCCGGTGACGCTTGCGGTCAAATCCCATTTGCGCGGCGGACGGCCGGTAGTGCTCGGTGTGGCAACCAACGATGCGCTCGGCGCATCAATGCGGAATATCGCGTTACTTAAAAATACCAAGCATCTCTATTTTGTTCCTATGGCGCAGGATGATGCGGCCAAAAAACCGAATTCACTCGTGTCAGTGTGGGAACAGTTGGAACCAACGGTGGATGCCGCCCTCGCCGGCACGCAAATTCAGCCGCTTTTCGGGGTGTGAGCGCGGAGTTTTCAAAAAAAGGAGCGGTTAAGGATGCCTGCCCCTACGATGTAGCACCATCTTCCGGCGAGCTGAGTAGGGGCTGGTGCCTCGACAACCCTCTGCAAAATTATGATAAAATCCACGGCGTGTCCGTAGGGGCGATTCACGAATCGCCCAATTTTAGAATATCATACCGACGACAAAGGGGTCATTCGTGAATGCCCCCTACGAAACCGCCGCAAGCAAGAGCAAATGGTTGTCCAAAATAAAAACCCTCCGAATTTTCGGAGGGTTTTATGGTTCTTTTGGTTTCGCATACTTGCAATTGGGATAATCGGTGCATACCTCGTAGGTTTGACCCGCATGGTCGCCGTTTTGCGCCACGCGCTCTTGCAATGTTTTTCCGCAAAGGGGACAGACGGGGGATTGCTCCGTTTGTACGGGTTGCGGTTCGGGTTGCGGTTCGGGTTGCGGCGTAGGGACGGGCGCGGATGCAACGTAAATCGGTTGCGCCGCGCGGGTGTTTTTGTTGGCGTTGTGGAGGTTTTGGATATTCGCAATATGCGCATCTTTTTCCGCTTCTGTTTTGTTCGTTAAGGGCTCGAGCGTGTGCCAAATAGTCTGCAACTGTTCGTCGCTGAATACATCGGGTAACGCATTGAATGTGTTGGCGACGGCTTCCGGCAATTGAAACAGCTGAATGACTTTTGCCTGACTTTTCATCACAGACATTTTCTTGATTTCACATTCGTCGGAAAACACGATAAACGAGAAAAACGGGATTTTCCATTTGAGGAACTGTCCGAGATATTTAATGTGGGAATCATTTTGCCAAATGGGGTTGGGAAAAGGCTGCTTTTTGCCGGTTTTGAACGTTTGCATCCACTGTTTTTGGGTGTCGCTCCCAAAAATCCAGCCGGAATAATCTTTGCTTTCAAAAACGAAAATGCCTTTTGCGGTGATATATACCGCGTCAATTTCGGTGGTGGTACCGTCGGGTTTTGGTACGTAGAGATTGTGGAGATAATAACCAACATATCCTTTTCGGTCACAGAGATTGATTTTTCTTTCCAACTGACATTCTGCAGGGTTTCGGTCATCAAAAAAGAATGAAGTATCGCGATTGGCGGGATTCTTGGCATTGTTTGAGGAATCACCGTGGCTAGACTCACTACGATTGTTTTTTATGAGGGAAGCGATTTCTTTTACCAATAAAACGATTAGGTCGATTATCAGTTTGAAAAATTCGGCGATACTTTTCCAAAACCGTGGATTTTTAAGGAGTGCTACTACGCACGAAATAATGAGAATAACGAAAAGAAAAGAATAAATCGGTGCAAGAGATTGGTTGATGGCCTCTACCGGTATGGATGAGGTGGTGTGTACGGTCGTTTCTAACAAAAACAGTCCCATAGTCGTTACCTCATCTCCACGACCATTTTTCCGTCATCTTCGGAAAAATCGCCGGTGGAAAGGGCGATGAGGGCACGATAAAATGCGGAAGGATCGTCCAAAAACCGCTCGCGCACGGTCTTGGCCATCGCCTCGTCGGTTACGCGCAGTGTAAAGGACATCATCGGTGACTCGCTTTTGTCAATGCTGCATTTCACGGCGTAACCGCGGTTGAGCGGAGTAACGGTGACGTCGGCATCGCGCTCGTTGCGAGCACGGGCAAGCAGTTTCATCGCCGCTTTTTGCGACCGTTCGCGGAGCGTATAGGGAATAAGGTCGTACAACTGTCCTGCCGAAACGCGACCGCTTTCAGTGAGTGTCAATTTGCTGTCCTCGGATTCGGTAACGTTGCCCCGTTCGACCAAATCGTCGATTGCGGCGCTGACTTCAAAAAGGTTGGCCATTTCGCCGTCGGTCAAAATCTCGGTCACGGTTTCCCGAGAAAGCGGCTCGGGAACGCCGGAAAGCATATAGCAAATCAGCACTTTGATTTCACGGCTGTCGTACAGTCCACCGGGGCGAACGCCGTCGGAAAAGCCTGCCATAGGGGCACCTCCTTTATTATATATACATTATATAATATAATGTGTTTGGCGCGTTAATTGTCCCACGAATACGGGGTTTCTTGATACACACAATAGTTGAGCCAGTTCGAAAAGAGCAGGTACGCGTGACTGCGCCACGGCATCAGCGGTTCTTTGGACGGATTGTCATCCGGGAAATAGTTTTGGGGAATGTCGGGATGGATGCCTTTTTCCACGTCGCGGAAATACTCGTTGGCGAGCGTTTGGCGGTCGTATTCGCAGTGACCGGTGACAAAAATCTGTCGTCCGTCGTCAGTGACGATGATGGATGGCCCTGCCGTCTCGGACGTGGCGAGGATGTGCAGTTTGTTATTTTGCTCTAACTCCGACTTAACGATTTGGGTATAGCGCGAATGAGGCATACAGAACGTATCGTCGAAGCCGCGGACGAGCGGATGTAACCGTGCGAGCAGTTGATGCTGGAATACGCCGCTGAGCTTTTTGGGCAGAGGCTCTTTGTTGATGCCGTAGTGATAGTACAGCGCCGCCTGCGCGCCCCAGCAAATGTGCAACGTCGAATAGGCGTGGTTACGGGACCAGGCGAGGATGTCGCCGAACTCGTCCCAGTAGTCCACGTCCTCAAATTCCATTTGCTCCACCGGCGCGCCGGTGATGATGAGTCCGTCGAAATGCTCTTGCCGCACTTCCTCGAACGAGCGGTAGAAGTGTTCCAGGTGTTCCGCCGACACGTTCTTGGAACGGTGGGTGGCGGCGTGGAGCAGCGTAATGTCCACTTGAAGCGGCGTGTTACTGAGCTGGCGGAGCAGTTGCGTTTCGGTTTCGATTTTGGTGGGCATCAAGTTGAGAATCGCGATGCGCAGCGGACGGATGTCTTGGTGTGCGGCGCGGTCTTCGGTCATTACGAAGATGTTTTCCGATTCCAACACCTGACGCGCCGGTAAACTGTCAGCAATACGTATAGGCATTGTGGTCACCTACTTTATAAATGGTATATATTGTATGCCTTATAGTATAGCAGAATGTCCGCTCTAAATCAACCGAAAATGCGGATTTTTTTCGTCGAAAAATTTTTTGAAAAAAATTCAAAAAACTTGAAAAAAGGTGTTGACATCTGTGGTGGGGTGTGGTAAGATAACAAAGCTGTCCCGAAAAACGGGGCGCGAGGACCTTGAAAATTAAACAACGTGAAAAAAGCAAAGAACGAAACACAACCCGTTAATTTTTTACACCGATTCGGATTTCGAATCACGGTCGGGGGTTTGACACCGACCACGCACGCAAGCGTGCAGATGAGCAGAGATGCTCTAAAAAAGATTAGAACAACTTCGGTTGTTTTGATACCATTTTTTAGAGAGTTTGATCCTGGCTCAGGACGAACGCTGGCGGCATGCCTAACACATGCAAGTCGAACGGAGAGCATTCGCTGAAGTTTTCGGATGGACGTGGATGTTTCTTAGTGGCGGACGGGCGAGTAACGCGTGAGCAACCTGCCCCTCAGTGGGGAACAACAGTTGGAAACGACTGCTAATACCGCATAACGTATAGTTGCCGCATGGCGACGATACCAAAGGATTTATTCGCTGAGGGATGGGCTCGCGTCCGATTAGATAGTTGGTGAGGTAACGGCCCACCAAGTCGACGATCGGTAGCCGAACTGAGAGGTTGATCGGCCGCATTGGGACTGAGACACGGCCCAGACTCCTACGGGAGGCAGCAGTGGGGGATATTGCACAATGGAGGGAACTCTGATGCAGCAACGCCGCGTGAGGGAAGAAGGTCTTCGGATTGTAAACCTAAGTTATCAGGGACGAACAAATGACGGTACCTGAAGAGAAAGCTCCGGCTAACTACGTGCCAGCAGCCGCGGTAATACGTAGGGAGCGAGCGTTGTCCGGATTTACTGGGTGTAAAGGGTGCGTAGGCGGGTCTGCAAGTCAGGCGTGAAATACCGGGGCTTAACTCCGGGGCTGCGCTTGAAACTGTGGATCTTGAGTGAAGTAGAGGCAAGCGGAATTCCTAGTGTAGCGGTGAAATGCGTAGATATTAGGAGGAACACCAGTGGCGAAGGCGGCTTGCTGGGCTTTAACTGACGCTGAGGCACGAAAGCATGGGGAGCAAACAGGATTAGATACCCTGGTAGTCCATGCCGTAAACGATGATTGCTAGGTGTGGGGGGTCGACTCCCTCCGTGCCGGAGTAAACGCAATAAGCAATCCACCTGGGGAGTACGACCGCAAGGTTGAAACTCAAAGGAATTGACGGGGGCCCGCACAAGCAGTGGAGTATGTGGTTTAATTCGAAGCAACGCGAAGAACCTTACCAGGTCTTGACATCCAACTAACGAAGTAGAGATACATTAGGTGCCCTTCGGGGAAAGTTGAGACAGGTGGTGCATGGTTGTCGTCAGCTCGTGTCGTGAGATGTTGGGTTAAGTCCCGCAACGAGCGCAACCCTTGTTTTTAGTTGCTGCGCAAGAGCACCCTAAAGAGACTGCCGTTGACAAAACGGAGGAAGGTGGGGACGACGTCAAATCATCATGCCCCTTATGACCTGGGCTACACACGTACTACAATGGCCGTTAACAGAGGGACGCAATCCCGCGAGGAGGAGCCAAACCATAAAAACGGTCTCAGTTCGGATCGCAGGCTGCAACCCGCCTGCGTGAAGTTGGAATTGCTAGTAACCGCGGATCAGCATGCCGCGGTGAATACGTTCCCGGGCCT
>JAZLLJ010000023.1:0-8651 GCA_045598065.1 Acutalibacteraceae bacterium
GCTTTGGTCCATTCCAGGTTGTTGATGTTAAAAGCGCCGACGGCATAGTGACCGGCACGGGCTTTTTGCATCATTTCTTTTGCAGAAACTAACATTTTGACATACCTCCGTTAATTTTTAGGTCTGTTTTCATTATACACCGTTTTCCGTAAATTGCAAGGGCAAACGAACGGATTTAGGGAAATTTTTCAAGAAAATCCGTCCGCGAAGCGGACACCGTACTTTTTCACTCTTCATTCTTATTTCTTCACTAGAAAATCCGGTCCTCTCGGACGGGATTTTCGCTTTTACTGTTCCCAGTTGTGCCAGACGTTTTGCACGTCGTCGTTGTCTTCGAGCATATCGAGCAGTTTGCCCATTTTGATAGAGGCTTCCTCGTCCTCAATGGCGGAGTACACGTCCGGAACCATCGCCACGTCGGCGGAGAGGAATTTGTAGCCTTTTTTCTCGAGGTCTTCGCACACCGCGGAGAAATCTTCCGGTTCGGTGGTCACTTCAAACACCTCGTCGTCCGCGGCAAAGTCGGAGGCGCCGGCTTCGAGGGCATCTTCCATCACTTTGTCCTCGTCGAGGCCCTCGGCATCGATTTCCAGCACGCCTTTTTTGTTGAACATAAAAGACACGCAGCCGGTTTGGCCCAGATTGCCGCCGAATTTATCAAAGCAGTGACGCATATCCGCGGCGGTGCGGTTACGGTTGTCGGTCAGCGTTTCCACGATAACGGCGATACCGCACGGGCCGTAGCCTTCGTAGGTCAGCGCCTCGTAGTTGTCGGCCGAACCTTCGCCGGCGGCCTTTTTGATGATACGCTCAATGTTATCGTTCGGCACGTTATTCGCTTTCGCCTTGGCGATGCACTCACGCAGACGGGAGTTGGCCGAGGGATCGGCGCTGCCGCCCTCGCGCACGGCAACCGCCAATTCTTTACCGATTTTGGTAAAAATCTTCGCTTTCGCGCCGTCGGTTTTTTCTTTTTTACGTTTGATGTTGTTCCACTTGGAATGTCCGGACATGGTAAATCTCTCCTACGGTAAAATGATTTCGTTTATAAACGCCTTACGCGGCGGGTTTTGTCGGATCGGAAATCGGGGCGCCGGTGGTTGCCGAAGTTTCGCCGCCGGGGAGCGTGACGTACTGTTTGCTGACGTAAGCAAAGTCTTCCGTATACAGTCCCGTTTGATCATGGAACTCGATTTTGAAAAAGTCGCCTTCCTCACCGATGATTTTCACCGTGTCCCCTTTGTAGAGGCCACCCACGGCATTTTCTTCCGTATTGGGTTGAGGGCGCACACACACGTCATCATCATTCACAGTACCGATTTTCGGCGTGGGCGCTTTCGTAGTCGTCGCCGCGGTCGTCGCAACAGTTTGCTCCGCCGCCGTAGCCGGTTTCGACGCATCGTCGCCGTCGCCATCTTTCTTCGACGATTTGAAACAAGCAGTAGCGCACACCAAAAGAGCCAAGCAGAGCAAGAAAATCGACAATCGTTTCATACACAATCCCATCCTTTTCTTGGTGGTATTTTTCGGAACTCTCACAATATATAGTATACCACACTTTTTTCCGCTTTCAAGTCTTTTTTGCAAAAAAAGAGAAAAGCGACTGCCGTTTTTTCGGCAGTCGCTTTTAGAATCATTTTGCGTAGTCGATAGCGCGGCTTTCGCGAATCAAGTTGACCTTGATTTGGCCCGGATATTCCATATCGTCTTCGATTTTCTTGGAGATATCGTGGGCAAGTGTCACCATTTGGTCGTCGCTGACCGCTTCCGGCTTCACGATGATGCGAATCTCGCGGCCGGCTTGAATAGCAAACGAAGTTTCCACACCCTTGAATTCGTTAGCAATCTCTTCCAACTTTTCAAGGCGTTTGATATAGTTCTCCACGTTCTCGCGGCGTGCACCCGGACGGGCGGCAGACAGCGCATCCGCGGCCTGCACGATGCAGGCGAGGACGGTTTGCGCCTCCACGTCACCATGGTGGGCTTCGATCGCGTGGATAACACCGGCGCTCTCTTTATATTTCTTCGCGATATCTACACCGATTTCCACGTGGGAACCTTCGATTTCGTGGTCAACGGCTTTACCGATATCGTGGAGCAAACCGGCGCGACGGGCGATAACGGGATCAATGCCGAGCTCGCTCGCGAGCATACCGGAGATAAACGCCACTTCAAGGGAATGGCGCAACACGTTTTGACCGAAACTGGTACGATAACGCAAACGGCCGAGCAACCGAACGATTTCGGGGCTGACACCGTGCAAACCGGTTTTGAGGATGGCGCGTTCGCCTTCCTCTTTGATGGTGGCCTCCACCTCGCGGCGAGCTTTTTCCACCATCTCTTCCACGCGCGCCGGATGGATACGGCCGTCGGAAATCAGGCGTTCCAACGCGATACGGGCAACCTCGCGGCGCACCGGATCGAAACAGGAAAGCGTAATCGCTTCCGGCGTGTCGTCGATAATCAAATCGACGCCGGTCAGCGTTTCAATCGAGCGGATGTTACGTCCCTCGCGGCCGATGATACGACCTTTCATCTCGTCGTTCGGCAGCGGTACCACCGAGACGGTCATCTCGGTCACTTGATCCGCGGCCACACGCTGGATGGTCTGGGAAATAAGACTGCGCGCTTTGTTGTCCGCTTCATCTTTCAGTTGTTCCTCGAAGAGTTGGAGTTTCAGCGCTTTCTCGTGTTCGAGGTCATCGGACAGACTCTTTAACAAGTAGGACTTCGCCTGGTCGACGGTGTAACCGGAAATGCGTTCGAGCATTTCAAGCTGACTGCGTTTGAGGGCGGCGGTCTCCTCCTCCAAGCGCTCAATGGCTTTTTGGCGGTCGGACAACTGCTCTTCTTTTTTCTCGTAGTTCTCGATTTTTTTGTCAAGGGCCTCTTCTTTTTGTTGCAAGCGACGTTCTTGCTGCTTCACGTCGTTGCGGCGTTCCTTAATGTCGCGGTCGGCTTCGGAACGCAGACGATGAATCTCGTCTTTTGCTTCGAGCAAGGCGGTTTTTTTCGCATCTTGCGCTTCGCTCTTCGCCTTTTCCGTAATACGTTCCGCTTCCGCCTCTGCAGAGCCGATCAGGTTTTCCGCTTCTTTCTTGCGGTTTTCACGACCGGCACGGAACGCTACGATTCCTGCCACCACGGCGCCGACAGCCAAAGCGGCCACAGCAATCACGATGGCGAGCCAAAGTTGAATCATAGTGCAATCGCACCTCCTGTATCGAGGAGGCGTCGAATTATGAATTTTTTCGCCGTCAAAAAACCAGACGGCATCTTGTAACGTATAGGTTTCTCCTTTGTGGCGGTGGGTTTTCCGCCCGGTTCAAAGTTATGAAAAACAGCGACGTTTTTTCGTGGAAATTCAGAAATTCAACGCGCTCCGTAAAAAGATTAACAATATATGTGGATGGCAGTAGCCGCTTTTGCGGATACATACTACGCCACTTATATGCCAACATATACTATACAATAATCAGTTAGCCCTTGTCAACCCCCAATTTTATAAAAAAACGGACGAATTTTATTTTATTCGCCCGTTTTGAGTATTTCTTTCACAAAAAGTGTGTCTTTATCCACCGAAAAGCGCACCGTGTACCCTGCAAACTCGAACCCGTAGATTCGCGCGGCATCTTCCTGATACGCCGGCCGCGGATCGAGCGAAAGCACCGCCGAAAGCGCCGCTTTTTTCTCCTCTGAAAGCGGCAGCGGCTCCGCCTCATCCCACACCACCTGCAATTTATGGGAGAGCGCAGCCTCGGCGAATCCGCCGGATGCCTCGGGATGACTGTCGGCATAAGCCAAGTATGGCTTGATATCGTAAATCGGTGTGCCGTCTTTCAAATCTGCGCCGCGAACAACAAGTACCGTGCCTTTGTTCGGCGTTTTTTCTGCTTTTTCAAGCCGCACGCAAGACAGTCCCACCGGATTCGGACGATACGGCGAACGTGTTGCAAACACGCCGACACGGGTATTTCCGCCAAGTCGCGGCGGCCGCACCGTCGGCGACCACTCTTCTCGTTTGGCATCGGAGAATTCCCACAAAAGCCACAGATGCGACCATTCCTCGATGCCGCGGAGCGCTTCCTCCACCCGATACGCCGGCTCAAACACAATCGTCGCACGCAATTCGTCCACAAGTCCGCTTTGTCGCGGCAGACCGAATTTTGTCGGAAACTCCGTTTCAATATGGGCAATCACCTTCAAAACCGCACACCTCCTCTTCTCTTTTTCCCCATTATACCCTTTTTTTCGGTCATTTGCAAATGAAAAAAGAAAAATCTCTTTTCTTTTTGCGCAGAATATGGTATAATAGTTGCCGCAAAAAATTGTCTTCAAAAGAAGGAGGACTGCGTATGCTGAGCGATTATACCGTTTCGTTGGAACGACTTATCAAAGAACTCAACTGGCGGCCGGAATATCTACCGAAAGACGCGTCGGAACTGACCGTCCACTGCACCGATATCAACCGTCCCGGTCTGGCACTCAACGGCTATTTTGAATTTTTCGATCCCGACCGTATCCAAATCATCGGCAAAAGCGAATTCGGGTATTTGGCGGCGCTCGAACCGGATGTCCGCGCCATTTGCGTGGAAGATTTAGCCGGTCACAAACCGCCTGCCATTGTGGTTACTCGCGACCTCGAGGTGTTTTCCGAGTTGTTGGAAGCGTGCGAAAAGCATGAAGTTCCGCTTCTGCGCACCAGCGACACCGCCACCGACTGTATGTCCCAGACCATTTCGTTCTTAAACGTGGAGTTGGCACCTCGCGTCACCGAACACGGCGTGCTTGTCGAGGTTTACGGTGAAGGCGTGCTTTTAATCGGCGACTCCGGCATCGGCAAAAGCGAAACGGCGATTGAACTGGTCAAACGCGGCCACCGACTCATCGCGGATGATGCGGTGGAAATCCGCCGCGTGTCCCAAAAAACCTTGGTCGGCTCCGCTCCCGAAAACATCCGTCACTTTGTGGAACTGCGCGGTGTGGGTGTCGTGAACGCTCGCCGCATCTTCGGTATGGGCGCTGTCAAACTCACCGAAAAAATCGATATGGCCATCTGCCTGGAACCGTGGGATCCGGAAAAAGTGTACGAGCGCATGGGCCTCGACACCGAAACCAAAAATATTCTCGGCAACGAAGTGCCTCTGCTCACCATTCCGGTAAAACCCGGTCGTAACCTCGCCATCATCATCGAGGTTGCTGCCATGAACAACCGCCAGAAAAAAATGGGCTACAACGCGACCTACGAACTGCTGAAAAACCTCGGTATGGATGCGGATATCCCCAAAACCGACTGGTACAACAACCGCTGAAAAAAGGAATGGTCTTATGGAATATCGCATAGGTCTTGACGTAGGCGGCACCACCTTGAAAGCCGGCGTGGTGGACGAACGTTACACCATTCTCTCCCACGCCGCTCTCCCCACCAATCCCGGAAGAGAGGCCGCCGCCATACTCGACGATATGGCGGCCGTATGCCGTCAAGCCGCCGAAAACGCCGGCTTGTCCCTTACAGACATCCGTGCGGTGGGTGCCGGTTTTCCCGGCACCTGCAATCTGGATTCCGGCGAGATGGAATACGCGAACAATTTGGGGCTTTCCCACGTGTTCGCCTGCGATGAATTGAAAAAACGGCTGGGCGTGCCCGTGTTTATGGAAAACGATGCCAATGCCGCGGCGTTCGGCGAATATTTGGCCGGAGCCGGAAAGGGCGCGGAGAATTTTCTCTGTCTCACACTCGGCACAGGAGTCGGCGGGGGTGTCATCCTCGGCGGAAAACTGCTGCGCGGATTCAATTACGCCGGCGGCGAATTCGGTCATACGGTCATCGTAGCCGACGGCGCACCCTGCGCCTGCGGACGGCGCGGATGCTATGAATCCTACGCCTCCGTGACCGCACTCATTGCCCAAACCAAAGCCGCGATGACCGCACATCCCGAAAGTGCGCTTTGGGCCGTCACCGAAACGCTCGACAAAGTCGACGGAAAAACCCCGTTTGTCGCCGCCAAAGCCGGAGACGAAACCGCCAAAACCGTTCTCGAACGCTATTTCTATTACGTCGGCATCGGCGTGGTCAATTTCATCAACATTTTTCAGCCGGACATTTTGTGTGTCGGCGGCGCGGTGTCCAAAGAGGGCGAAACACTGATTGCCCCCATCCGCGAACAAGTTAAAGCCGAACGATACAGCAAATACGCCCAAAAACAATGCACCATCTGCAAAGCCCAACTGGGCGGTGATGCCGGTATTGTGGGCGCGGCCTTTTTAGACACTCTGTAACGAGGTGAAACTATGGATTTTCCCGCTTTAATTCCTCAATTTGAATCCTGTGGATGTACCGTAACGGAATACGTGCCTCTGTCGGCACTGACCACCTTTAAAATCGGCGGCCCTGCTCGCCTTTTGGTGGACGTGCCGCTGACCGCTATTCCTTCCCTTAGCAACATTCTTCGGGAATGTAACGAACAACACATCCCGACGTTTTGGATGGGCAAAGGCAGCAATCTCCTCTGCGCTGACGAAGGCCTTGAAGCTGTCATATTGCGGTGCGAACCGGAAACCGTTGTCAACGTGGAAGACGGCCGTCTTCTCTCCTGCTCGGCAGGTGTGTCTCTAACCGCCCTTTGCCGTGCCGCACAAAAAAACGGGCTCACCGGATTGGAATTCGCGTTCGGCATTCCCGGCTCGGTGGGCGGCGCGGTCTATATGAACGCCGGCGCGTATGACGGCGAAATCAAAAACGTGCTCGACTCTGTGGACGTACTGACCAAAGACGGCAAAGTCAAACACCTCACCGCCGCGATGCTCGATCTCTCCTACCGCCACAGTCGGCTTATGGAAAGCGGCGACGTGGTACTGACCGCCACATTCAAACTGAAACCCGGCGATTCGGAAGCGATCCTCGCCAAAATGAACGAGCTCACCGCTCGCCGCCGCGAAAAACAACCGCTCGAATTTCCCTCGGCCGGCAGTTTCTTCAAACGCCCTACCGGATTTTTCGCCGGAAAACTCATTCAGGATTGCGGCTTAAAAGGCTTCTCGGTCGGCGATGCCCAAATCAGCGAAAAACACGCCGGCTTTGTCATTAACCGCGGTAACGCCACCTGCGCCGACGTAAAAGCACTCGCCAAAGCGGTGCACGATAAAGTCCTCGCCGAAACCGGTGCAGAACTCCGCCCCGAAGTGCGTTTAATCGGAACCGATTGGGGTTTTTGACACTTTTTCTAATTCTTAAGCCAAGCACCTTCTTGGGTGATTTTGTAGAGGCGATTCACGAATCGCCCCATCCACATTTACCACGCCAATCTCAAAGGGGACATTCGTGAATGACCCCTACAAAGCCATCGTCCCACTCAACTATAATGAAAATGAAAGGAGGGGCAACCGTGTCCTTTTCTGCCGACATCAAACAAGAAATCGTTACAAAACTCCCCTCCTCCGCCTGCTGTCGTCAAGCGATGCTGTATGGAATGCTGGAATGCAGCCGCGGCTTTTCTTTGCGAGAGATGTCGCTTCAAACCGAACTGCCTGCTATCGCTGACACCTATTCGGCGCTTTTGTGGAAATGCTGCCGTGTCCCGACCTTACGGGAAGAAGGCAGCTTTTCCATCGTGACCGTCGCAGACGAATGGCGGCCGCGCGTGCTGAAAGCTTTCGGCCACGGCCAAAACGATTTGACTTTGCGCCTCAATCGCGGTGTATTCGATTGCGACAACTGCCAAAATGCCTATCTGCGCGGTGTCTTTTTGGCGTGCGGCGCGGTATCCGATCCCGAAACCGACTATCATTTGGAACTCAACATCCCGTCTCCTGCTCTTTGCCGCGCCGTAGAAACGTTGCTCGGTGAACTGGATTTGCCACCGAAATGCCTGCAACGCAAAAGCGGCTACGTTTTGTATTATAAAGACAGCGAACAAATCGAGGATTTCCTCACCCGTATCGGCGCCGCCTCTGCCAGTTTGCAAATGATGCACGTGAAAATGATGAAAGATATTCGCAACAACGTCAACCGTGCCAATAACTGCGAAGCCGCCAACCTCGACAAAACCATCTCCGCCGCCGCCGAGCAATGCCGTGCTGTGCACGTAATTGAGGAAAACGGCGGATTGCAAGCGCTTTCCGACGAGTTGCGTGCGCTTGCCGAACTGCGGCGGGATAATCCCGATTTATCCTTGCGCGAACTGGGCGGAATGTTAGAGCCGCCGTTGTCGCGCGCCGGTGTTTGCCACCGTTTTCGCCGTATCCGCGAGGTGGCGGACGGAATTTTGGCGGAAAAATCGAAAAAATGACTTGACAAGCGGCGGTTTTATGGTACAATAAGTGTTGCCGCTTGAAACAGACACGGGCCTTTAGCTCAGTTGGTTAGAGCTCCCGGCTCATAACCGGTCGGTCCTGGGTTCGAGTCCCCGAAGGCCCACCAAGCAACAGCGGTTGGGGGGCGCGGGGCGCTCCGCAACTTCCGGCTCATCCTTTTCTGTTTTTCCTTTTCGGCATAAAAAATCCGCGGCTTTCGCCACGGTACAAACCGCTCGTTGCGGTCACAAAAGCATATTTAGGGGTATAGCTCAGTTGGTAGAGCAGCGGTCTCCAAAACCGCGTGCCGAGGGTTCAAGTCCTTCTGCCCCTGCCAAAAAGACACACATCGCTCTGCG
>JAZLLJ010000024.1:0-16938 GCA_045598065.1 Acutalibacteraceae bacterium
TCTTACCGATGAACTTTTCTTCGTGCAGTCGGGAAAGCACCTCCAAAAGTCCGTCAAAAATACCGTCCACGTTAAAGATGGCAATGGGTTTTTGGTGGCGATCCAGTTGCTTTAAGGTGAGGATCTCAAAAAACTCGTCCAACGTGCCGATGCCGCCAGGCGCCATAATAAACGCGTCGGATACGTCCTCCATCATCTGTTTGCGTTCGCGCATCGTTTCGGTGCGGCGAATTTCCGTGCAGACGGGGGAAAGAACGCCGTCCGGGAAAAAGTTCGGCACGATGCCGATGCTTTTGCCGCCGGCTTTGGCGACACCGCGCGCAACAGCACCCATCACACCGTTGCCGCCCGCGCCGAACACAAGCGTGTGGCCGCGCTTAGCGAGAACTTCGCCGAGAAGCTCGGTTTGTTCAAGGAAAATCGGCGCGATTTCGGAGGATGCCGAGCCGTAAACACAAATATTCATACAAACACCTCTTTAATTTTGGTGGCGAACGATCTCATAATCATCGTTTGAGCGATAATAGGGGCAAACGGCGTTTTTGTCGCCGAACATCCGCGCCATATCGTCTTCGTCCGCCTCCACGTCACAGTAGAGTTGGTCGGTCTCGTCATCATAGACGTAAAACACGCAGGTATCGCAGGAAAACGCCGCCATAAATCCACCTTCTTTTTGGTTGATGGAAATAGTATACCATAGAAAAACGGAAAATGCTACCATAAAATCAAAATAACTCTTGCAAAGGAGAAAAGAATATGCTAAAATATTCCCGTTGTGCAGGCGTAGTTTAGTGGTAAAATGGCGGCTTCCCAAGCCTCAGTTGTGGGTTCGATTCCCATCGCCTGCTCCAAAAAACACCGTCTCTCATTCGGGAGGCGGTGTTTTGCTTTTGTTAAAGACGGGAATCGCAACGAACTCCAACCGCCGCGAGCGAAACGAACACGCTATGACGGTACCTTCGTTGTTGACTTTTGTTGCGGTATATGATATACTTTCCACGAGATATTACAATTTTGGAGGGGTTATAATGTATATTAAATTTTCGCCGAACGACTACGTTATTCGCTACCGGAACGGTAAAATAGTAAAGCAGGGAAAGGGGTTGTCTTTTTTCTTCTTTGAGCGAAACACCTCTGCCGTCGCTATTCCCGTTTCGCATAACGATGCGGATTTTATTTTTGAAGAGATAACCAACGATTATCAGACGGTTTCCGTTCAAGGGCAGCTCACCTACAAAATTGCCGATTATGCGAAAATCGCCAATGCGTTGGATTTTACCGTCAACTTAAAAAACAAATGCCACAACAGCGATCCGATTGACAAACTTTCCAAACGTATCATCAACATCGCCCAAGTTCTCGTGAAGAGCAAGATCGGTACGACGACATTGACGGATGCCATTCAATCCAGTCAAGCTCTTGCGGAAAACGTTCTTTCTGAATTGAAAAACAATTCGGAAATCGCCGATTTGGGCGTGGCAATCTCCGGCTTTTCCATTTTGAAAATCGCGGCGAACATTGAAACCTCGCGTGCGTTGGAAGCCAAAACCCGCGAAGAAATTCTGAAGCAGTCCGACGACGCTTTGTACGAGAGAAGAAATTCTTCTATCGAGCAAGAACGCAAAGTAAAGGAAAATGAGCTGAACACCGAGCTTTCTATCGAGCAAAAGAAAAAGATCATCAAAGAAAGTGAAATTGCCACTAAGAAAATGATTCTTGAAAAAGAAAACGAGCTTTCGAAGATGAAAACGGAAAATGAAAACGAGATCGTGCGGATCAAAATGGAAAACGAGGCTATTGTCGAGCAAAAGCGCAAGGAACTCGCGGACATTAAGCTGGAAAACGCCAAAAAAGAGGCCGACGCCGACGCCTATCGCGTTGCTGCCGTGATTGAGGCGTACACCAAACTCAGCCCCGACGTTCTCGTTGCGCTTTCTACGATGAATATGGATCCCGAAAAACTGATTGCACAAGCCTTTAACCAGCTTGCGGGCAACAGCCAAAAAATCGGACAACTTAACATTACCCCCGATCTGTTGGAAAGCGTTATGAATAAGGGGAACGGTTAATGGACAGAGTAACCGACAACAAAATTATTCTTATTACGCAAAAAACGCGACTTGAAAATTTGATACAGCGATACAACACCATCGAGCAAGCCAAATTTTATATTGAACATCACGGCGGCGATTTCAGCGATTATCGCTTGGAGCACGACACCTATTACGATGCCGTGAAAACGATTTCGGGCTTTCTACAAGGATATGCCCGATTTCAAGTGATCGACCGCGATTTTGTCCCGAAATACTTGTTCGGCAAGAAGGATTTGGTGGTTGCTGTCGGTCGTGACGGTCTTGTCGCCAACACGTTGAAATATCTGGACGAGCAACAGCTTATCGGTGTGAATCCCGATCCGAAGAGATGGGACGGCGTGTTGTTGCCGTTTTTGGCAGATGACATATCGAAAATAGTGCCCGAATTTTACAAGGGATTGCGAAAAAACAAGCGGATTACGCTTGCAAAGGCAAGCCTCAACGACGGACAGGTTTTGTATGGTGTGAACGACTTGTTTATAGGGCAAAAAGGGCACGCTTCGGCACGATATGTACTCTGCCACGGGAACCGATCCGAAACACAGTCGTCCAGCGGCATTATCGTCTCTACCGGGCTTGGCTCGACCGGATGGTTTAAGAGTATTCTGGCGGGTGCGCGTGGAATCGACCGGTTTTACGGAGTGGATCCGAGGACGGTTGACCAACGGTTTTCCTGTGATTCACGGTTTCTTATGTACAACGTGCGTGAGCCGTATCCGAGCACGTCGACCGGCGCCGATATGGTGTTTGGGAAAATTGCGGATAAAGAATCCTTTACCGTTACGTCACTGATGCCGGAAAACGGCGTGATTTTCAGCGACGGCGTCGAGCAGGACTTTTTGCAGTTTAACTCGGGTTCGATTGCCGAAATAGGCGTTGCTGAAAAGTCAGGAACACTGGTTGTATAAACGCAACTCATAGCCGAGCGTTCTTGACGAAAACGCAGTTTTAGGGCACACTGTATATTCTCTTATTTACGGGAGGGCTTATCTTGTATTTTGACTGGACGTATCTTGTGTTGGTGCTTCCGGCGGTGATTTTTTCGCTGTGGGCCAGCGCTTCGGTGAATTCCACTTTTAAAAAATATGCCACGCAACGTCCGCTTTGCGGAATGACCGGCGCGGAGGCCGCGCGGCGGGTGTTGGATGCCAACGGATTGTATAACGTGCGTATCGAGCCGATCCCCGGCGAACTGACCGACCACTACGATCCGAGTGACAACGTGATTCGTTTGTCGCAATCGGTGTACGGCGTCTCCTCGACCGCCGCCATCGGTGTTGCCGCTCACGAAGCGGGCCACGCGATTCAGCACGCCGTTGGTTATGCGCCCATTCGTTTGCGCACCGCCATTGTGCCGGTAACGAATATCGGCTCGAAACTCTCGATGCCGCTGATTTTGATCGGTCTTGTGCTGTGTGCCGCCGCGGAAACCAGCGAATTGGGCTTTACGTTGGCGGTTGCCGGTATTATTTGCTTTTCGCTGTGCGTGGTGTTTCAGCTCGTCACCCTGCCGACCGAGTTTAACGCCTCTAACCGCGCTCTTGCCGCAATCCAAGATTGCGGTTTGCTTTCTCGCGAAGAGCTTGCCGGTTCTCGAAAAGTGCTTCGCGCCGCGGCGATGACCTACGTTGCCGCGCTTGCCACGGCGATTATGCAACTTTTGCGACTCATCATCATTGTCGGCGGTCGCCGTCGGGATTAACTTAAAAAAGGAAACGCCTTTGGAGAGACACTCTCCAAAGGCGTTTTTTTAATTCTTTACCAAATGCACAAGGTGTGCCACACCGGGGATGCTTTCGCCTTGCTGACACGAGGTAGGGGACATTAGCGCGCCCGTGCCCACAAACAAGATTTCGTGCAGTTCGCCGCGGTCAAAACGATTGAGAAGATGCCCACACAACACGCCTGCGGAACAACCGCATCCCGAGCCGCCGGCGTGGACGTCCTGTGTTTTTCGGTCGTAGAGAAGCAGACCGCAATCGGTGTAGTTGTCGCCCAAATCAAAACCTTCTCGGTTGAGCAGATTGCGCAACAGGGCGCCGCCCACCGCCGATAAATCACCGGTAACAATGAGTTCGTAATCGGTGGGCACGGTGTTTGTATCACGAAAATAACGGCAAAGCGTGTCTGCGGCGGCAGGAGCCATTGCCGCGCCCATATTGTTCATATCCGTCACCCCTAAATCCACCACGCGCCCGATACAGCCGTCGACAATCGTTACGTTGCCGCCCTTTCGCCCGATAAGCGCTGCGCCTGCCGCTGTTGCCGTCCATTGCGAAGTGGGAGTGCGCTGACCGCCGTATTCGAGCGGAAAGCGGAACTGCCGTTCGGCGGTGCAAAAATGGGAAGAGGTCGCGGCAAGGCATACGTTGGCCGCGCCGCTGTCCACGAATGTGGCGGCGCAAAGAAGCGTTTGCGCCATAGTGGAACACGCGCCGAACTGACCGAGAAAAGGAAGCGAAAATTCGCGCAATCCGAAAGTGGAGGCGATGCATTGGTTGAGTAAATCTCCTGCAAACACTGCCTCGACCGCCGAAGACGAGAATCCTGCTTTTTGAAGTGCCGTCGAAAACGCTTCGGTCACTAAGCGACTTTCCGCTTTTTCCCACGTGTTTTCGTCGCAGGTGTCGCTTGAAAACACCTTATCAAACTCTTGGCGAAGGGGACCTTCGCCTTCTTTTTTGCCGGCTACTGCCGCGTGACTCACTATCTGCGGATTATCAGAAAACACGATGGTTCCCGTGCCTATGCGTTTTGCCAATTCCACCACTCCTTTTTTCAGTTAGTATGCATCAAATTTGTCGCCGTTATCCGTGTTCCTTTTTTAGGACATCGACTCTGCTACAATACAATCAACAAAAACGAAAAAGGAGTGGATAGAATGAAAACGGTCATTATTGAAATTTTCGGCGATGACGAGGACGATGCGGCATAAAACGGTTGAAAGACGCGGCGTAATATGCTATATTAAAAAAAGGAGGGATATCTATGCCGTTTAAGCTCATTCGAGAAGACATTACCAAACTGGCTTGCGATGCCATCGTCAACGCCGCTAACGAGTCGCTTTTGGGCGGCGGCGGTGTAGACGGTGCGATCCACCGCGCCGCCGGACCGAGATTGCTTTCGGAATGTCGCACGCTCGGCGGTTGCAAGACGGGTGATGCCAAAATCACCCGTGGTTACGACCTGCCTGCCCGGTATGTGATTCATACGGTCGGCCCGGTTTGGCAGGGCGGCGGTGTCGGAGAGGAGATGCTTTTGCGCTCGTGCTATCGGCGTAGTTTGGAAGTGGCGAAAGGCCACGGTTGCCAAAGCGTGGCGTTTCCGTTGATTTCCGCCGGTGTGTACGGTTATCCCAAAGAGCAGGCGCTGAAAATCGCGGTGGAGGAGATCACCGCTTTTGTGATGGATAACGAGATGCTTGTAACGCTCGTTATTTTTGACAAAGCGGCGTATTCCATCAGCGGCAAACTGTTCGTTGACGTGGCGGCATATATTGACGACCACTATGTAGAAGAACACGGGGACGACTGCTCCCGTTTCCTGCAGCGGCGTGCGATGCTCAAAGAAGCGGATGCGATGCCGCTGATGCAACCGATGATGGCGAGCGCGCCGATGCCCGATTTGAACGAGCGGCTTTCTCGTTTGGACGAGAGTTTTTCCGAGATGCTTCTTCGTAAAATCGACGAGGCCGGCATCAAGGATTCCGAATGTTACAAACGTGCCAACATCGACCGCAAACTGTTCTCGAAAATCAAAAGCGATCGGTTGTATAAACCGCGCAAAGCCACGGCGGTGGCGTTTGCGGTGGCGTTGCGGCTGTCGCTCGACGAAACGCGCGAACTGCTTGAAAAGGCAGGCTATGCGCTGTCCCACAGCAGTAAATTCGACGTGATTATCGAGTATTTTATCCAAGCAGGCAACTACGATGTTTTTGAAATCAACGAGGCACTGTTCGCGTTTGACCAAAATCTGCTCGGTGGGTAAAAATGTCGCTTTTTCGGCGACCTTTTGATGAAAAAAACCTCTATACTGTGGTTGTAAGGTGAAAAACCGAAACAACCACAGTATTTTTATGGAGGTATGAACAATGAAAGAGAATGTAAAAAACAACGTGACGGAATTGGTGTTTATTTTGGACCGAAGCGGTTCGATGGCAGGACTGGAAAGCGACACCATCGGTGGGTTCAACGCGCTGATTAAAAAACAGAAAAAGGAGGACGGCGACTGTTTTGTTTCCACCGTGCTGTTTGACGATCAATGCGAGGTGCTGCACGACCGTTTGCCGCTTGCCGACGTCAAACCGCTGACCGACCGCGATTACACCGTGCGCGGCTGCACCGCGCTTATCGACGCGCTCGGCGGCGCTATCCACCATATCGGCAACATCCACAAATACGCTCGACCGGAAGACGTGCCGGCGCACACCTTGTTTGTCATCACTACCGACGGAATGGAAAACGCCTCGCGCCGTTACACTGCCGACGAGGTGAAGAAAATGGTTGAACGTCAAAAAGAGAAATACGGTTGGGAATTCCTCTTTATCGGTGCGAACATCGATGCGGTGGAAACGGCAAGTCATTACGGTATCGCCGCCAACCGTGCCGCCAACTATCACGCGGACGAAAAGGGTACGGGAATTTTGTATGCGGCGGTGTCGGCAACGGTTGCGGACGTGCGCGCTTGCCGCCCGATGGCGGATACCTGGAACAAGTCGCTTGAAGACGATTACAAAACCCGTAAAAAGAAAAGAGGATAAGAAAAGCGCCTCAACTGCGGTTGAGGCGCTTTTTCTAAAAGAGAGATACAAGCCATAAGATAAGGCCGTATACCACCGAAGCGGAAATGCCGAACACCAACACCGGCCCGGCGACGGAAAACATCTTTACGCCCATACCGAGAACATAGCCTTCGCTTTTAAATTCCACCGCCGGCGAAGCAATCGCGTTGGCAAACCCTGTGATGGGTACGATGGTGCCGGCGCCGGCGTGTTTTGCAATTTTATCAAACACGTTGAGTCCTGTCAAAAGCACTGCGAGAAAAATGAGGGACAGCGAGCCGCACAGTGCCGCGGTTTCGTCGTCGAACCCAGCCAAAGCCGCCAATTCCGCGATGATTTGCCCCAAAGCGCAGATGCCGCCGCCCACCAAAAACGCGTTTCGGCAGTTTTGAAACATTTTCGAGCGCGGCGCCGTAACGGTGGTGATTTTTTTATATTCGCTCGCCGTTGTTTGCAAAATGACCACTTCCTTTTTTGCGGTTATTTTGCGAAAAAAGCCCGAATTTATGCATTTTCGTAAAAAAACTTGCAAAATCCAAAGGCCGTGTGCTATACTGTCGGTGAAATCAAAACGAGGAGGCGGCCCCTATGCTTTTGGCGCTGGATTTAGGCAACACCAATATTACCGTCGGCGTGTTCGACGGCGAAGAATTGGTGCTGGAATCGCGTATCGCTACCGACCACACGAAAATGCGCGATCAGTACGCGGTGGAGTTGTCGGATATTCTTAAACTCTATAATATGGATGCTACCTCGTTTGACGGCGCGATTATGTGTTCGGTTGTGCCCAGTGTGGAAACTCGCTTAAAAGAAGCGGTCAAGGTCATTTGCGGCATCGACGTGTTGGTGGTTGCTCCCGGTGTCAAAACCGGTATGGCGGTGCGACTTGACAACCCTGCTCAACTGGGTGCGGATTTGCTCGTCGGTGCGGTGGCGGCGGTGGCGCAATACGGCGCGCCCGCGATCGTGTGGGATCTCGGCACGGCGACGACCATTTCCGCTGTCAGCAAAGAAGGGGATTTCCTCGGCGGTGTCATTATGGCCGGTGTCAACACCTCGCTGAACGCCTTGGTGGACAAAGCTTCTCTGCTTCCGCGTATCAAACTGGATGCTCCGCCTCACGTTATCGGCGGCAACACCGTCCACTCGATGCAATCCGGCATCATCTACGGTACGGCTTCGATGATTGACGAGATGTCCGACCGTGTGGAGGAGGAAATCGGCGCACCGTGCAAAGTGATTGTTACTGGCGGTCTCGCGCACAGCATTGTGCCCTACTGCCGCCGCGAAATGATTTGTGACGACCGTTTGGTGCTGACCGGTCTTCGCCTGATTTACGAGAAAAACCGATAAAATCCGTCTTTGCAAAAAGGCAGTGCTACCGTCCGGAGCCGAAGCCTGCGCGTGATGAGACGTGTTTTATATAAAAATTTGCGCTGTATCCGCTTGGAGCAGCAGCAGGAGGAATGAAAAATGAAAAAAGAAGCCAAACGTCGGAAGTTTATGGGAATGTCCACGTACCAGTTGACGGCTGTCGCCATCTTAGTGGCGCTCATCGTTATGATGACTATCACCGGCATTGGGTATATTCCGTTAACACCGTTCAAACTGACGATTTTGACATTGCCCGTTGCGATTGGCGCGGCGGTATGCGGCGTGAAAGCCGGCCTGATTCTCGGTGTGGCGTTCGGCCTTTCCTCGTTTGCCCTCGGAATATTCGGACTGGATCCGCTCGGCACGCTTTTGATTAGTTTTGGCTGGAAGCAAACGGTGTTTCTGTTTATCACTTGTGTCGTGCCGCGTATTGCCTGCGGCGTGATTCCGGCATTGCTTCATAAATTGCTGAAAAAGAAAAATCGTACCGTCGCGGATGCCGTGACTTGCGCGTCGGTGGCGCTGATTAACACGGCTTTATTCCTTGGCCTTCTCTGGATGTTCTTTTTCTCGGAATTCCAAGGAAACGAGAAGGTCGCCGAGGTGATGGGTGGAACCATCGTGGACAATTTCGGCCTGCTCTTTATGATGTTTGCCGGATGGAATGCGTTGATCGAAGTGGTGATCAACCTCGTCCTCGGCACCGCCATTTGCAAAGCGTTGCAGCCGACTGCCCGCCGCCTGAAATTGGACGAATAAATCGAATTCATAAAAAAAAGAGCCTTGGCGCTGCCAAGGCTCTTTTTTTTATGCAAAGGGGATTAGTCGATGAGGAATTCTTCGATAACTTCTCCTTCGGAATTGTCGGGAACAAACTGCTCAACAAGAGGCGTTTCGTACGGGTATTCAAATTCGTTGAGCCCAAGCAGTTCTTGTGCAACGGTGCTGTCCTCTACCGGCAGGAACAGATAGAAGTTTTGGAAATCGTTGGAATTTATGTCAGAATGGTCACGGTAGCCGTTCACACTGATGTAGTCTTTGGAGACATCAAACTCGGCTACGCTGTGGTCGACAATATACGTGACCGCATCGTTCCACTGATTGATAAGCCGCGCGATTTCTTCCTCTGTCAGCGTTCGGTTGGAACCGTCGTCGTTAAAGAACGGCTCGCGTGCACCGAAACCGCCACGCTGCACATATTTTCCGTCGTGAACAAAGTTGACGTCAATGTTCCAGTTGTTGTAGTTGAAGGTGTTGTGGCTGAGATTCGTCGGGAGTGTCATTGCCTCCTTAAATTCTTTCGGGTTATTATGGGCGGCAATTGTTTTTTGCAGGAGTCTGTAGGTTTCCGGTGTTAAATCGCCAATCGGAAGCGTCATATACAGCGTTTTTCCGTTTTGTGGAATATAGACGTACAGTGTGGCGAAATCGGGGATGTATTCCTCGCCGCTTACTTGAGCAATCCAGTTGTCTGCGGAAACTGTTTTCAGCTCTTTTTGCAAAGAGAGATAGAGTTCACGGCGTTGGTCGGCGGAAAGCACTTCGAAGGGAATACCACAGGACAAATCGGTGGCAAAGTTGTCTTTCCACTCCGGTAAATTGACGTAGATGTTTTTGTACGCCGGAAGCGAGGACAGGGTGGTTTTTAAGGTGTCGAAATCCTCTTCATTGGGGAAAATCGGTACAAGTCGCGTTACCGTATGGCCGTTTTTACACACAAACTTGACCTTTGCCCAATATTGTTCGGGGAAGACGAGAGTATTGGAGTCTTTTTTCAGCTGCTCTACCGCCCTGTCCAAACACGCGGTTGTGATTTGGATACACGCCTCATCGGTAATCGGGATTTCGCCGGTTTTTTCGTCAAAGTAATAGTACGAATTATCGGGAGCAAACGCATAAGATTCATCCAAGGAATACCGGTCGCCGAGTCCTTCGATATAGATTTCTTTGACGTTTTCTGCTTTGGGAATATCGTTGAGCAGCAGGTTGTAGAATCCGCGAGAAATCAACGTGCCGCCGATACAGGCAACGGCCACAATCAGCAGCCCCGGAATGATTTTCACCATATTGCGAACGGTTCGAGTGGACAGAAGTTCGTAAATGAAGTAGGCGATAATCGCGCCGATGTAGCCCACGACGTACAGAAGAACGCTTTCGGCGTCGGTCGGTGGCTCGCTGACAAACAATAGCGTCAGTGGGAACGCGATCGCGCAGGTGAGGACAATGCGATGAAATGCCTGCACTTTGCGAGAGGGTGCCGGGTTGCCGGCCGCCTCGCTCGGACGGCGCTTAAAGAGGATGAGCCCAAGCACCAAATACAGTATCACCAATCCGACGGTATAGAGAAGTGCTGCCCAGTTAAAGGGGAACAGTCCCTCGTCACCGCTTGCGAAGAACAGATTGAAGAACATATTGTAAGGTCCGAACGGGAACGAAAGCGATGAAGCGGGAATGATGTCATACGCAAAAACGGCGTTGATAATGGTCAGGAAAAAGCGAGGGAGAAAGAGAATCAGCAACGCCACGATGCCGTTGGAAAAGCCCGTGCCGGTAATTGTCATTGCCAAAAAGAAAGCGGACATCAACAAAAGGGAGAGGACAATAGTGTTGAGAATGCCGGAAAAGACCAGCGCGATATCCAACGTCCACGCCTTAGAAAGAAACAGGCGGTACAACAGCGCGCCGCACAGTGTGGGCGTCACTATCATAATCACTATCCAGGTAAACGCGGCAGCCAAAAACGAGACGGCCACGCATTGACGGGGGTGGGGAATGGCGTGATAGAAGTCGCTTTGGTTGCGCTTGTTCATAAACTTAAACAGCAAAATGGTCATAACCGGCGCGCAAAGCAAGAAGGTGGTAATCAACAGGGGATTTAAGTCCATGGGATTGGCCACGGCTTGGGTGATGCCGCCGATTTTTTCGTATTGTATCATTTCGATACAGTTTTCCGCAAACGAGATGCCCATTGTCAAAAACATCAAAACCAGCGCGACAATGGCAAACACACGGATTTGCCGCAATCCTTCCCGATAGAGACTAAACGAGAAAAAACGGTTCTTTTTCATCTTACTGCGCCTCCTTTTCAATCACGTCTTCAAACGAGTAGCCGAGGTTTGCCATCTCGAATGTAAAGACTTCTTCGAGCGACAACGGCAACACGTCGAGCAAAAGGGGGTTCATCGCCTGCAACCGAGAGACGATTTCTTCCCGATCGCCGCGGATAATCAGGCTGAATACCGAGCCGACCTGTTTGCACTGAGCGACACCGAGGCCGTCAAACGCGGTGGATTCCGTCGGCTCGGAAAAGGCAATTTGTACCTTGAACAGCGAGGTTTTGAGATTTTGCACGTCGCTTTGGAGAATCAGACCGCCAAGGTGCAACAGCGCCAACTGGTCACACACGTCTTCCAACTCACGCAACGAGTGAGAGGTGATAATCGCGGTGGTGCCGCGCTCGGCAACGTCGTTATAGATAAGGCTTTTTACAAGGCCGCGCATTACGGGATCGAGGCCGTCAAAGGTTTCGTCAAAAAACAGATAGTCGGGGCGGCAGGACAGCGCCAGTAAAATAGCGGTTTGGCGGCGCATACCTTTAGAGAAATGTTGGATGGGCTTTTTCGGATCCAATTTGAACGAGGAGAGCAAAAAATTAAAGCGCTCGTCGTCAAACAAGGGATAAATGGATTTGTATAAGGCCTTCATACGGGTGATGGAAGCGCCTTGCAGAAAATAGAGGTCATCGGATACAAACGCGATACGGGCTTTGACGGACGGATTTTCGTACACGTCTTCGCCATCGATACAGATGGTGCCGTTATCTCCGTGATAGACACCGGAAATCAGGCGCAAAAAGGTGGATTTGCCGGCACCGTTCGAGCCGACCATACCGTAAACACATCCGCTCGGGATGGTGCAGGTCACGTTGTCGAGGGCGGTAAAATCGCTAAATTTTTTGGTAAGGTTTTTGATTTCAATCATAGGTCAGAATCTCCTTTCATAGGGGTAGAGGTAAGCGTTTTGATGCGGTCGGTCAGTTCTTCCGGACGGATTCCGGCCAACGTCAATTCGCGCACAAGGGTGTCAAACGCCTCTAAACGGTTGCGTTTTTCCGCGCACAAGCGGTCACGGGCATCGGGAGCAATAAAGTTTCCCTTTCCCGGAGCGGCTTGGATAACACCGCGGCGGTCGAGTTCAATGTAGGCTTTTTGGATGGTGTTGGGGTTGATAGACAGTGTAACCGCCAACGACCGTACCGACGGCATCTGGGTGCCGGCAGTGAGCGCGCCGGTCAAAACCAGCGTTTCCGTCTGTTCCACAATCTGCTCATATACCGGCTTGCGAGAAAGGGGCTCGATTCGAAACATAGCGCATCTCCTTTCGTGAGAAGTTGTATAACTGTATTATGACGAATAGTACACCTATACAGTACCACGACGTTTTCGGTTTGTCAAGGTTTTTTTGAAAAAATCTTGACAAAAGAGGGCTTGCCAAACGGGGGAAAATGCGGTATACTAATAGGGTAAATCAGACAAAAGGAGAGATTGCTATGTCCATTTCCAAAGATATGTTTATCGGCGAAATTTTAGATGCGTATCCCGAGACCGCGCCCGGTTTTGTGGCGATGGGAATGCACTGCCTGCATTGCCCGTCCGCTCGTGGTGAAACGCTGGCGGAGGCCTGCGCTGTCCACGGTGTGGATGCGGACGAAATGCTCAAAAAACTGGAAGCTATGGTGAAATAAGAAAAGCGGAGTGAGGTCACTCACTCCGCTTTTCTTAACAAAAGAGGAAAGGGGTGATCGCGTGGCGACACTCACAGCGCGGCTTTCCTTGGTCGCATCGTTTGTGCGGCAAGGCTCGCGCCTTGCGGATATCGGCACGGATCACGCTTATTTGCCGGTGGAACTGGTCAAATCCGGCGTGTGTGAAAGGGCGCTTGCGTGCGATTTGCGCAAAGGACCGCTTCAAAGCGCCAAGGACCATATTGAAACGGCAGGACTGGCAGACAAAATCGAATGTCGCCTCGGGGACGGTTTGTCGCCGGTAAATGCCGACGAAGCGGACGATATCGTGTTGGCCGGTATGGGCGGCGAGACGATTGCCGCGATTCTCTCGGCGTGCCCGTTTATCCGCGATGAAAAACTGCGCGTGATTGCACAGCCGATGACACACCCGGAGGATTTACGCCGCTTTTTGTGGGATAACGGCTTCGAGGTTATAGCGGAGCAGGCGGTTACGGAAGACGGCAAGACCTACCTTGTGCTGTGCGCGGAGTATACGGGCGAAAAAACGTCCGCGACCGATGTGGATTGCTACGTCGGCAACGTTGAGCCGTCGGCCGCGGCGAAAGTGTATCAGAAAAAACGACTTTATGCCGCCGAAAAACGACTGACGGGGCTTTGTGCCGCCGGAATTGATGAAGAAGAACAAACCGCTTTGCGAGAGATTGTTTCTCGCTTAAAGGAGGAAATCGAATGAAAACGGTAGACGAAATTTTGACCGTGCTTGACGGCATAGCGCCGCTTTCCACCGCGGAAGAATGGGATAATCCCGGTTTTCAGGTGGGAGATTTGGAAGCGCCGGTCAAAAAGGCGCTCGTGTGCCTTGATGTGACCGAGGCGGCGCTCGATGAGGCGCAAAAATGTGGTGCTGAACTGATCATCAGCCACCATCCGCTTCTGTTTTCGCCGATTTCCGAACTGCCTACCGACCATTTGATTTATAAACTGGCAGTGGCAGGGATTTCCAACATCGCGATGCACACCAATTTGGATAAAGCGCAAGGCGGTGTCAACGATTGTCTCGCCGCCGCGCTCGGTTTGACCGATTTGAAAGAGGCTTACAGGCTCGGACGCGTCGGAACGCTCGAAACCGCGTTGCCGCCGGAGGAATTTGCTGTAAAGGTAAAAACTTTGCTCGGTGCGGCGGTGCGAATGAAAGCAGGGTGCCGTTTGGTGAAGACCGTCGGGCTGCTCGGCGGCGCAGGAGGCGACGTGTTGGAGGGAGACGAGGTCGCCGAAGCCGATGCTTTTGTGACCGGAGAAATCAAGCACCATCAATGGTTGGCGGCGCCGGATATTACGGTGGTGGATGCAGGGCATTACGCCACCGAAAACGTGGTGGTAGCGCCGCTGTGCGCGATGCTGAAAGAGCGTATCGAGGACGTGGAGTTTGTCCCGTTTCTCGGAACCGCCCCTTATAAAACGATTTAACTGTAAAGAATCAAACCTTTACACAAAAAGGAGACCGCTATGGCGTTAGACGGAGCATTTTTGCGTGCCCTTTCGAGGGAACTCGCCGAAAAATTGACCGATTCCCGTGTGGATAAGATACACCAACCCCAAAAAGAGGAGTTGGTGTTTTGCCTGCGCGGAAAAAACGGCGTGCAAAAGTTGCTCTTTTCCGCTCGTGTGCAGTCGCCGCGCGTACATCTCACCGAAAGCGTGCCGGAAAATCCTGCTTCGCCGCCGATGTTTTGTATGCTTCTTCGCAAACATTTACAGGGCGCAAAACTCATCGCAGTGCGCCAAACGGGTTTTGAACGGGCGCTGTTTTTCGATTTTGCCACGCGCAACGAGATGGGCGATCCCGTAACGCTTACGTTTGCGTGCGAGATGATGGGGCGCAACAGCAATTTGGTGCTGTATTATGCGGACACGAAAAAAATCGTGGATGCGGTGCGCCGTGTGGATTTTGAAACGTCCGAATCCCGCCCGATTTTACCGAATACAACCTATTTGCCGCCACCCGTTATGACGGGCAAACTCGACGTGGGCGAGGCGGATACGTCTGCGGTTATTGACCGCTTAAAAACAGCGGCGGACGGAGCGATTTGCGAGGCGCTTCTTTCGGCAACGCAAGGGTTTTCGCCGCTTCTTTGCCGCGAGGCCGCGGTGGTGTCCACCGGAAGCGCGGACACGCCGGTATCTTTTTTGACCGATGACCAATGGGAGAAACTGGCGGCGTTTCTCCAAAAAGCGAAAACGACCGCTTTAACCGGTAATTCGCGCCCGTATTTGCTCTATAAACCCGACGGCGCGCCGTTGGAATTTTCGTTTTTACCGATAACGCAGTACGGTCTTTCCGCGACCGGACGGGAATTGCCGTCGCTGTCGGCCCTGCTCGACGCCTTTTATGCCGAACGGGATGAAGCAGAGCGACTGCGTGTGGCTTCCCGTGATTTAACGAAATTATTAAACCAAAACCGCGAGCGTGTGGCGCGCAAAATCGCCCGTCAGCGCGAGGAACTTTTGGTCTCCGAAAAACGAGAAGAAAAACGACTTTACGGCGACCTCATTAACGCCAATTTGGGGATGATTCCGAAAGGTGCGGAGGTTGCTCAGGTCGTCAACTATTACGACGAAAACTGCGCCACCATTCGTATTCCGCTTGATCCTGCGAAGTCGCCGGCGCAAAATGCGCAAAAATACTACAAAGATTACCGCAAAGCCCAAACCGCCGCTGTGGTGTTGCAAGAACAAATCGCGGCAGGAGAAGAGGAACAACTTTATCTTGAAACGGTCGCCGATGCGTTGTCTCGCGCCGGTTCCACGCGCGAAATCGGCGAACTGCGCGAGGAATTGGCGGTGGGCGGTTATATCCGTTTGCCGCGCGGTAAGAAAAAAGCGCCTGCCGCGCTTCCGCCGATGGAATTTACGTCGTCCGACGGGTTTACGATTTACGTGGGGCGCAACAACCGCCAAAACGATTTGTTGACACTTAAAACCGCGCGCGGCCGCGATGTGTGGCTTCACGTCAAAAACATCCCCGGCTCGCACGTGATCATCGTCTGCAACGGTCAGCCGTTGCCCGACCGCACCGTCACCGAAGCGGCGACGTTGGCGGCCTATTATTCCAAAGCGCAAAACAGCGCTCAGGTGCCGGTGGACTTTGCCGAGGTGCGCCACGTTCGCAAACCGGCAGGCGCAAAGCCCGGCCGCGTGATTTATGACCATCAACAGACCGTTTACGTGACACCGGACGAAAAAATGGCGGCAAAACTTCAAAAAACAACTTGAATTTCGCCACAAGATGGTGTATACTATTGCTCGTAATATAACAACGGAGGGTATATAGAATGATTGCTTTGGCTTGTGACCACGCGGCGCTCGAAATGAAACAAATGATTAAAAACCTGCTCAACGAGATGGGCCTTGAATACCACGACTACGGCACGTTTACCGAGGATAGCTGCGACTATCCGATTTTTGCCGCCCGCGCCGCCGGCGCTGTGGCATCCGGCGAATGTGACCGCGGCATCGTGATTTGCGGCACCGGCATCGGAATGTCCATTGCCGCCAACAAGGTGAAAGGCGTGCGCTGTGCCCTTTGCGGTGACGTGTATTCGGCGGAGATGACACGCCGCCATAACGACAGTAACGTCTTGGCGCTCGGCGCGCGCGTGACCGGTATCGAGGTGGCGCGGCTTATTGCCAAAACCTGGCTTTCCACCGAGTTTGAGGGTGGCCGCCACGCTCGCCGTGTGGATCTTATCACCGCTATCGAAAACGGTGAGAATTTGGGATAAACAAAACATAATGAAAGCCCCGTCTTGGCCGGGAGTTCTTAAGGAATGTATTCCTTAAGAACACGAGATTTTGGCGCAGAACATTGTCAAACCGCCCCGCTATACGCCAGTATAGTCGAGGCGGTTTTTCGCGTTCTTCATCCAAAATCTGTGTTTTAAGGC
>JAZLLJ010000025.1:0-10944 GCA_045598065.1 Acutalibacteraceae bacterium
GCAGTAAAGCGGATGGTCGTTTTCGATGAGGTCCACGGCGTTCCAGTAAGTGACAATTGGGATATTGAGTTTTTCCGCCACGCGACGGAATACGTCGTAGGCGCCGGAAAGACGGATGCCGTAGCCGGCGTGGAACACCGGACGTTTGGCGGCTTTCAGTTTATTAAGGAGCAGGGCGATGGTCTCGTCGTCCACCGGCGGGGGAAGCAGCGCATCGTCCGCAGTGGGGTCGTAGCCCTCTAATTCGTCCGTTTCGATGAAACAACCTTGGTAGTTCACCGGGATATCCACCCACACGGGACCGGGACGGCCGGTGGTGGCGAGATGCCACGCTTTTTCGAGGGCAAAGCGAATCTGTTTCGGATCTTCGATCATCGTGGCATATTTGGTCATGGGAGTGACGGATTTGACGATGTCGTACTCTTGGTCGCCCATGGCGCGCAAAGGGGTTTCGGTATATTGCAGAGCGTAGCGCGCGGTGGTATCGTAGCGCACCTGACCGCTCAAAATAAACATCGGAATGGAATCGAGCCAGCCGCCGACCACGCCGGTCAGCGCGTTGGTGCCGCCGGGGCCGGTGGTGACGCACACCACCGCGATTTTGTTGTCGAGACGGGCGTACGCCTCCGCCGCGATGGCGCAGGCTTGCTCATGGTGG
Organism: Acutalibacteraceae bacterium; assembly: GCA_045598065.1. Lineage (GTDB taxonomy): Bacteria > Bacillota > Clostridia > Oscillospirales > Acutalibacteraceae > RGIG426. Next base: position 659 of record JAZLLJ010000025.1, read on the forward strand.
TTGTAGGTGACGCGCAAGCCCTCTTTATGGCCGAGGGCATCGTTTAAGTGCATGGCGCCGCCGCCGACAACCGAAAAGGCATCGGTTACACCGTGGTCTACGAGAAAGTTTGCCACATAATCTGCCAAACGAATTTTCATAATGTACTCTCCTTACGGCCGAAAACCCGGCCAGTTTGCCTATACAAAATTCATTATATCACGCGCGCGACTAAAAGACAAGCGGTTTTTGACAAAAAGAAGCCCCACAACCCGGAAAGGGTTGTGGGGGAAATTTAAAAGGGAAGTCCGGCAAGGAATTTGCGAAGCACGAGCACGTCTTTCATATTGATGTTGCCGTCGGGGGTAACGTCGGCGTTTTCGGCGCTTGCGACGATCGCCAGTCCGGCAATGGCTTTGCGCACCGCTAAAACGTCTTTCATATTGACCGCGCCGTCGGCGTTGGCATCGCCCCACAGGTAGTCGGAGAAGATGGGGTTTCCGGTGGGCTCGGTGGTGGGTTCGGTGGTGGGTTCGGTGGTGGGCTCGGTGACGGGAGGCGGCGCGGATTTCAGCGAGGTGTAAGCGTGAAGCCGTGGGGAGGCTTTATAGTCGGTATACAAATCGCGGAAGCGGCCTTTTTGCAGATAAAATCCCTGGCCGGGTTTGCCGCTGTTGTAGGCGATGATACTGTTGTCATCCGCTAAGCTTTCGCCGGGGATGGAGATGGTAGCGCGTAAGCCGTCGGCGCAGGCAAGCGAGAAAATCAGCGAAAACCGCTCGTCGGCTTCCAAATCCACCGGAGTCGTGAGCCGCACGGTATATAACCCCGGAGTGGGGAACGTGCCGGAGACGGACTGCACTTTTTGTCCGGACGTGGGATCGTCGGAAGAGGTCAGGTTTTTGTATACGTCAAGGGTATACGTTGTGGCGCCGTCGGCATAGTGAAACAGCGAGGCGGCTTCTAATTGTTCGTTTCCTTTGGCGGTGTAAACGGCCGCCAAAGAAGCGGTGCCGCTTTGGAAATTGAGAGTAGAAAAGCCGGGAGCGCCGTCATACTGATAGTTGCGGTCAAAATTATCCGCAGGGGCAAAATCCAAAACGGTTACGTCTTCGCTGCACAACCCGACGTCATAGTAAGAAATCCAAAACAGACCGCCGCTTCCGAATTCTCTGCCCCAAGAGTTTTTGGCGAGCCAGGCACCGTTTTGCGCCGGGCGGTGGTTTTGAGAAAAGTTTAGGCTGGAATAGTTATCGTCCCATCCGATGAGGGTAATGGCGTGGTTGGCGTTGAAAACGTCGCTGTTGTAGTGGGCGGCGGTTTCGGCGTTCATATACTGTTCGTTATAGTAAAGACCGGCGCTGACGGCACCGTATTGCTGAATGGCAAGTTTAACGTTTTCGCGGTCGCCTGCTGTTTTCAGCGGCAACAGAAAAGCGTTTTCCAGATGGAGCACGTCCGCGTAACACAGCTCGGGCGGAAGTCCGGCTTCGTGGTTATTCATTACCGTGTCGAGGGGAGCGCTGTCTTCGGCGTGGATTCCTCTCCAGTTAGAGAGAGATTGCGAGGTGAGGAAAAGGTTCGAGGAGGTCATCATATAGTTGCTTGTAAGGTTCAAATAGTCGCCGGCAAGAAGCCCCAACGGATCGGTTACACCGTAGAACGTGAAATACGCCAATCCCCATTCGGAAAAGTCGGTATCTTTTGGGAAACCCTCATTTTTAATTGCTTCCGCTTCGGCGCAGGAGATGGCCGAAAACGCCCAACAGGCGTTGGTTTCCTGCTGGCTTTTGGAAGGGGTGATATAGCCGTAATCGTCTGACCGATAGGAAACGGGAAGGGGTTCGCCGGTCGACAGTAGGGAGGAGGACAAAAGCGGCGCGGAATCCGAGAGACATTCACCGTCCAAAACCGCGAGCGGCGGTACGTCTTTCACCGAACGGGCAAGATATGTGCTTTGCGCGGCGGAAGCAGACAAAAATGGGCAGAAAAGCATCGCCGTAACACTTGCCGTGACGAGCAGAGATTGTATAATGCGCATCGGAAGATCCTCCTTCTTTAAGATACGTTTACTATAACGGAAAATGGGGAAAATGTCAAGAAACGAGAAAAGAGGTATGCCGCGGCACACCTCTTTTTTATCAGAATTTCAGTTGGTCGAGCGCCTGCATCACATCGGCGAGAATATCTTCGAAGTTTTCGATGCCGCAGGAGAATCGCACCATATCCGGGCGGACGCCGGCGGCTTCTAACTGAGCATCGGTCATCTGGCGGTGGGTAGTGGAAGCCGGGTGCAACACGCAGGTGCGCAAGTCGGCGACGTGGGTTTCGATGCCGGCGAGTTTTAAGAAGCCTTGGAACGCCTGTGCATTGTCGCGGCCGCCTTTGATGCCGAACGAGATAACACCGCAAGTGCCGTTCGGCATATATTTTTTCGCCAAATCATGGTCAGGCGACGAGGGGAGTGACGGGCAGGTAACATAGGCAATGCGGTCGTCTTTTTCGAGTGCTTCGGCAAGACGTTTCGCGTTTTCCGCGTGGCGCGGCATCCGCAGATGAAGCGTATTGGAGCCGAGGTCAAGTAAAAACGCGTTAAACGGCGACGGGGTGGCACCGAGGTCGCGCATCAAATGGGTGCGCGCTTTGGTGATATACGCAGCAGCGCCGAAGGATTCGGTATAGGTGAGGCCGTGATAACTCTCGTCCGGCTCGGTGAGTCCTTTGAAGTCGCCCGAAGCCCAGTCGAAGTTGCCGCTGTCTACGATAATACCGCCGAGGGACACCGCGTGGCCGTCCAAATACTTACTGGTGGAGTGGATCACGATGTCTGCGCCCCATTCGAACGGGCGGCAGAAAATCGGGGTAGGGAACGTGTTGTCCACAATCAGCGGAACGTGGTGGGCGTGGGCGTGTTTCGCAAATTTTTCAATGTCCAATACCGCAAGCGACGGGTTGGAAATGGATTCGCCGAACACCAGCTTTGTGTTGGGCTTGAACGCGGCTTCCAATTCTTCGTCGCTCGCTTTGGGGGATACGAAGGTGGTGGTGATGCCCAGTTCCGGCAAGGTGTGGTCAAACAGATTAAACGTGCCGCCGTACAGCGCCGAAGATGCCACGATATGGTCGCCTGCGCCGGCGATGTTGAGCACAGCGAGCAGGGTGGCGGACATACCGGCAGAGGTCATCAGCGCGCCGACACCGCCCTCCATCGCGGCGATTTTCTTTTCCACCACGTCGGTGGTGGGGTTGCCGAGACGGGTATAGAAAAAGCCATCGGCTTTCAGGTCAAACAGGTCGCCCATCGCCTCGGACGTTTCGTAGAGATAGGTGGTGCTTTGGGCAATCGGCACCACGCGGGGCTCGCCGTTTTTCGGTTTGTAGCACCCTTGGGCGCAAATGGTATCAATATGGCGGTTATCCATGAAAAACACTCCTTTTGTGTTGGAATTTTTTATTTTTGCTGTAAGTATTCGTCAATGGAAGCGGCGGCGGTTTTTCCGGCGCCCATTGCCAAAATGACGGTGGCGGCGCCAGTGACGGCATCGCCGACAGCCCACACGCCGGGGCGCGTGGTGCGGCCTTGTTCGTCCGCCACGAGGATACCGCCACGGCCGGTTTCGAGGCCGGCAGTCGTCGAGCGAATGAGGGGGTTCGGGGACGTGCCGATGGCGATAATCACGCAGTCGACGTCCAGCGTGTAGTTGGAGTTTTCAATCTCCACCGGACGGCGGCGACCGGAAGCGTCCGGCTCGCCGAGTTCCATTTTGACACACTCGATTTCGGCAACGTCGCCGTTCTCGTCGCCGTGAATCGCAACGGGGTTTTGGAGAAGGCGGAAAACGATGCCTTCTTCTTTCGCGTGTTCCACTTCTTCGAGACGAGCAGGCAGTTCCGCTTCCGAACGGCGGTAAACAATCGACACTTCGTCCGCACCGAGGCGCATCGCGCACCGTGCAGCATCCATCGCGACGTTGCCGCCGCCGACAACGGCGACGCGTTTGGCGCGTTTAATCGGGGTGTCGCTGTCTTCTTTGTAGGCTTTCATCAAGTTGATGCGAGTCAAAAACTCATTAGCGGAGTAGACACCGCGCAGGTTTTCGCCCGGGATGTTCATAAAACGGGGAAGTCCTGCACCTGAACCGATACACACGGCGTCAAAACCGCTTTCGAACAGTTCGTCCACCGTAACGGTTTTGCCGATGACGGTGTTGGTCTCAAAGGTCACGCCGAGGGCTTTCAAGCCGTCTACCTCTTGCGCCACGATGCTTTTTGGCAGACGGAATTCGGGAATACCGTACACCAGCACGCCGCCGACGGCGTGAAGTGCCTCAAACACGGTGACGGCGTAGCCTTTTTTCGCAAGGTCGCCGGCGCACGCAAGACCGGCAGGACCGGAACCGACGATGGCTACGCGCTTGCCGTTTTTGGAGGGAGAGGAGACGGCGGATTTGCCGTTTTTTAAGTGCCAATCGGCGACAAAGCGTTCGAGACGGCCGATAGCAACCGGCTCGCCTTTGATGCCGCGGACACACTTGCCTTCGCATTGGGTTTCTTGAGGGCAGACACGACCGCACACGGCAGGAAGCGAACTCTGTTCGCTCAAAATCTCATACGCGCGGTCAAAGTCGCCTTGTGCCACCGCCGCGATAAAATCGGGGATGCGGATATGCACGGGGCACCCTTCGATGCAGGGGCGATGTTTGCAGTTTAAGCACCGCGTTGCCTCTTCCATGGCGGTTTGTTCGTCGTAACCCTGTGCCACTTCCAAGAAGTTACGGCGGCGTACGTCGGGGCTTTGAGACGGCATGGGGCATTTTTGAAGATTCATATTCGGCATCGTTCAAACCCCCTTAAAGAGATTGCAGGTTTGCTCGCGCGCACCTGCTTCAAACTCGCGGTAGGTTGCGCCACGGGACATCGCTTCGTCGAAATCGACTAAATGGCCGTCGAATTCCGGTCCGTCCACGCAGGCGAATTTCGTTTCGCCGCCGACAGTCAGGCGACAACCGCCGCACATTCCCGTGCCGTCAATCATAATGGGATTCATACTGACAACGGTTTTGATGCCGTATTCTTTCGTGAGTTTACACACGAATTTCATCATAATCAACGGGCCGATGGCAATCACTTCGTCATACTGTTCGCCAGACTCAACGAGCGATTTAAGCGCGTCGGTTACCAGACCTTTTTCGCCTACCGAGCCGTCGTCGGACATCAGCAGGTATTTTTCGGAGGCGGCGCGGAATTCGTCTTCTAAAATCACCAACTCTTTGGTGCGGAAACCGACAATCGAGTGGACGGTGATGCCCTGTTCACTCATCTTTTTGGCAACCGGATAGGCAATCGCGCACCCGACACCGCCGCCGATAACGGCGACTTTTTTAAGGCCTTCGGTTTCGGTGGGCCGTCCGAGAGGGCCGACAAAGTCGGTAATGAAATCGCCGGCCTCTTTTTTATCCAATTTCATGGTGGTTGCGCCGACGATTTGGTAAATAATCGTCACCGTGCCGGCGTCGCGGTCATAGTCCGCAACGGTCAGCGGAATGCGCTCGCCGTCCTCCGACACACGCAGGATGATAAACTGTCCCGGTTGGGCTTTTTTTGCCACTGCCGGCGCTTCAATCACCATCCGCGAAACGGTCGGGTTTAAGCGGTCTTTTTTCACAATACGGTACAAGAGAATCCCTCCTGCTTTTATACGTTATCTTACAGTATAGCAGTAATTTTCCGCATCGTCAACGGGGAAATAAAATTTTTGAAAAAAGGGTTTACTCTCGCTTTTGTTTGCTCGCTGACGCTCGCACAAAAGCGGATGTCGTTTTGAGCTCCGACGGCAGAAAAAGACCTCGTTCCGAAGAACGAGGTCTTTTTCTGGTGACCCATCGGGGACTCGAACCCCGGACACCCTGATTAAAAGTCAGGTGCTCTGCCATCTGAGCTAATGAGTCATATTTTGTTGCCGCCTTTTTGCGGGCACCACGTTATTATATAGAAAAGAATGGCGCTTGTCAAGTTTTTTTCGAAAAAAGAATGAAAATATTTTTATTTCTCGGTTTGTCCTTCGGGAATGGTGGACAAAACGATGGCATAGGTTGCTTTTAGAGGTGAAACAGATGGAGATTTATATAGTACGGCCCGGAGATACATCGGCAGAAATTGCCGCGCGGTTTGGGGTGTCGCCGGAGCGCTTTTTAGCCGACAACGGACTTTTGGCGAGCGAGCCTCTTGTGGAGGGCCAATCGGTAATTATCCAAATTCCCTCCGCGGTCGTGACGGCGGAGAAAGGAGATACGGTAGAGTCGATTGCGGCGCGAACGGGCACGTCAGTTCGGGCGATTTTACGCAATAATCCGCTGATTTTGGAGAGCGGCACATTGTACGAGGGACAAACGGTGGTGACGGCGTTTGACAAGCTACCGGAAAAGACAATCGCGGTCAACGGCTATGCCTATCCGAATATCGACCGCGAATTGCTTAGGCAAAGTTTGCCGTTTTTAACGTACCTGACGATTTTTTCTTACGGTATTCGGCCGGACGGTACGCTGTTGCCGCTTTCCGGCGACGAACCGCTGATTGAAGCCGCAAAAGCAGACGGGGTGCAGCCGCTTTTTATGCTGACCACACTCGGCGAGGACGGACGATTTGACAACACACTGTCTACCGTGGTTTTGAGGGATGAGGAAAAGCAAGAGGCGCTGTTCGCGGCAATCGTGAAAACGGTGAAACAAAAAGAGTATTATGGTGTAGACGTGGATTTTGAGTTTGTGTTGCCGGAAGAACGCGAGGCGTATGCGCGGTTTATCAACCGTTTGCGTGGGCGATTAAATGCCGAAAATATTCCGCTTTTGGTGGCACTCGCGCCCAAAACGTCCGCCGCGCAACCGGGACTTTTATATGAAGCGCACGATTACGCTCTTCTTGGAGCGGCGGCGAACAATGCGCTTTTGATGACCTATGAATGGGGCTACACTTACGGGCCGCCGATGGCGGTGTCGCCGATAGATAAGGTGCGTGAGGTGGTGGAATTCGCCGCCGACAACATTCCGCCGGAACGGTTGTTTTTGGGTGTGCCGAACTACGGCTACGATTGGCCGCTTCCGTATATCAAGGGTGAAACGAAAGCCACGTCTATCGGCAACGAGCAGGCGGTAGCGATGGCAGCGCGATATGGCGCGGACATTCGGTTTGACGAGACGGCGCAAACGCCGTATTATTATTACACCGATGAATCGGGGCAGGAACACGCCGTGTGGTTTGAAGATGTGCGGAGCGTTAATGCCAAACTGGATTTGTGGGAGGCGTTCTCTTTGCGTGGGATTTCTGTGTGGAATCTCATGCGCCCGTTTGCGGCGGCGAAGACAGTGGTGAACGGGCGATTTCTCATAGAAGAGAGGACAACGCCCCGAAACGATCTTTAATGCTTGACAGATGGTGGAAAACAAGGTAAAATACGAAGGTAGTTTTTTAGAAAAAGGTGGTTTCGGGATGAAAAAACGCATCGTGGCTTTAACGGCGCTGTTGGTGCTGCTGCTATCCCTTTGTGGGTGCGGCAACGCCGATACCTATTACGGTGCATGGGAGCAAACGTACCCACCGCCGGGTGATGAACCGGCCGTTTTGCGGCTTTATGACAATGACACCGGTACAATCACCAATGCTGCCGGCGAAACGTGGCTGACCTACTCGGTAAAAGAGGACATTATGAGCATCACGATGAACGAGACGAACGCCGAGAAAATACAATATACGTTCCAAGTGGAGAAAGACGAACTGACCTTGACCGATAAAGACGGTAACAAGGCGAAGTTTAAACGATTAGACGAGGAAGAGTAAAAAACGCACGGTGACGAGAGTTTCGTTACCGTGCGTTTTTCTTCCGTTTTTTCTCGTTCTTTTTGTTTTATGATTTTGCTTGTTGTTTGGCTTGCTTTCCGAGACGTTTTAAGAAAACCAGCAAGAACGGCAGAGAGGCTGCGGCGGTCAGCACTTCGGCGGCGGCTTGGGTGTATTCCACGCCGGTGAGGCCGAAGGTGGGCGCTAAAATGAGGATAAGCGGAATAAAGAACAATCCTTGTCGCATCGAGGACGTGATGGTGGAAAGCAGCGGCTTGCCGATGGATTGGAACGTCATATTGCAAGTCACGCCGATGGGCAAAAGCGGCATACAGATGCATTGCGCGCGCAAAGCGGTGGCGCCGATATCGATGACGTTGGGATCGTTGCGGAAGGCGTGGATGATCTCCGGCGCAAACCAGAAGCACAACCCACCGAGTGCGGTCAAAATGCAGGTGGACACCACCCACATAAAGGTGGCGGCTTCTTTGACGCGTCCGTATTTTTTGGCGCCGTAGTTATAGCCGGCAACCGGTTGATAGCCTTGGCCGAAACCGATAACGGCGGCAAAAATCGCCATAAACACTTTGGTGACGATGGACATCGCGGCGACGGCGGCGGAAGCCATTTCCTGCTCGCTCGCCATAAACGCGGCGGCGGCAAGAGCGCCGGTCGAGGCAGCATAGCGGTTGAGCATAATGGTGGCGATACTCGAAAGCCCCTGACGGAACAGGGACGGCATCCCGTTTTTAAGGATAGCGCCGTAGGGCTTGAATTTCAGCGAGACGCGACGGATGCGAAGCTTCAAAATGGTTTTGCCGCGGAAATAGGCGGTGAGCAGTACGATGCAACTGATGAGCTGGCATACGGCAGTCGCTACGGCTGCGCCGGCTGTGCCCATTTTGAAGGTGAAAATCAACAGCGGGTCGATGGCCACGTTCAAAATGCCGCCGGTCATAATGCCGACGAGGGCGAACTTGGCCTTACCTTCGGCGCGAAGCAGGTTGTTTAAGATAAACGAGGACAGCGATGCCGGCATACCGATAAGGATAAACATCCCGTATGCCATGGCATCTTTTACGTTGCCGTCATCTGCACCGAGCAGACGGACAATCGGTTCTAAGTAGAGGTTACCGAAAATAGCAAAGAGAATACCGAGTACCACTCCTGCCGCCAGCGCCGAACAAGCGAACTGTTCGGCGGCATCCGTTTCGCGGCGGCCGAGCAAGCGGGAGATGAGACTTCCGGCGCCGAGACCGAAGGTGAAGCCGAACGCCTGCACGAGAGTCATCAGCGAGAACACCAGTCCCACCGCGGCGGTGGCGGCGGTGCTGATTTGGGCGACAAAGAAGGTGTCGGCCGTGTTGTAAATGGCGGTGATGAGCATACTGATGATGGTGGGAACCGCCAACGAGGCGATCAGCGGTTTGACCGGCGTTTCGGTCATTTTTTGGAACTGGGCGGCTTCGTTGTTCATCCGACACCCTCCTTTCTTTTTTTACGTAACAGGGGGTAGTATACCATAAAGGACAACAAGTTGCAAGGGTTAAATGGGAAATAAAAAGAAAAGGCGGTGCAACTTTTGTTGCACCGCCTTGTTAGTAACTGATTAGAACCAGTTGCAGGTGGCGATCAAACCGGAGAACACGATGGAAACCATGGAGACCAGTTTGATGAGGATGTTGATGGACGGGCCGGAAGTATCTTTGAACGGGTCGCCGATGGTGTCGCCGACAACGGCCGCTTTGTGCTGGTCGCTGCCTTTGCCGCCGTGGGCGCCGGTCTCGATATATTTCTTCGCGTTATCCCAAGCACCGCCGGCGTTGGCCATGAAGATAGCCATAATGAAACCGGACACGGTGCAGCCGCACAGCATACCGAGCACACCGAAGCCGCCGAGGGTGCAACCCACAACGATCGGAGCGGCGATACCGACAACGGCCGGGAGAATCATCTCTTTCAGGGAAGCTTTGGAGCACATATCCACGCAGGTCGCGTAGTCCGGCTCGGCTTCGCCCTCCATGATGCCTTTGATCTCTTTGAACTGACGGCGGACCTCCACCACGATGCTCTGGGCAGCGCGGGAAACGGAGTTCATGGTCAGAGCGGAGAACAGGAACGGCAAGCACGCGCCGATGAACAGACCGACGAGCACTTTCGGGTCGAGCAGGTCGATGGCGGTGTCGAATTTTTCGGCATTCGCTTGGACGAGTTTCTCTTTGAAGTTGGCGATGAGCGCCAACGCGGTCATACCGGCAGATCCGATAGCAAAACCTTTACCGGTAGCAGCGGTGGTGTTACCCAGGGAGTCGAGAGCGTCGGTACGCTCGCGGACCTCCGGCTCGAGGCCGGACATCTCGGCGATACCGCCGGCGTTATCCGCAACCGGGCCGTAAGCGTCGGTCGCGAGGGTGATACCGAGGGTGGACAGCATGCCGACAGCGGCAAGGGAGATGCCGTACAGGCCAAGGTTG
>JAZLLJ010000026.1:0-14167 GCA_045598065.1 Acutalibacteraceae bacterium
CTTCGGTAGCAGTCGGCTCGGCCTCAGTCGCAGTCGGCTCGGCCTCAGTCGCAGTCGGCTCGGCCTCAGTCGCGGTCGGCTCGGCTTCGGTAGCAGTCGGCTCGGCCTCAGTCGCGGTCGGCTCAGCCTCAGTCTCGGTCGGCTCAGCCTCAGTCTCGGTCGGCTCGGCGCTCGGCTCACGATACGCGTACAGCGCAAACTCGGTCGCCACGAAGGTACCGGAACCACCCTCGCCGACAATACCGAAGTTCCAGGTCTCGTCAATGTCAACAATGTTCACATCGGGGGAATCGGTGATTTCGGTAGTCGGGGCTTCGTTTACCACAGTGCTCCACAGTTGGGCGCCGTTGGGAACAAAGAAGCTCCAGCAAGCATAAGCACCGTCACCGGAAGTGAAGGTGGCGTTAGACTCCACTTTGAATTTGGTGGCATCATAGTTCGCCAATTCCTCCGCCACAGCAGCGTCCAATTCGGCATTGCCCAGCGTTGCCGTGCCATCCGCAGCCTGAACAATCATTGAGTCAATAGAACCCGACCAAACAAGCTGCCAGTCCGGTTCAGCCGAAGCGAGAACGCCGGTAAGCAGCAACGTGCTGACCAAAAGCGCCAACGCCATGAAGACAGAACCGAGTTTGAAAATGTTTTTCATGGGTATCATTTCCTTTCAATATTTTTTCGGATATTCGCGATTGTGTTTATTGTAGCACTTTCTAAAGGGTTTGTCCACCTTTTTGCACAAAAGGTTTTTTGATTTTTACATTTTTTGCGAAAAGTCCTTCATTCTCACCAAATCGGGCCGAATATACGCCGATTTTTGTACGTTTGTGTATTTTTGTACTTATTATTTATACTTTTAGCCGCCTTTGGTTGTCTTTTGACAACCAGAAAATCCCAAGGGCAAAAACCCTCGGGAAAAATCAGGAAAACAATCCTTCTTCTATCATTCTCTCCAACACACGCGCCTCTCGCTCAATCATCAGGGAATCTTTCGGTCCGTGATTACCGCGCCGGTTGGCGCGAATGGCTGTTTCGGGCGTTACGTATTCGAGAGTAAACCGCTCGTCCGCTTCGTAATCATCCAGCGACTGCGATGCAAGGGTTTCTTCCGCCTCGCACAAAAAATAGAAATTGTCTTGGACAAATCGTTCCGTCTTATCCACCTTGCTTTGCTGTACGCGGTGAACGTATCCGTATTCTTTTACGGACGAAGGAATCACGACCAAACCTGCCTCCTCCAACGTCTCCCGTATCATGGCATCCGTCACCGTTTCCCCGGCTTCGATTCCGCCGCCCGGGAATTTGTAATAGTCGTATTTGAGGCTATGCACCATCGCCACCAACCCATTTTTTAAGAGTATGCTTCGGGCAGAGTCACGCACAAACGTGTGGGTGCAGTTTTCGTAATCTTTTTTATCGAGTTCAAACAAAAGTCTCATTTTTTTCACTTCTTTCCACACCAAAACAATTGAGGGCGAATCCCCTCCGTTCCACATCAAAAAACAAAAAGTCGAGGGCAAAAACCCTCGACTTTTTGTTGGCGGAGAGGAGGGGATTCGAACCCCTGATACGCTATTAACGTATACACGATTTCCAATCGTGCGCCTTCGACCAACTCAGCCACCTCTCCACGGCGACTGTACCATTATACTAACTCATTTCGAAAAAATCAAGAGTTTTTTTCATTTTTCTGAATTTCTTTCAAAAAAATCAGCCGTTCCACCGTTTCAGCACTTCTTCATACCGTGCCGCCGCCTTCTTAACCGCGTCATCCCACGAGAGATACAGCGTTCCTCCTGCACGGGAGCCAACTGTTTCCAAAGCCGCCTTGTTATCACAGGCAGCCAGCATCGCGCGAGCAAAATCCTCGGCGTTTTCATCCGCCAAAAACCCGTTGACGCCGTCTTCCACGCCTTCCGCCGCACAACTACCGCGCGTCAGCACGCTGGCACATTCGCAGGCGGCGGCCTCTTTCACCACAAGTCCGGACGTGTCAAACGTAGAGGGGAACAAAAACAAATCCGCAATCGTGTAGAAATCGCGCAGTTGTTCGCGGTCAAGCAACATGCCCGTAAACCGCACCGCATCATCCAATCCCAACTGTTGCGCATACGCACGAATCGCCGGTGCATCCAGTCCGTCTCCCACCATCAACGTGGTGAACGGCAACCCTTTTTCTCGAGCAATTTTCAAAGCGTCCAAAATAATCCGAATGTTTTTATACCACATCATCCGTCCGACGAACAACAGTACAAAGTGGTCTTCAGGAATATTGTACAATTCCCGAAGCAGCTGCACGTTATCGGCATCCGCTTTGCCGTAGGCAAAATCCGTGCCGTTTTCCATCACAAAATACTCGCCTTCATATCCGACCTGCCGCAATGCCTGTCCGCAGGATTCGGTCACGGCCCACACTTCGTCCGCGTTTTCCAAATTATGGCGAATCACCTGCATAGCAGCGGCACGAATCGCAGGAGTACGCAACCGCACACGCAATTCGATATCGTATTTTGTATGATACGTATGGATTACCGGTGCATGGTGAAAATGCGTCAACTCATCCGCAAGCACCGCGGATGCAAACGGGCAGTGAACATGATACAAATCAAATTTCTGTCTGTTCAATTTTCTAAGCAAAAACGGAGAAAAGGGCGTTCCCGCTCGATATCCGATGCGCCGCGGCATCGGAAGCGCCGCATAGCGATACACGGGGAACGGATAGTCCTCGTCTTTGGCTCCGTGGCAGCGCGGCGTAATGACGCTAACGTCATAATCCGGCCGTTTGCTCAGCGACATTGCATAGTTTTTCACCGTTTGTGCCACACCGTCAACACTCGGCGGAAAGGAATCGTTGAATAAGCCGATACGCACCTTAAAACCTCCTTTGGTCTTTGGTCAGTTGCTTTCTTTGCTTGCTTCGGCGGCGGCAATCTTCTTCATTTCTTCTTCTTCCAGTTGACGATACGCCACTTTGCCGACCAACGTCTTCGGCATCTCGTCTTTGAATTCAATGTCATACGGCATCGCATATTTGGCGATGTTGACACGACAGTAATCCATCAAAATATCCAGTGTTTCTTTGTTGGCAGGAGTGCCGGGAGTCAACTTGACAAACGCTTTCACTTTTTGCATTTTATACGGATCGGGCACACCGATAACACAGCTCATCTGAATAAACTCGTGAGCATCCAAGATGTTTTCCAGTTGGCCGGGATAGACGTTGTAGCCGGAACTGATAATCATTCGCTTGGCACGGCCGCGGAAATAGACAAACCCTTCCTCGTCCATTGTACCGAGGTCACCGGTGTACACCCATCGAAACCCGTCATCGTGGACACGGATGGTTTGAGCGGTCTCGTCCGGGTGATTCATATATTCGCGCATCACCGTCGGACCGGCAAGCAGAATTTCGCCCTCTTCGTTGTAAGGCAGTTCTTTGTCTGTGCCCGGCTCAACGATTTTGATATAGGTGTCGGGGAACGGCACACCGATGCTTCCCTCTTTGCAGAGAAGCGGCGGCGTCAGGCAACAAGCCGTAACGGTTTCGGTGGTACCGTAACCCTCGCGCACCTGAATAACCGCGTGGTGGTCATACAGGAATTTATCAAATTTCTTTTTCAGTTCCACCGACAACGAGTCGCCGCCAGAGAACACCCCTTTAAGACTGTTCAAATTCGCATTTTCCATACTGGGCAAGCGCAACAGCGCCTCGTACAACGTGGGAACGCCGGCAATAAAGTTGCATTTGTATTTCACGATTTGTTTCGCGTAGCTCTGGGCGGTGAACCGCGGAATAAGAATACACCGACCGCCTTGGGACAGCATCGTATGCACGCACACACCGAGGCCGAATCCGTGGAACAACGGCATCGCGGCAAGCATCCGATCGCCCACGCGGAACATCGGGTTGGCGGCAATGACCTGTTGGCCAAGCGCGTTAAAGTTTTTGTTGGTCAGCACAATGCCCTTGGTTGTGCCCGTTGTGCCGCCGGAGTAGAGGATAACCGCCGCATCGTCCGGACCGCGGGTGACGCGATAGTTATAAAAACACGACCGTCCGAGCCGCAGAAAATCTTTCCACCGAATAATCGGGGCATCTGCCGGTATTTTTTCGATTTTGCGTCCTTCGGTCAGCATATAGCCGGCTTTAATAGGTTTGGATAACTCGTCTTTGATGCTGGCAATGATAATGTTGACCACTTTGGTGTTTTGGCGGATCCGCTCGAACTTTCCGTAAAACTGGTCAAGTGTGATAGCGGTAACACTGTTCGATTCATTGAGATAAAACTCAATCTCTTTTTCCGCCGACAGTGGGTGAATCATATTGGCAATCGCGCCAATCATATTGAGCGCGTAAAACATATACAACGCCTGCGGACAGTTGGGCATCGCAATGGTCACACAGTCGTTTTCGCGCACACCGATAGTTTTAAGCGCTTTGGCGCATTTTTCCACCTGCTGCACGAATTTTTTGTAGGTGGTGGATTTGCCCATAAAGTCGAACGCGATATTGTTCGGATATTCCTCGGCAATTTTTTCCACCGCTTCAAACATGGTCCCCTCAAAATAGTCAAGGTGCATCGGCACGCCACCCATGCTTCCCTCCCATGGGGTTCTCACCTCTACGTTACTCACTTAAAAATCCACCTCTTCGTTCAAGGGTTTGTCCAACAGTTCCGGATGCTCAATCAGATGACGGAGCAAACGAACAGTTTTCGAATAATAATAGCCGTCGGCGATGCGCTCGTCTATCGTAAGTCCCAAATCAATACTATCGCACATCCGAGCGCTGCCGTCTTCTTCAAAAAACGGGCGGCGTTTTTTCTCGCCGATGGCGCAAAAAATGGACGTGGTGCCCCAGTTGGTCAAATGGTGATAGCCGGAATGGAGTTTAATGGAGCCGAGGTTGGTCAGCACCACCGAAGAATAGTACGGGTCGGAAGCAATATAGGATTTCGGCACCTTGCCGTGACGATCGAGGAAACACACGAATTTCACGGCGGTTTTGGAAATCCACCGCGGCAGTTTGTTGAAAATATCCATATTTTCGGTCGATTCGTCCACGCTGTCCGCACTGCGAGTCTTGGACACAAACTTATAGATTTTTTCGTGGATGGTGTCGAGCGTGTCATCGTCTTTCATATGAATAAACGCGAGTCCTTCCGCGCCGTTGTCCGCAAACAGTTTTTTCACCACGAACGCCGCCGACACATCGTTGCGCTGGTACATATTGCCGTTGACGATAAAGCGATTCATCTTCGGGCGCAGGGTGATGGTTTTGACCATCGCCGTCACAATCAGTTGGAACAGGTTATATTTGTATTCGGGATTGTCCGCGTTTTTCTTTCCAAGATAGGCGTCAGCCGCGGTCAAATCAATCCTCTCGCTGATAAACGCTTCGTTGTCACAGCGGTTGGGATAAATCAGCGGCATAATAAAGTGCATCGAGTCAATATCGCGGATCAGCGTGCCGTCACGCCGATCGCCCCATTTTTTACCCATACTAAAACACCTCTTTTTTCGCATACGGTAGTAGTATACCACACCGTTTCAAAAAAAGCAAATCTTTAATTTCGGTTGTAATCGGACGGGAAATGTGGTACACTGTTAAAGACAAAATGGAAAGGCGGCAAAAAAATGGCAGTACGCTTGAATGAAGACAAAGAGATCGTGGCGACCATCCGCGAGGGGCTGAAAGCCAAAGACGGCTATTGTCCCTGCCGATTGGGGAAAAAGCCGGAATACAAATGCATCTGCGAGGAATTCCGCGCCCAAATCGCCGATCCGGAATTCGAGGGATACTGTCACTGTCGCCTGTATTATAAGGAGAAAGATTAAATGAGTTACAAAGAAAACCAACGACTGTTCGGGTTTACCGTTACCCGTGTACGGGAAGTGCCGGCTTTGTCCGGCACGTTGTATGAACTGCGCCACGATGGCGGTGCGGAATTGTGCTGGCTGGACAACGGCGAAGAAAACAAACTCTTTTCGGTGGCGTTTAAAACGTTGCCGAAAAACAGCACCGGCGTGTTCCACATCTTAGAGCACGCGATGCTCTGCGGCTCAGAAAAATATCCCGTCCGCGAACCGTTTTTGGACCTGCTCAAAGGCTCGATGAACACGTTTCTCAACGCGATGACTTATCCCGACAAAACGGTGTATCCGTGTTCCAGCCGGAACACCAAAGATTTTCTCAATCTCACGTCGGTGTATCTCGATGCGGTGTTTGCCCCGAATCTGCTCACGAATCCCAACATTTTCTATCAAGAAGGCTGGCATATTGAGCCGACAGACGACGGGTATACGTTTAACGGCATCGTGTTCAACGAAATGAAAGGCGCGCTCGCCGACCGCGACAGCATCGTGGGCGAAGAGATGCTTCACCTTTTGTTCCCCGACTCCTGCTACGGCGTGATTTCCGGCGGTGATCCGCTCGTTATCCCCACCCTCACCTACGAGGATTTTTGCGACACCTACCGTCGCTTCTATCATCCCGGCAACGCCCGATTTTATTTGGACGGCGACCTGCCGTTTGAGGAAACACTCGCCCTTATCGACTCCTATCTCTCCCGTCCCCAAACGAAACTCGCGCCGCCGGTTTTGACTATGCAAACGCCGTGTACCGCGGTCGGGCATAACACCTATGAAATAGGGCCGGACGAGCCGCACAAAAACCGCGGACAAGTCACGTTCGGCAAAATTATCGGCACGTTCGAGGATTTGTCAAAAGTGCTGGCGTTGCGCGTACTGTTCGACACGGTCGCCGGCTCTAACGAAGCTCCGCTCACTCGTGCGCTCCTCTCCTCCGGCCTTGCAGAAGATTTGGAGGTAGAAGTGGACGATTATCTCGCGCAACCGTACGTGCAAATTGCACTTAAAAACGTGACGGACGGCAAAGCGGATGAAGCGCTCGCGCTGCTTCGCGCCGAAGCTCGCAAACTGTATGAAACGGGACTGGACAAAGACGAATTGGAAGCCTCGCTTGCCGCGCTCGACTATCAACTGCACGATATAGCCGAGCCGCAAGGACTGGAACGCAACGTCACCGCTTTGCGCAGTTGGCTGTATGGCGGCGATCCGCTCGCCGCCCTCGTTCCCGACAGCGATTTGGCGGCGGTACGGGAAATGCTCTCCGGCGACGGATTTGAAAAATTGCTCTTTGAAATTTTCTGTGATGAAACGAACGTCGCAACGCTATATACCGAGCCGTCTCTCACGCTCGGCGAAGAAAACCGCAAAAAAGAAGCGGCGCTGTGCGCTTCGATGACCGCCGACTGGGGCGATGCCGAAAAAGCGGAGAACCAAGCCCTTTGCGAAGCGCTTCTTTCGTGGCAGCAAACCCCTGACACTCCGGAACAAATCGCCACACTGCCGATGTTATCCCTTTCGGATGCCGGCGAGCCGCCGGTATGGGTGGAAACGGAAGAAACCACACAAGCCGGTGTTCCCGTGTGGTTCCATCCGGTCGCCTGCCGCGACGTGGCGCATCTCAAACTGTATTTTCCGCTGACCGGATGCGACTTGGCAACTCTCGGCGATATGGAACTGTTTACCCACCTTTTGTGCGAACTGCCGACGAAACACAATTCCACACGGTTGCTGCAACAAAAAATTAAGCGCTATTTCGGCTATCTGCGCTTTGCCATTGCACCGGTGCATACCGGCGATACCGCCACCTGCGTGCCTTGTCTTGTGGCAAGCGCCGGCTTTATGCGCCGCAATGCCAAAGAAGCGCTTGACCTGTTGTCGGAAATTCTGCTTCATACCGACGTTTCCGACGTGTCTCCCGTTTTTGAAATTTTCCGTCAAATGGATGCCACTGCTCGCCAATCGGTCATTATGGAAGGTCACCAGTTCGCTATGTATGCCGCAGGAGCAAGCGGTTCGGCGGCGTGTGCTGTGACAGAGGTTTTGTGCGGCAACACCCAAGTGGAGCATCTGCACACCCTTATGGAAAATGAGCAGGAAACGCTCCCTGCGTTGGTGACGACAATGAGCGATGTGTTCCGAAGTGCCGTGGGCAAAAAGGGCCTTGTCGTCAGCGTCACGGCCGACGATCCGCTCGACGTGTCGGCGCTTTTGGCAACACTCCCCGACGGCGGCTTTACCTTTGAGCCGAAGGCATACACCACCGCCGTTGACAAGCACACCGTTATAAAAATTCCTGCCGCCATCGGTTTTTCCGCGCAGTCGCTGACACCGCCGGACGCCAAATGGAACGGGCCGCTCAAGGTGGCGTGCAACATTCTTTCGCTCGACTATTTATGGAACAAACTGCGTGTGCAGGGCGGCGCCTACGGTGCCGGCTGCGGCGTGCGGGCCTCCGGCCGTATGTTCGCCTACACCTACCGCGATCCCTCGCCGATGAACTCCCTGAACGTGTTCAAAGAACTCGCGGATGCGCTGCTCGCGTTTTGCGACAGCGGCGAGGACGTGGAACGGTATATCCTCTCCACCGTCTCCTCTACCGAGCCACTCAAAACGCCGCAGCAAAAAGGCGCTTCCGCCAACGCGTACAAGTTTGAAGGGCTGACAAAAGCGGACGTTTTTGCCTACCGCAACGCCATTTTGAAAACCGACCAAGCCGCCGTGCGCGGCTGTGCCGACCTTATGCGAAAGTTCGCCGAAAACGGCTCGACCTGCTTGGTGGCCGGCGCGGAATTGCTCGCGGAAAACGGCAAGAAAACTTCTTAAAAACAAACCGCCTGTATTTTTGTCTTTTTCGACGAAATCCGCTGTCGGGTGGTTTACAGGCGACGGATTTTGTGGTATACTTTTTTCAACTTAATATGGAAAGGTCGGACGGTAAAATGGCTAACGAAGCAAACATCTTTAACGAGAAAAACGGCGTAGCGCCTCTGCGTATCATCGCGTTGCGCGGTGCGAAAGAATTGGGCGATGAGATCAACGGATATCTCACTCGCTGGACGAAAGAAGCCGGCAGTGAAATGGACACCTTCCTTTTGGATTCGGATTGTCCCCGTTTCTCCTCCGGTGACTCCAAAGCCACGCTGAATGAAAGCGTGCGCGGTGCGGACGTCTTCATTCTCGTGGATGTGGGCAACTACAACTGCACTTACAAAATGTTCGGCAAAGAAAATATGATGTCGCCGGACGACCATTTCCAAGATCTCAAGCGCGTTATCCAAGCAGTCGGCGGTAAAGCCCACCGCATCAACGTGGTGATGCCGATCCTTTACGGCGGCCGTCAACACCGCCGCAACTACCGCGAGTCGCTCGACTGCGCCGCCATGCTCCAAGAGTTACAAGCGATGGGCGTTGCCAACATCGTGACCTTTGATGCCCACGATGCCCGTGTGCAAAACGCGGTGCCGCTGATGGGCTTCGACAACTTGATGCCGTCCTACCAAGCGCTCAAAAAACTGTTCCGCAGCGTGCCGGACATCAAACCCGACCGCGATCATCTCGCCGTTATCAGCCCGGACGTCGGCGCGATGCACCGCAATATGTACTACGCCTCGATTATGGGCGTGGACCTCGGTATGTTCTATAAACGCCGCGACTTCTCCACCATTGTCAACGGCCGCAACCCGATTGTCGCCCACGAATACCTCGGCAACTCGGTCGAGGGCAAAGACGTGTTCGTTGCGGACGATATCATCTCCTCCGGCGACTCGATGCTGGATATCGCGTACGAGCTGAAAAAACGCAACGCCAACCGCGTGTTTGCGTATGCGACCTACGCGCTGTTCGCCAACGGCCTCGAAGCGTTCGACAAAGCGTACGAAGACGGCATCATCTCCGGTATCCTCGGCACGAACCTCACCTACCGCACGCCGGAACTGCTCTCCCGTCCGTGGTTCTACGAAGTGGATATGGGCAAATACGTGTCCTACTTCATCGCCGCGCTTAACCAGGACTTCTCGGTGGAAAAAATCCTCGATCCTCACCAAAAAATCGTGGATCTTCTCGAGAATTTCCGCAACAAATAATCCGACCTTTCGAAAACCGCCTCAACGAGGCGGTTTTCTTTTGCTAAAAAACACTTGCCAAAATCGGGCGCGTGCTTTATAATATAAGGTACTTTGAAATCGTTTTATGAAACGGGGTTTATGCTATGAAAAAAATGCTCGCGGCGACGCTTGCCGTTTGTTTGTTTTGTTCCCTCTGCCTTTGTGGGTGCAAAAAAAATAAGAATGACACTTCGAGCATCTATGACAACGCGCCGGAATCCGCCTTTGCCTATGAGATTGTGGGCGATGAAGCGATTATCACCAAATTCGACGCCGAAAACACCGTTGCCAACATTCCCTCGAAACTGGGTGACAAACCGGTAACGACGATTAAGGACGAAGCCTTCGAATTTAACGGCACACTGGACACCGTCAATATGCCTGCCACCATCACCACCATCGGCAGAAAAGCCTTCGCCGGCTGCACAAATCTGCGTACCGTTTCGTTCTCGATTGAATTGCAGGAAATCGGCGAAGAAGCATTCTACGGTTGTTCTTCTCTTAATACCATCAACTTGCCCCCCACGCTCACCACGATCCGTGCTCGCGCCTTTTCCGGTTGCACCGCGTTAAAAGACATCGCGTTCCCCGAAGTAGCCGTATGCATCGGAGCAGATGCTTTTTTGAAAACTCCGTGGATGAGTAATGAAACCGGCGAATATATCTCCGTCTGCGGCAGTTTGCTCTCCTATAACGGCACTGACGAAGAACCCTTCATCAAAGGGGATTTCACCACCATCTCCTCTGCGTTCTATAACAACAAAACCATTACAGGAGTGATTCTTCCCAAAAGCGTTAAATACATTACCTCGTATGCGTTCAAAGACTGTGACGCGCTGGAAAAAATTGACCTCGGTGAAAACCTTAAAACCGTAGAAATCGGCGCATTCAGCGGCTGCTCCAAGCTGAAGGAAGTCACGTTCCCGAAAACCATCACCACCATTGAGGTCTCCGATGAGGGCTCCGCTTTTGACACGAACACCCTGGAAAAAGTCTACGGTTACAAAGAAACCGCCGCCGAAACCTTTGCCAAAGAAAACGGTATAGAATTCATTGAAATCAAAGACGAATAATCGCCGTTCCCAAAAGTCGGAGGCACGTTTGTGCCTCCCACTTTTTTGTATATTTTTTACTCCTTTCGCTCACACTAACGAAAAAGGAGTGAGACGGATGATACTGCTATCTCTTTTGAAAGCGTTTTTTGTGGGCGGATGTATCTGTGTTCTCGGCCAACTGCTCATTGACCTCACCGGCATGACACCGGCGCGCATACTCGTACTGTTCGTCACCGCCGGCGTGGCGTTGACAGCGGTCGGGCTGTATGCACCGCTCGTCGAATGGGCGGGCGCCGGCGCCACCGTGCCGCTTTTCGGCTTCGGCTACGTGTTGGCGACCGGCGTGCAGGAAGCGGTTGCCGAACAGGGATTTTTGGGCGCGCTCACCGGCGGACTTTCCGCCACGGCAGGCGGCGTAACCGTGGCGGTGTTCCTCGGATTTTTGTGTGCTTTGCTCGCTCGCCCCAAAAGTAAATCCGAATAAAAAAAGACCGACGGAACGTTGTTCCGTCGGTCTTTTGCTTTGTGATTATTCTTTAATGATACCCCACGAACCATCCGCATACATCTGGATGTTGCCGTTGTTGTAGTAGTAGGTCTGCATTGTCAGCGTATCGCCCTTGATGGAAATGTTCGCCCAACTGGACTGCTGACCGCCGGTATACATCGCCAAGTTGGCAGGATTGACCGAGCCGCTGCTGATGTTTTGCTTGGAGTCGCCTGCCGTTGCCGCTTGGGTAAAGATAGCGCCGGCCGGATTGACGTAGTATTTCACGCCGTCCACCGTGCGCACCTCGGTATCGTTGACCGGTTTGTTGCGGTCGTTGATAGGATGTGAGCGGAGATACACGTGTTCGTCACCCTGCAACACCAAGTCTACGCCGTTTTCCGCAAACAGACGGGTGAGCGACGAAGAGTTGATGTTTTTATAGGACACGATCGGCACGTGCATCATAACGATTTTCCATTTTTTCGTGGTGTTTTGCAAATCTTCCTGCAACCACGCTTTCTGCTCGTTGTCAATATTGGCGGAACGAATACCGTCACCGTAGCAGGTGTCAAGGCAAATGAAGTGGGCATCACCGTAGTCGAAGGAATAGTAGGTGCCGTAGGATTTTTTGCTGTTCGGCTCCGGCAAGTTGAAGGTCATGTGTTTGTAAATCTCGTAATCGCCGGCGGTGTCGTTGGAAGCATCGTGGTTGCCGGTCGCCATCATGACCGGATACTGCGCCAAATACTCCTCGTTGCCGTTCAGCATCATCTGCCACTGGTGGGTGTAATGCGACGTTTGCACCACGTCACCGCCGTGGAGAACAAAGGAGAAGTCGGGATCGATCTCGGAAGCACCCTTGAACGCATCGTTCATAAAATGCGCCGCCGTTTGGTCGCGAGTGTTGGTCACTTGGGTATCGCTCATCCACACAAAGGAGAATTCTTCCACCGTTTCGGGGCGCGTGGTGAACGTATAGGTATCGCTCCAGAATTTTTTGGCGCCGTCGCCCACGCGGTACGCATAGGTGGTGTTATACTCTAATCCGCTGAGAATCGCGCGATGGGTGTAGTCGGTTTGGTCCTTGTAGCCGATTTTGGAAACGATTTCAAACGTGTTGGCTTCGCCATCATACAACGTGGCGAGGTCTTTGAACTCCTCCGTCGTGGCGGCAAACTCGATGGCGTTTGCGAAATCCACCGGCGCGCCGTTCATCACTTTCACGACCTGCGCCACCGGACGGTAGTTTTTGCGCGTGGTGTGCCACGTCACCGCCAAATCGCTGCTGTCCTCGTTATAAAACGAGAGAACGACCTGCTCTTGGGCGAGCGTTTTCAGATGATAGGGCGAGTAGTCGTCCATCGCGTAATCGGCAAACGTCGCGTCTAATCCTGCCACGTATTTGCGAAGAAGCAACACGTCTTTCATATTGATTTCTTCGTCACCGTTGCAATCGCCGGCCTCGAAATCCACGTTGGATTCCATATCCGCCACGTATTTGCGGTCTACGAGCACGTCTTTCATATTGACGTCGCCGTCAGCGTTGGCATCGCCGCGGTCGGGACGGGCGGCGCAAACACCCATCGCCGGCACGAACAAGGTCAAAACCATCGCCGTAAGCGCCGCAAGAGAAATCAGTTTTTTCATTTTTTTGCACTCCTTTTTAGGAACTATGCCATAAGTATACTCTATTTTCCTCAAAAACGCAACAGGAATTTGTAAAAACAAAAATCCCGACCGTTTCAAAAAACGGTCGGGATTTTTCTTGCAGATTATTCCGCCGGATAGACGCTCACACGTTTGCGGTCTTTGCCCACGCGCTCGAAGCGCACGGTACCGGTCTCTTTCGCATACAGCGTATCGTCAGAGCCGATGCCCACGTTCACACCCGGATGGATGTGGGTACCACGCTGACGAACAAGGATGTTGCCGGCGAGCACCACCTGACCGTCGGCACGTTTCGCGCCGAGGCGTTTGGATTCGGAGTCACGACCGTTCTTGGTCGAGCCCATACCTTTTTTATGAGCGAACAGTTGAATGTTAATCTTAAGCATTTCGTTACACCTCCGTATCGTTGCTGTCGATAATTTCGATTTTCGTCGGATATTGGTCGTGAAGACCTTTGAGATGCAGGTAAAACCCGTTCATCACGTCGTCTCCGCGAGCGATATCCTTGTCGGTAAGCCACAAATGCAACTTGCCGTCCGCTTCCGAGACGTTCGCAGAAAGTCCGCAAACCTCGGTCAGCGTGTTGGCGGTCAAATACGCCGCGGACGAAACCGCCGCGCACACGATATCCCGCCCTGCAACACCACCGCAATGTCCGTCTAAGTCAAAACCGGCAATTCGGTCACCGCGACGAAAAAATGTGGCGCGCATCGTTCTTATTCCTCCGCAGCCGGAGCGTCTTCCGCGGCTTTCTTCGCGACGGTACGGGCTTTGATGTCGTTGATCTCCACTTTCGTGTAGGGTTGACGGTGGCCCATAGCGCGTTTGCTGCCTTTCTTCGGACGATAGGTGAACACGCGGATTTTTTTGCCTTTGCCGTTTTTGAGGACGGTCGCGGTGACGGTCGCGCCTTTCAGATAAGGAGCGCCGGTTTTCAGGCCTTTGTCATTCTGGATGGCAAGAACCTGGTCAAACACGACTTT
>JAZLLJ010000027.1:0-15750 GCA_045598065.1 Acutalibacteraceae bacterium
ACGCCGGTCCCTACGGGCACGCCGCGGGTTTGTGCGAAAATTACGGCAAAATTCCCCGTTCGGCGCAGACTTTAAGGATGCCGATTTGGGTTTTGGCATCCGGCAGTTCGCCGTTCATCACGCGGATGAGCGCTTCTTTAAGCGGTACGGCGGCAAGCGTTAAAAATTCGTCGTCATCCGGTTGTGCTTCGCCGAAGGTGAGGTCGGTTGCCTCATAAATGCGGTCGATTTCGGTACAAAAACCGGGAGTCGGGTACATATTGCCGAGGAATTTCCACGTTTTGGCCTCGGCGCCCGTTTCCTCTTTCAGTTCGCGGACGGCGGCGGTTTTGGTGTCGCTGTCGGTGGTTTCGAGTTTGCCTGCCGGCAGTTCCCACGTCTCTTCCTCGAACGGATAGCGCCACTGGCGCACGAGCAGGATTTTTTCGTCGTCGGTGACGGCGGCAACGCACACGCCGCCGGGATGTTCCACGACGACACGGGTGCAGTCGCGGCCGTCGGCGGTTTTGGCGTCGTCTTCTCGCATGGTGAGGATGGCGCCTTTATGGACAATGTTCTTTTTTACGGTCGTTTCACGAAAATTCATAGGACAAACACAGCCTTTCATACCTTTTTTTGAGGTGAGATAATGGAACGGTATCACGAGCCTCCGTCAGCGGCGAAACGGGCGAAATGGGGAGAGGAACTTTGTACTCGCTTTGCAGGTCTTTCTCGTTTTCCCATCGGACAAAGCGTTTGTGGGCGGCCGATTGACGGTTTTTTGCTTGGGAACGGCGCGCATACGGTGTTGTTTTTGGGTGGGACACACGCGCAGGAGTGGATAACCGCTTTACTATTGTATCGGTTTATCGAAGACGTGTGCACCCACGTGGAAAGCGGAAAAGCCGCCTGCCGCGTGGCAATCGGAAAAGCGATGATGGGGCGCAGTCTGTTGTTTGTGCCGGCGTTAAATCCCGACGGCATCGAACAGGCGCTCGGTGGAGACAAGACGTGGCAAGCCAATGCGCGCGGTGTGGACCTTAACCACAATTTTAATGCGGGATGGGAGAAATTGCAAGCCTTAGAGCGAAAAAACGGGATTTTTTCGTCCGGCCCACGGCAGTTCGGCGGCACAGCCCCCGAAAGCGAGCCGGAAACGGCGGCCATCACCGCGCTTTGTCGTCGGGCAAGTCCGGCGCACGCCGTATCTTTACACACCCAAGGAGAAGTCATCTACTGGCGTTACGGTCACCGCACCCCCGAGCGGTCGCGGTGGATGGCAAACGTGTTGGCGCAAGCGACGGGATATGCGCTTGACGAGCCGGAAGGACTCGCGGTGGGCGGCGGATTTAAGGATTGGTTTATCGAAGAATTTGCAAAACCGGCGTTTACCGTGGAATGCGGAAAGGGGAAAAATCCGCTTCCTCTTTCGGATTTTCCGATGATTTATGAACGGATTCGAGAGATGCTGTTTTTGGCGGCAATTATGTAGAAATTTTTTTCGAAAAAAGTTAAAAAAATTCGAAAAAGATATAGGAAAATCGAAAAGAATGTGCTATACTATAGGAAATATGTTTGGACGT
This sequence comes from Acutalibacteraceae bacterium, assembly GCA_045598065.1. Taxonomy (GTDB): domain Bacteria; phylum Bacillota; class Clostridia; order Oscillospirales; family Acutalibacteraceae; genus RGIG426. The sequence continues at coordinate 1,563 of JAZLLJ010000027.1, forward strand.
CAAAATAAAGGAGTCGGAAGACATGGAATCGTCAATGAAAAAGCAACTTGCCATCGATGCCGCCAAAATTCGTTTGGATATCATCGAGGGCACTTTTCACGCGAAAAGCGGTCATCCGGGTGGATCTCTTTCCATCACGGACACCATCGCGTATCTCTATCGCTGTGTTCTGAACGTGGATCCGAAAAACCCCCATTGGGCGGACCGTGACCGTTTGGTGCTTTCCAAAGGACACACTGCTCCTGCGCTGTACGGCGCGCTCGCGCTTCACGGGTTTTTCCCACAAAGCGAGATTGCGCGGCTGCGCAAACCGGACAGTTTTCTGCAAGGACACCCGGATATGCAAAAAACGCCCGGTGTGGATATGTCTACCGGCTCGCTCGGTCAAGGCGTTTCCGCGGCGGCAGGTATGGCACTTGCGGCGAAATTAGACAAAAAAGACTATCACGTCTATGCGATTCTCGGCGACGGCGAGATTGAGGAAGGCCAGGTGTGGGAGACGGCGATGTTCGCTTCCGCCAAAGAGCTTTCCAATTTGACCTTGTTTATCGACAACAATAATCTGCAAATTGACGGTTGCCTCAAAGAGGTCAACTCCCCTTATCCGATCAAAGAAAAATTCGAGGCGTTCGGCTTCACCGTGTTTGAGGCGGACGGCCACGATTTCGACTCCATTGACCAAGCGGTGACGGCCGCGCGCGCTGTAACCGACAAGCCTACGGCGATCATTTTGAAAACCGTGAAAGGCCACGGCGTTTCCTTTATGGAAAACCAGGTCGGTTGGCACGGCAAAGCCACCAACGCCGAAGAATACGAAGTGGCGATGGCGGAACTGAAAGCGGCGCTCAAAGCGTGTGAGGAGGCGTGAATATGGCGGACGTAATGAAAAAAGCCACCCGTGAAGGCTACGGCGACGCGTTGGTGGAACTCGGTAAAGAACACGACGACATTGTGGTAATGGATGCCGACCTTGCCGGCGCCACCCGTACAGGCACGTTCAAAAAAGCGTTCCCCGACCGTTTCTTCAACGCCGGTATCGCCGAGGCGAATATGACCGGTGTGGCGGCAGGTCTTGCTTCCTGTGGCAAAACGGTGTTTATCTCCTCGTTCGCGATGTTTGCGACCGGTCGCGCGTATGAACAAATCCGCAACTCGGTGGCGTATCCGCGTCTCAACGTGAAAGTGGCGGCGAGCCACGGCGGCATCTCCGTTGGCGAGGACGGCGCCACGCACCAGTGCATCGAGGATCTCGGCCTTATGCGCGGCATCCCCGGCATGGCGGTTCTTAACCCTGCCGACTACTATGAGGCGAAAAAAGCGGTGAAAGCCGCCTACGAATGGGACGGCCCGGTGTATCTGCGATTTGGCCGCCTTGCCGTGCCGGTGGTGTTTGATGAGGATTGCCCCTTCGAAATCGGTAAGGGCGTGATGCTTAAAGACGGTACGGACGTGACTGTGATTGCAACCGGCCTTATGGTGAAAGAGGCGCTGGAAGCGTATGAGATGCTGAAAGCGGAGGGCATTTCCGCCCGTATCATCAATATGGCGACCATCAAACCGATTGATCGCGACATCATTGAAAAAGCTGCTCGCGAAACCGGTGTGATCGTGACTGCCGAGGAGCATAGCATCCTGAACGGTCTCGGAAGCGCTGTTGCCGAAGTGGTGGCGGAAACCGTGCCGGTGCCGGTTGTGCGTGTGGGCGTGGAAGATACCTTCGGCAAATCCGGCCCTGCGGCGGATTTGCTGAAAGAATTCGGTCTTTCCGCGGAGAACATCGTGAAGAATGTGAAGATCGCGCTCAAAAAGAAAGCAAAATAAGAGTTTACAAAAAACCCCCAACCGACGGTTGGGGGTTTTTTATGCTTGTTTTACTTAAATAGGGTTTTGAACAACGTGCGTTTAAGAATCTGTCCGCCGGCACCGATGAGTTGGGTTTCGATTTTTGCCATACGGCGGTCGGCTTTCTTTTTCGCCTCGGCTTCTTCTTTTTCTTTTTTCTTTTCGGCGGCGGCTTCCTCTTTTTCGCGGCGTTTTTCTTCGGCGATTTCCTCGCGCTCGCGTTGACGTTCGGCGGCAGCCTCTTCTTTTTCGCGCTGTTTTTCGGCGGCGGCTTCTTCTTTTTCACGTTGTTTTTCCTCGGCCTCGGCCTCTTTTTGTTTTTGGGCCTCGTATTCCGCTTTTTCTTTTTCGAAAGCGGCGCGTTCGGCGGCCAAACGATCCTCTTCGGCGGCGGTGGCTTTTTCTTCCTCCAACACCTCGTAGGCGGTCTCGCTGTCGTAAGCTACGTCGTATTTCGCCATACCGTCCGCCATTTTTGCTTGGTTGCGCGCGGCTTCATCCGCCGGTGCCATCAAACTTTGCGGGCAGATAACGGCGGTCTGCTGAACAATGCCGGGCACGCCTTCCTCATCCAAAACGGAAATCAGCGCGTGGCCGACACCCAGTTCCATAATGACTTGTTCGGTGGAGAATGCCGGGTTGGCACGCATCGAATCGGCGGCGGCGCGTACAGCGCGCTGTTCCGCCGGCGTGTAAGCACGCAACGCGTGCTGGACACGGTTGGACAGTTGTGCCAAAACGCTGTCCGGAATATCGGCAGGATTTTGGGTGACGAAATAGATGCCGACACCTTTCGAGCGGATGAGTTTGACTACCTGCTCAATTTTTTGCACAAGCGCTTTCGGCGCATCGGAGAACAGCATATGAGCCTCGTCAAAGAAGAACACGAGCTTCGGTTTGTCACAGTCGCCGACCTCGGGGAGAACGGTATACAGTTCGGACATCATCCACAGAAGGAACGTGGCGTAAAGCGTGGGGTTTTGGGCCAGTTTCACGCAGTCGAGCAGGTGAATGTAGCCGTTGCCGTTTACGTCGGTGCGCAGCCAGTCTTTGATATCCAGCGGCGGTTCACCGAAGAATTTGTCGCCGCCTTGGGTTTCAAGCGGCAACAGTTCGCGCACGAGCGTGCCGAGTGAGGCGGTGGCGATGGAGCCGTAGGTGGTGGTGTATTCGTCTTTGTGGTCGTTCACGTAGTTGAGAAGAGCGCGGAGGTCTTTCATATCGTAGAGGAGAAGGCCCTTATCGTCCGCAATTTTAAAGACAATGTTGAGTACGCCTTCCTGCGCCTCGGAAAGTCCCAAAATACGGGAGAGCAGTTCCGGGCCCATATCCGAAATGGTAGTGCGAACGGGGTGGCCGGTTTCGCCGTAGACATCCCAGAAGCAGACGGGGTAGCCTTTATAGCAGAAACTGTCGCGGATTCCGAATTTGTCGATGCGTTTTTCCATTCCCTCGTTTTGTTCGCCGGGAACGCACAGACCGGACACGTCGCCTTTGATGTCACAGAGGAACACCGGTACACCGGCATCGGAGAACGATTCCGCCATCACTTTCATCGTGATAGTTTTGCCGGTACCGGAAGCGCCGGCAATGAGGCCGTGGCGGTTGCAGATGGACAGCGGCATTTCGACGCGTGTTCCATCTAAATCCGAGAGGCCTAAATAGATTTTTCCGTTTTGAAGCATGGTTTTTTCCTCGCCTTTCTCAATAAAGGTATTGTATACAGTATACACGATGTGGGGGAAATTTGCAACTTATTTTGTCATCGCCTCGTCCACGGCAGAGAGCACTTGCCCGATGTTGTCACGGAACACGAGGGAGGCTTTGGTGTCGTACGGCGTTTCGCCTTTGTTTATGAGAACGATGTCCCGTCCGCCGTAGTAACGCAAAAACGAGGCGGCGGGATAGACGGCGAGTGACGTGCCGCCGATAATCAGCAGGTCGGCACGTTCAATGGCTTCCACCGCGCCTTCCACGGTTGTTTGGTCGAGTCCCTCTTCATAAAGCACCACGTTCGGGTGAACCAGTCCGCCGCAATCGCAGTGGGGCACGCCGCCGCCAAGAGATTTGACCGTTTCGGTGGGAAACTCTTTGCCGCAGCGGTCACAGTGGTGACGAAAAACCGTTCCGTGGAGTTCAAAAACGTTTTTCGAGCCGGCCGCCTGGTGGAGTCCGTCGATATTTTGGGTGACGATGGCGGCCAAATGCCCTTCACGCTCCCATTTGGCAAGCGTTTGGTGCGCCGCGTTCGGTTTGGCGACTTGGCTTAAAAAGTATTCGTGATAAAACTTGTAAAACGTGTCGGGATGTCGAAGAAAGAACGAGCGAGACAGAATGGTTTCGGGAGAGACACCGTATTTGTTTGTGACGTTGTACAGTCCGTCTTCACTGCGGTAGTCTTTCAGTCCGCTTTCCGTCGAGACACCGGCGCCGCCGAAAAACACAGCGGATTTTGCGGTTTGGATAAGAGCGGCGAGAGCCGCGATGTTTTCCCTATTCATAGCAGTCACCTCAAAATCAGTATAGCACAAAAACCCGTTGGTGGCAAGAGGAAAGACGGGAACTTGACAGGACTTTTCGGGGATGCTATACTGAGAAAAATGCGGTGGGAGGGATTATGATGAAACAATGCCCTTATTGCGGACAATTTGTAGAGGATACGGCGCCGATTTGCGCGTATTGTCAAAATCCGCTGGCGGTTATGCCTGTCGGAGGAATGCCGGTGACGTATGAAATGCCGGCACCGCCGAAAAAGAAGGGGAAAGCCGGAAAGATTATCGGAATTATTGCCATTGCGTTGGTGGGACTGCTTATAGCAGGCGCCGGTTGCGTGTGGCATTTTTGGATGAGCGACGAAGCGCAGGTCAAGCGGATGGTGCGAGACTATTTCACGGCGTTTAATGACCATCGGGAAATCGACATTGTCTCTTGCGAATATCCGCCGTCGCTGTCGAAACAATTCGGCGGTGCCGCGGAGTTGAGCGCGGCGAAAAAGGTGTTGTTGGACGACCTCGCCGAAGTATACGGAAAAGATTGGGATATCGAGTATTCTGTGTTGAACGTTGAAAAAATCGACAAAACCGAGTTCCAGGAAATTCGTGACAGTTACTATAACGTCTACGACCTGGCGATTGACGATGCGTTGGAAGTGGAAATCTCCTATAAGTTGGGCAAGGATGAGGAACGGGCAATCGCAGTTTGCTACGAAAGCGGCGACAAGTGGTATATGCCTCGTAATTTGATTACGGTGAGCGGAGCCGGTTCGCCGGAGGAAGCGTTGAATTTGTACTTCAACGCGCTTAACGACCGCGATGTGCAGGCGATTATGAGACTGTATTATCCGCCGAAAACGCTGACGGAAGACGAGCGAGAGAGCGAACAGAAGACGCTGGAAAAAACGGTGTATTCCCAAGGCAAAGAAACGCTGCGCTATGATATTATGGAAGGTGTGGAATACGTGGAAGAGGCGACCTCTTCCGCGGAAAAAACGTGGGGATTTACCGCTTCTCGGCACGCGCACGTGCGAGGCATTGTGTATACCACCGAAAATAACGACACCGCCGCGTATGAGCAAGAATTTTCACTTTATGAATACGGCGGCCGTTGGTATCTTGATGTAGAATAAAAAATCCCTTTCCGTTTATACGGCATTAAAACAGGCGGCAATCCGACGGGATGACCGCCTGTTTGTTCTTTGTCTAAACGAAAATGACCGTTGCAAAACTGCAACGGTCATTTTTTCGTTTTCGCTTATTCTTCGGGGGCTTCTTCCGGCGCCTCTTCCACGGTCAGCGGAGAACCGCATTTCGAGCAAAACGCCGCGGTGTTTTCGACCACTTCGCCGCAGGCGACGCAACGGACCAGGTTTTTGTAGGCGTAGATTTGTTCGCGGACAGCTTCCGCGGCCTCTTCCAGTCTGTCGATGTTTTCGATGCAGGCACTGACCTCTTCGCTCACATCATCGCCGGATTTTTGACCGTCATAGGTCAAGCGGCCAAGGCCTTCGAAGTTTTCGGCAATCTCTTTTTCGAGATCCGCCAAAGTCATTTTCAGTTTGGTGACCTCGACAAAATCGCCGGTTTTGTTGCCAACGGTTTTCGCACCGTATTTGGCTTTGTTCAGCAGGTTTTCAAAAGTTCCCATTTCTCATTTCTCCTTTCATTTTTTTACTGGGAAACGTGTATAAAAATCCTCAATGCCGGCTTTGCGTGCCAGCATTTCCGGAAAACCGGACACATATTCGTAGGGGAATTTGTAGTTGAAGATGCGCTCAATGTATTCCCCTTCGGGCTGTTTCAGTTTGGTGACAGCGCCGGCGCCGCATCCTAAAATGGTGTGGGTTTCGTCCATGATGTAGACGTTGTAGAGTCCCTCGCAACCGGGCTTCGCATACCCTACGTTTTCTTGGTTGCCCATCGTGCGGCCTTGACGGTAGAGATAGTAGGGATCGTAGCCGGCGGCTTCCAGTTTTTCCACCGCCAGAGCGGACATTGCTTTGGCTTCGGCGGTTTTTTCGGCAATTTCAAAGCGACGGGATGCTACCAGATTCGAACCGTGCTTCATCGAGAGCGTGTGCACGGTGACGTTCTCGGGCGAAAGTGCCAAAATGCCGTCGAGCGTTTGGGAAAAGCCGTCCACCGTGTCGGCTGGAAGGCCGGTAATGAGGTCGGTGTTGATGACCGAAAAGCCGATTTTACGCGCTAAATTAAAGGCGTTGTAAAAGTCCGCAACGGAATGTTTTCTGCCGATGGCGGCGAGAACGGAATCGTGGAGCGTTTGGGGGTTGATGCTGATACGCTCGATGCCGGCGCTTTTGATGGCGCGGAGTTTTTCTTCCGTAACCGTATCGGGGCGGCCGGCTTCCACCGTAAACTCGCGCACGTTCGACAAATCGAACGCGTCGGATACGGTTTTAAGCAGTGTGGCCATTTGGGAGGCGGTGAGGGTGGTGGGTGTGCCGCCGCCGACGTAGACGGTTTCAAGGCGCAACCCTAACCGCTTGGTGAGAGCGGCGGTTTGATGGATTTCCTCGCACAAAAGCCGCAGATAATCGGGAATTAAGTAAGCTGCACGGTCCACGGTATGGGACACGAACGAGCAGTAGTCGCAACGTGTGGGGCAAAAGGGGATGGAGACGTAGAGGCTGAACGAATCGGGACGGGAGAGCGCCAAAATCTCGTTTTCGCGTTTAAGTGTTCTTTCGGCGAGCGCCAATTTTTGTTCGTCGCACAGCCATATGTTGCGAAAGCGGTCAAGAGCGGCAGGCAAGCCGATTTCGTTCACTGTGCGGCGCAAAAGTTTAATCGGGCGCACGCCGGTGAGAATGCCCCAACTTTGGGTGGTTTCGAACAGAGCGCAAAAAAGGTGATATAAGTCGGTAGCCAATGTCCGTTCGCAGTCGTCGCGGTAATGGGGGCTGTCGGCGGAAACGAAGTTCGTCCGCATCTCGCAAAAATCGCCGTATTCCAAGCGGCAGACGGTTTTGGCTCCGGTTTCCCCTTCGCAAAGCGTGGTGACGGCGAGCAATTCCTCGCCGCGGTCGGTGGGGCGCTCTTTGACTGTTTTAATTTTTTCATCCGGCACGAAAAAACGGCAGATGTTCGCGGTTTCGTAGTGGAAATCGTGGTGTTCGGTGACTAAAATCATAATTCGCCACCAAGAGTGAAATCCTCGCCGTGACCGGGATAGACACGGGGCGCGGTGGTGATTTTCATAAGGCGATCCACCGAGAATTGCAAGGTTTCATCGTCGCCGCCGGGCATATCCGTGCGACCGATGCCGTTTTCAAACAATGTGTCGCCGGAGAACACGATTCCGAGCGCCTCGTTGACAAAACAGCAACTTCCGGGCGTGTGACCGGGTGTTTCCCACACAGTAAAGGGCAGGTCGCCGGCTTGCAGAATATCCCCTTCGCGGAACAGTACGTCCGCTTTAAGAGACAGCGGAACGTTGACGGTGAAGTAGGCAAGCAAATTGAGACGCGGATCGTCAAGACAACCTTCGTCCGCCGCGTGGATATACAGCGGAGCGCCGGTGGCGCGTTTGAGCTCCGATACCGCCAGCATGTGGTCAAAGTGACCGTGTGTCAGCCAAATAGCTTCAATTTGTACGCCTTTTTCACGGGCGACATCCAACAGACGGTCGGCGTGGTCGCCGGGATCGATAAACACGCCGCGGCCGTTATCGTCCGCCAACAGATAGCAGTTGGTCAGCAGCTTGCCGACCGGAATTTTTTCGAGAATCATCGTTTAGTCCTTTCTTTTGGCGAGGTCAGCGGAGTCCATCACGATGGTGACAGGGCCGTCGCCGCCGATTGTGAGCGCCATATCGGCGCCGAATTCGCCGGTTTCCACGCGAGTGACACCGAGGTCACGCAGTGCGCGGACAAAATATTCATAAAGAGGAATGGCTTTGTCCGGTCGTGCGGCGCCGAAAAAGTCTGGGCGGCGACCGTGACGGCAGTTGCCGTAGAGGGTGAAGTTGGATACCACCAGCGATTCGCCGCCGATGTCAAGTAGGCTTAAATTCATTTTGCCGGCATCGTCCTCAAACACGCGCAATTCCGCGGCTTTTTTGGCGAGTAAATCGGCATCGGCTTCGGTGTCTTCCTGACCGACACCGAGCAAAATGACCGCGCCTTTTTGGATGTCGCCGATGACGGCGTTTTCTACTGTGACAGATGCGCTTGATACGCGCTGATAGACCAGTCGCATAAAAACCTCCGAAAAATTACCGTTTGACCGAGATGACACTGGGAACGCGAGCAACGCGCGCCAGCACCATATTGAGTTGATCCACGCTGTTGGCGGCGATGGTGGCTTCGATAATCGCGTAGCCGTTGGGGGCTTCCCGTGCGGAGACTGAGTGGAGCGCGATGTGCATCGAGGAGAGCTGCGCCAACACGTCGGACAGCAAGTCGGGGCGGTCGTAGGCGTCAATATAAAACGTAGCTTTGAAGTCGGAGCGAACGGAATCCTCCCAATGGCAGGTTACCCACCGTTCCGGTTCTTTAGATGCTGCCACGTCTTCCGGGACGTTCACGCAGTCTTTTTTGTGGATGGAGACGCCGTTGCCGCGGGTGATAAAGCCGATGATATCATCGCCGGGAAGCGGATTGCAACAACGGGAGAATTTCACGAGGCAGTTGTCCACTCCTTCGATGACCACACCGCCGTTGTTGGTTTTTTTCGGGGTAGCGGACACGACTTGTTCCGGCGAAAGAGGTTCGGATTCCCGTAAAATGCGGAGATATTCTTCTTTCAGTCGCGGAACGAGTTTCGAGAGCAACACACCGCCGTAACCGATGGCCGCATAGAGGTCTTCCACCGTGTTGCAGTGTTGGCGTTTGGCTTCGACCGCGAGTAATTCCTGCATTTGTTCTTCCGGCAGGCGTACCAGGTTGCGCGACAGTTCGCGCTCCAACTCGGTTTTGCCGTGAGAGATATTTTCATCTCGCCGTTCGCGCTTGAACCACGTGCGGATTTTGGTGCGCGCCTCGCCCGTTTGCACCACGTTGAGCCAGTCACGGCTCGGGCCGTGGTCTTCGTTCGGGGAGGTCATTACTTCGATAATCTGGCCGGTTTTTACCCGGTAGTCGAGCGGCACAATACGGCCGTCCGCCTTGGCACCAATCATCCGGTTGCCGACCGCCGAGTGAATGGCATAGGCAAAGTCAATCACGGTTGCGCCGGAGGGCAGGGAGATGACGTCGCCTTTCGGGGTAAGGGCGAAAATATCATCCGACGTAAGGTCGGTGCGGATGGTGCGGATAGCTTCGTCCGCATCCTCAATTTCGTTTTGGTTTTCGATAAACTGGCGTACCCATTTGAGGCGTTCGTCAAATTTGTCGTCACCGCGCACGCCGGCTTTGTATTTCCAGTGGGCGGCGATGCCGTATTCGGCGGTGTAGTGCATTTTCCAGGTACGAATCTGCACCTCGAACGGAATCCCGTCCGAGCCAATGACCGTCGTGTGCAGCGACTGGTACATATTCGGTTTTGGAGAGGATATATAATCTTTGAAGCGGCCGGGAATGGGACGGAACATCTCGTGAACGAGACCGAGTGCGTTGTAGCAGTCGTTTACTTCGTCCACAATCACGCGTACGGCATAGATGTCGTAAATTTCGTCCATCGTTTTGCCGAGAAGATACATTTTGCGATAGGAACTGGCAATGCTTTTGGTCCGCCCCGTGACGGTGGCGGTGAGTCCGTATTCCGTGAGGCGGTCGGTAATAATATCTTTGATGCGGTCGAGGAAAGCATCGCGCTTGACTTTTTGGAGTTTCATCGTCTCCTCAATTTCGTCGTATGCCACGGGATCGAGGGTGCGGATGGAGATGTCTTCGAGTTCTTCTTTGACCTCTTCCATACCGAGACGGTGGGCGATGGGCGCATAGATGTCCATCGTTTCCTTGGCTTTGTCCCGTCGTTTTTGTTCGGGGACGGCGCCGATGGTGCGCATATTGTGCAAGCGGTCGGCGAGTTTGATGATGATGACACGTACGTCTTTGGAAAGCGCCAAAAGCATTTTACGGAAGTTTTCCGCCTGCTGTTCCTCTTTGGTGGAGAAAGCCAATTTTTCGATTTTAGTCACGCCGTCCACGAGAAGCGCAACGTTTGCGCCGAATTCACGTGTTAAATCGGCAAGTGTGGCATCGGTATCTTCCACCACGTCGTGCAAAAGCGCGGCGACGATGGTTTCGGTGTCCATACCCATTTGGACGAGGATGAGCGCCACTTGAATCGGGTGACAGACGTATTCTTCGCCGGAAGAGCGGAACTGTCCGGTGTGGGCATTAATTGCATATTCAAGGGCCTTGTCGATGATCGCTTCGTCGTGGTTGCGGTCACTTTGGGCAATATTCTTTTTCAGTTCGGCGATAAGATTTTCTTTACAAATCACGGCAGTTCCTCCTTTCGGGCAAGATAGGGTTATTCAGTGTCTAAACGTTTCCACAAGGGCGTTTCGCTTAAATCTGCTTTTTTCTCGGCAGGGAGCAGAGCAATATCGACCTGATCGCTGCGGTCGGAGATGGTGAGAAGATTGGCCTGCGCCAAAATCTCGGCGGCAAGGCGTAAGTCGCACGGCGATACAGAGAAGCCGAGTGCACGGGAGAGACCGTCCCAACGACCAGCGAAACCGTCGGTTTTGCGGATGTGGCGATAGAGTTTTTCGAGCGCTTCACGGGAGGGAAGAGGCGGCAATTCGGTTTCGTCGCCGCGACGGATGGCATCGAACTGCGAGAGGGCGGAAAGCCATTCTTCCCGTTCGGATTCGGAGAACATGGCATCTTTTACAATGACGGTGACGGACACGTTTCCGCGGTATTCGTTGCGGTCGAGCGTGCACGCCAAATCCACCGTGTCGCCTTTGGTGAAGGGGCACTGGTCGGTGGTCATATGGAACCACATCACGTTAAGAAACGCGCCGTCGCGTTTGACGGAGATGCGCAAATGTTTGCCGCCGCCGACGGGAGTGATGTCTGTGACCTGCATTTTGCACAGGGCGAATTGGGGCAAACTGTTGCCTGCTCCGAACGGCTCCAAGGCGGCGATGGTGTCCAAAACAGAGGGCTTCACCTGGGCAGGAGACAGTTTGCAGTCGATTTGAAGCGTGGCGGTGGGCATAACGGGGTAATGTTCCGCCGCCCACTTGTTGATGCGGCGGCGAAATTCCTCCACGTTTTCGGCGGTGAGGCTGACACCGGCAGCCAATTCGTGTCCACCAAAGGAGGTAAGTAAATCGCTGCAAGAGGCGATGGCATCAAACAGCGGAAAACCTTTGATACTGCGGCCGGAACCTTTCACTTTGTCCGGCAGAGAGGAGAGGAGCATACACGGTTTGCCGTAGCGCTCCAAAATACGAGCGGCGAGGATGCCGACGATGCCGCTGTACCATCCTTCGCCGTCGATGACGAGGACGCGGTCGTGCATCCATTCGGGGTGCTCGTCGATGCGTGCCAGCACGTCTTTGAGCAAGTCGGCTTCGAGTGCTTGGCGCTTTTGGTTATATTCCTGAATTTCACGGGCGAGCTCCGTCGCTTCCTTCGCTGTTTCGGAGAGGAGAAGCTCCGCGGCTTTTTGGGGATCGCCCATTCGTCCGGCGGCGTTGATACGCGGCGCGAGCGTGAAGACGGTGGTGGAGGAGGTTTGGGTTTTGCCGCCTGCACCGGCAACTTCCGCCAAAGCGGCAAGGCCGGGGCGCGCGTCTTGGTTGATGCGTTCCAGTCCGGCGCGCACAAGCACGCGGTTTTCGCCGGAAAGCGGCATAATGTCCGCGAGCGTACCAATGGCAACGAGGTCGGCGTATTGTTTGAGCGCCCACTCGTCGTCCCCTTCGAGGGCGCACACCAGTTTGAACGCCACGCCTACGCCGGCATAGTCTTTGAATTCGCTTTCGCAGTCGGTGCGATGGGGGTTGACCACCGCCACAGCGGCAGGCAATGTGTCTTGGGGGATATGGTGGTCGGTGATAACCACGTCGATACCGAACGAAGCGGCCAATTCTACTTCTTCCACAGCGGCGATGCCGTTGTCCACCGTAATAAGCAGTTTGACACCCTCGTTGGCGAGGCGTTCCACCGTGTCGCGGTGGAGACCGTAACCTTCGCCGTCACGCTGGGGCAGGAGATAGCGGACGTTGGCGCCTTTGTCACGCAGATAGGTATACAAAAGCACGGTGGCGGTGATGCCGTCGGCATCGTAGTCACCGAAAATGGCAATCGGCTCGCTTTCGTCCAGTCCGCGCGTAATGCGGTCAACGGCGAGGTCCATATCCATAAAGGAAAACGGATCGACCGTTTCTTCGCCGCCGTAAAGAAATTCACGGGCTGCTTCGGCATCGTCGATGCCGCGAACCGTCAGCAACAACGCCAAAAAAGCGTCGATGCCGGCTTCTTCCGCCAATGCGGCGGCACGCTCCTTATCGACGGGAGCGTAAATCCATCGCTTCATACTCATAACAACATACCATATCCTAATTTTATATAATAATAATACAGTATATCATTTTCCGTCGAAAAATTCAACTATAATTTTTTATGAACGGAAAGTTTCCGAAAAAGGGTTGCAGAATTTGGGGAAATATGGTATAATTTCTCCGTCAAAAAAAGAAAGGGATGAGGGTATGAAACAGTCTACACAGCAGATTTTCGGGGCGCGTTTAGCTCTGCTGCGTGTCAGCCACGGTATGTCGCAAGAACAGGTGGCCAGTGTGCTTTCGGTGTCGCGTTCCACCTACTCGTATTATGAGTCGGGAAAATGTGCGCCTTCGTTAGATACGCTGCGTGCACTGATTCGTTTGTTTTGCCCGAACAGCCCGTCTTTCCTTTTGCTGATGGATCAGCCGATCTCCGATACCGAGTTGCCGCCGGTGCTTCACGACGGCGAGGCGGTGGACGAAAACCGACCGCTTCCCGTAAGCGAGTTGACAAAAGACGAAAAACAAATTTTGGCCTTTTATCGGGTGTTTTCAGAGGCCCAAAAGAAAAAACTGCTGTCGGTCTGTATCGACTTGGCGGCGGCGCCGTTTGAGGAGGGTGCATTATGACAATTTTATATGCGGTGGTTCCTTGCTACAACGAGGAAGAGGTGTTGTCCCAAAGCGTGGCGATCCTCAAAGACAAATGGAAACTGATGATTCGTGAAAACCGCATCAGCCCGGAGAGCCGTCTTGTGTTTGTGGACGACGGTTCCACCGACCGCACGTGGAAGATGATTGAGGAGATGAACGCCGCTGATCCGCTGGTGCGCGGCATTCGTTTAAGCCGCAACCGCGGCCATCAAAACGCGTTGCTCGCCGGTCTTATGACGGTGCGTGACGAGGCGGATGCGGTGGTGAGCCTTGATGCGGATTTGCAGGACGACGTGGACGCCATCGACGAAATGCTTTCGAAATTTGAAGATGGCAACGACGTGGTGTACGGTGTGCGTAAAGCGCGGAAGACCGACACGTTCTTTAAGCGGTTTACCGCCGAAGGATATTACAAAATCCTTAAACACATGGGCGCCAAAGTGGTGTTTAACCATGCGGATTTCCGCCTTTTGTCCAAACGGGCGCTCAACACGTTGGCGGAGTATAAAGAAACCAACCTCTTTTTGCGCGGCCTTGTGCCGATGATTGGCTATCCGAACGCGATTGTGTATTATGACCGCAAAGAGCGGATGGCCGGCGAAAGCAAATATCCGCTTTCCAAGATGCTGGCTCTCGCGTGGGAAGGCGTGACCGCCCTTTCCGTCCGTCCCATTCGTATGGTCACGGGCGCAGGTGTCTGCTCGTTGGTGGTGAGTTTTGCGTTGATTGTGTATTCGATTATCCGCTTGTGCATCGGCGCGACGGTGGACGG
>JAZLLJ010000028.1:0-55005 GCA_045598065.1 Acutalibacteraceae bacterium
TGTCATCATACAAAGATCAACTCCCTGTTCACGATTTCAGTCGCCTGCGCTCGCACGGCGTTCATCCGCCGTACCCATTCCATTTGGTCGGTAGCTTTGAGAGTTTCCAAAATACCTTCACGCTCGGCAAGTTGCTTTACCAACTGAGAAAACATTTCCTCTGCCTGCTTGTCGATGTCAGCAAGGTAGTCATTCATCTTCCCGCTGACAGTCAACTGACTGAAAAGGATACGGTTCGTTTTCCTCAAATGGTGATAGTGCCGAGTACCCCATACGCCGATGGGCTTTTCTTCCGGCAGTTCGACATTGGGGAGCAGATAATCTCCGACCTGCTTGTATGTACCGCCCATTTGCTCGAATAATGATTTTTCCATTTCTGATTACCTCCTTACTTTGATTTTCTTTGTGGGTGCGTCAATGATTTTGAGTAGCAGGGCGGATACATCCTCAATGGGCTTTCCCTCGTCAATGAATATTGTCCGTGCCTTGTTCACACATCCGACCAATAGTCGATACTCAAAATCGTCCAATACCAACCGCGTTTTGATTTCTTTCATAGTCTCTCGACCTCCTTCGGCTATATTGTAGGATAAAAAGGAAGATAATGCGAATGTGTGGGTTTACAAAAAAATAAGACTGCCAGAACAAATTGCCTTGACAATCTTATTAGAATATATCGCCATAGAAAAAGAGATACCGAGACAAGCATTTCTGCTAATCTCGGTATCTCTTTTGCCCTTGCTAATGCTACGGTTTGATGTGTTTTGAAATTACTGCCTTATCAACCCGTGGCAATGGAGAGGGATTTTTTATGTGGTTTTTTACTTTTTCGCAAATTCACCGAGGAATTTCATATCCTCGCCGGCTTTTATGCGGTCGTGATATTCCGCTGCCGCGGTAAAGATCGCGTCACCGCTGGAATTGAGCGCCGTTTCCACCGAGTCTTGGATAACGCCGATAATAAAGCCAACGGCAACCACCTGCATCGCCGCATCGCTTCCGATACCGAACAACCCGCACGCCATGGGAATCAGCAGCAGCGAGCCACCAGCCACGCCGGAAGCACCGCATGCGCCGAGAACGGACAACACGCACAGCACCAACGCCATCAGCGGGTTTACCGGATATCCCAGCGTATGGCACGCCGCCATCGTCATCACCGTGATCGTGATCGCTGCACCGTCCATATTGATGGTCGCGCCAAGCGGAATACTGACGGAATAAAAGTCTTTTTCAATGCCCAATTTCTCACAAAGCCGCATATTCATCGGAATATTCGCCGCCGAACTGCGGGTAAAGAACGCGGTAATGCCGCTCTCTCGCAAGCAGGTCAACACGAGCGGGTACGGATTGCGTTTGATAAACAACGCAACGATCAGCGGGTTGATGACCAAGGACGAGAAGACCATCGCCCCCACCAGCACAAGGATGATCATTCCGTATTCGGTGAAAATGGAAAGTCCGTTTTGGGACACCGAATCGAACACCAAACCCATCACACCGAATGGCACAAAGGAAATGACAAACGCCACCCCTTTGGACACCGCATCCGACAAGTCGGATACCATCTCAATGGTGGATTCTTTTGCCACCGCTTTAAGGCAAAGACCGAACACCACCGCCCAGAACAAAATACCGATATAATTTCCTCCGATAATGGCGGCAAGCGGGTTTTGCATCATATTGTTAAGCAGCGTACGAAACACTTCGCCAAGGCCGGCGGGCGCCGTTTCTTGCGCCGTCTTCTCCAAAGTGATCGAAACCGGGAACGCATAGCTCGCCGCCACCGCCACGATCGCGGCAGTCAGCGTGGTGACCATATACAGAAGGATTACCGTTCCGAATCGTTTGCCGATATGGGGTTTGGCTTTGGACAACGAAGCACAAATCAAGATAAACACAAGAATAGGCGCGATCGCTTTTAACGCCCCCACAAACACTTCGCCGAAAATCGAGATCCACGCGGCATCCGGCGCCACAATGCCCAGCAAAATACCGATGGCAAGACCGACCACGATTTTCAGCAACGTGGGAATGGAATTCCACGTTTTGATAATTGTTTTCATTTTCCTCTCTCCCTCTTTTTCGTAATACATCTTTACTATACTCTTTTTTTGCAAAAAATGCAACCACTCTTAAAAAAGAAAAACGGACGGTCAACGACCGTCCGTTTTTTGAGACTAAAGCTTATTTCCCCTCTTTTTTGCTGTCCAGGAAACCGTACACGATTGCGGCAAACATACCGCCCGCGAGAGGCGCCAGGATGAACACCCACACGTTGGCAAGCGCATCGCCGCCGGCAAGAAGCGCCGGGCCGAAGGAACGCGCCGGGTTCACGGACGTACCGGTGAGACCGATACCGAGGATGTGGACGAGGGTAAGCGTCAAGCCGATAACGATGCCGGCCACCGCGCCGTTTTCCACTTTAGACGTCACGCCCAAGATGGCCAACACAAACACAAAGGTGAGGATGACTTCAATGAGCACAGACGCGCCAATCGAACCGTTCGCCAAGCCGTTGGAGCCGAGCGCATTGGTCGCATCGTTCAATCCTGCCATCGAAAACACGCCTTTGAGGATGCCTGCACCGGCAATCGCGCCGAGGAACTGCGCCACGACGTAGCCAAAGAAATCTTTGACACTCATTTTGCCTGCGGTAAGCATACCGATGGACACCGCCGGGTTGATGTGGCAACCGGAGATGTTGCCGATGGAATACGCCATCGCCACGATAACAAGACCGAACGCGAGCGCCGTCAGGATGTAACCGCAACCGTCCGCCGAATCGCAACCGACGGTCATGGCCGTGCCGCAACCGAATGTCACAAGCACACAGGTGCCGATGAATTCTGCCAGATACTTTTTAAACGTTACCATAATAGATTCCTCCTTTATGAAATCTACCCACATAGTAGCACACTCTTTTCCGACTTGCAACAGTTTTTTGTCGTTCTATTGCAAAAAACACCCAACGGTGTTGCTCGCTGGGTGTTTTTTATCCTTTTTCGGCTTTGCGGAATTCGTAGGCCGCGCCGTAAACGCCACCGCCGAACGGCCGCACGTTTATGCCTTTCACGTTCTCACCGAACACAAAGGCCGTTGCCGGATCATACAGCGGCAAACACGGGCACGTCTCAAACAGCCGCGCTTCCGCTTTTTTATACGCTTCACGGGTGTCGGCAGCAACCGCTTCTTTATATAAGGTATCAAACGTCTTATCCGAGAAATTCGCAAAATTGCCCTTGTCGCCGGTCACAAACGCCGCCAACCCATCTTTAGCGGTTCCGCCCGTACCCGAAGCGGCATACAGCGCCAATTCATAGTCGCCGGACTCCACACGGGAAGTCAGCTCGGAAGCGGGCAGTTTTTCCATTTTAAAATACAGCGAAAAATCTTTTTGCCACGTTTGCAGAATTTGTTGCGCCAGTCCTACCGAAAGATCATCTTCTCCGCAAAGGAGTGTCAGCTGTCCCATCGCCGGCAAATCGGCGGTTTTGTCGGGAACGGTTCCGAAACGGTCGTCTTTTTGAATATACGCCTTGTTTTGACAGAGGGTATCCGGCGGCAGAAAACTCACAGCCGTTTGTTCTCCCGTCTGTTCCCACGCGGCGCTCAGTTTCTCTCGGTCCACCACGGCGCACAATGCCGTTCTTACAGAGACCGGCTTCAAATCCTCACATTCCGCGTTGAACCACAGCGCATACACACTGTCGTGCACTGTTTTGACAGCCATCTTTTTGCTGTCGATTTTGTCAAGTTTATCCGCCGAAACCACCGCCGCATCCAATCCGCCGGATTGGAGAAGCGACACCGTTTCGTTTGTGTCAACGTTCATCATATACCGCACTTCTTCGGGTAAAATTTCCTCTGCGGCATAATATTGGGTGTTTTTGCGTAAAATAAGATTGTCCCCGTGCTTCCACGACGAAAGCACAAACGGTCCGTTGGACAGCACGTATTGGCTCTCCATTCCGTAACGGCCGGCCGTTTTCTCGAAGAAAGCCTTTTGGCAGGGAAAAAACGCGCTGTTTGCCATTTTTCGCGGAAACTCTTCATCTGCAGTTTTCAGCGTAACCGTAAAAGTATGCTTATCCGTCGCCGTAGCGGTAACGATGTTCGAAAATTTTTCTTTTAACGGAGAACGGGTGTCGGGATTTACCGCTCGGGCAAAGGCAAAGGCAAAATCTTCTGCGGTCAGCGCCGTTTTATCGCTCCACGTGGCAGAGCGCAAAGAAAACGTCACCGTTTTGCCATCCTCGGAAGTTTTCCAACTCTCCGCAATGCCGGGAAGCACATCCCCTTCTTCGGATAAGCGCGTCAACCCCTCCATCACCGCATTCAGCACTTCCACCGAAGCGGCATCCGTCGCCACCTGAGGATCCAACTGCGTCGGCTCCGCCACGAGAGGAAACCGAAAAGCAGCGCCGTATTTGGATTGGCGCGCATTACAGGCGGTGGCGGTCAAACACAAACACAGAATCAGCCCCCACGCGAGCCATCGTCTTTTTAGCTGTTTCACCGTCTCCACCTCCTTCTTTTGGGTTGCGCAGCTTTGAATTTTCTATGCGTATCTTACCACGATTTTTCCCAAAACTCAAGGGTTTTTGCAGGTTTTACGCTTGTCAAGTCCGGAAAGGAGGGGATTTTTTGCCACAATTCACAAAAAAACGGGGGTTTTTGTAAGATGTGGCAAAAGTGTGGCAAAAAATGCCGCAAACCGGATTTTGTCCGCCGTTTTTCCCCGAATCCCCATCCGGTATGGGTTTTTTCGCCTTTTACAACCGAAAAGACGGATTGAGTCGTAAAGGAAAATCCCCTTACGCCGGTTGTGCATTTTTCACAAAAATGAGCAACTGTTTTCGGTTGACAAAGTGAAAAACACTCGTTATACTACCGAGGAAGCCACCAAAAATTTCCGTTTGACCGGGAATCCTCCCGAACATGTAAGAATCTTTTTTGTTTTCAAACGGGAAAAGAAAGGAATCGGCCTTTTATGAATGATACAATTAAAAACGCCGCGAAGCGCCTGCTGAGCAATCGCTTGTTCTCCTTTGGCGCCATCGTGATACTCGCTCTGCTGTTGACCGGTCTGCTGTCTGCCTCTCCCTCTATCAACGAGGTGAACGCGGTCGCGGCGCCTGTCGCGAAAAAACCCACTCCCATTCCTATGCTAACTGTCACCGTTGCGGTGGACGGCGAAACAAAAACCGTCACCATCGAAAACGGCACCGTTGCCGATGCGCTGAACGCCGCCGGCATCACGCTCGGAGAAGACGATACGGTAGAACCGGCAGAAACCGTCGAACTGAAAGACAATATGGCTGTGACCGTTACGCGCATTGCCTTTGTGGAACGCGTGGAGACGGAAGCCGTCCCCTTTGAGTCCGTGGAAGAAAACGCCTCCGACTTGTTAGAGGGTAAAAAAGAACTGAAACAAGAAGGCGTTGACGGCGTTCGCGAACGGGTATTTTGCGATAAAGTCGTGGACGGCACGGTACAATCTACCACAGAACTGCGCTCGTCCATCACCAAAAAGCCCGTGAACGAGATTTGGCGTGTCGGCACGAAGAAACCGGTTGCCGTCACCGCTCCTGCCGGCGTTATCACCGATGTCAACGGTGTTCCCACCAACTACACCTCTTGCTTGACCGGTGAAGCGACCGCCTACACCAACGACCGCGGTTTGGCAGGCGATTGGACCGCCAGCGGTTTGCCTGCCCAGGTCGGTGTGGTTGCCGTCAACCCGGATATTATTCCGTTGGGAACTCATCTGTACATTGTTTCCACAGACGGCAAGTACGTCTACGGCTACGCTATTGCCGGTGATACCGGCGGTGCCCTGTACAGCGGCGCGGCGCTCGTTGACCTGTTCTACGACACCTACGAAGAATGCATCCAATTCGGCCGTCGCAACGTGAATATTTATGTTTTAGACTAAATCCCGAGAATCCTTCAAAAACGCTCGATTTCAAACAATCGAGCGTTTTTTCTTTTGTGCCAGTCTTGTTTTTTCAGAAAGTCCGTGCTATAATAAGGTGTTATTTATTAAAAGAAAGGACGGATTCGCCGTGAACGACACTATCGTCGCTATTTCCACCCCTCTTGCCCCGTCAGGACTGGGTGTGTTACGTCTTTCCGGCGACGAGGCGCCTCTCATCGCAGACAAGCTGTTTCATCCCGTAGACAAAAACCGACTTCCCTCCGCCCTTTCCGGTTATACCGCCGCCTACGGCCACGTGTTCGACGATGCCGGCGAATTCGATGATGCGGTCGCTTTAGTATTTCGCGCCCCCCACAGTTACACCGGCGAAAATGTGGTGGAACTTTCCTGCCACGGCGGATTGTATATTTTACAGCGCGCCGTTCGAGCCGCCATTGCCGCCGGTGCGCGTCCTGCCGAAGCCGGCGAATTTACCAAACGAGCGTTCCTCAACGGAAAAATGGATCTCACCGGTGCGGATGCGGTGATGGACCTCATCGGCGCTCAAGGCGAACTTGCCGCCAAAACCGCTCTTGCCGCACGGGAGGGCGCCACGTTCCGTGCGCTGTCTGCCGTGAAAGCTGATTTGCTTTCGATTGCGGCACAAGCGGCGGCATACGTGGACTATCCCTATGAAGATATCCCCGAGTTGTCCTCTGAGGCGCTGTTTGAAACCCTTTCTGCCGCCGATAAGGCGCTGACCTCGCTATTGTCCACCTTCGATGCCGGCCGCATTTTGCGTGAAGGCATCGACACGGTGATCGTCGGCTCTCCCAACGTCGGAAAATCCACGCTGATGAATCGCCTTTCCGGTTTTGACCGCAGCATTGTCACCGACGAAGCAGGCACCACGCGCGACGTGGTAGAAGAAACGGTCCGTTTCGGCGACGTCGTCCTGCGGTTGGCCGACACCGCCGGCATCCGCGAAACCGATAACCGCGCCGAATCCATCGGCGTGGAGCGCGCGCGTGCGCGGCTCAACTCTGCCGCATTGGTACTGGCCGTGTTTGACGGCGGCGTGCCGCTTTCCGAAACCGACAAAGCGTTGGCCGTCGAAGCCGCCGAAAGTCCACTGGCCATTGCCATTCTCAACAAATCCGACGTGGGACGGGAAAATGAAGACTTTTTACGCACACTGTTCTCCGAAGTGGTGGTGCTTTCCGCCAAAACCGGCGACGGCATCGAGGCGCTTTCCGCCTCCGTTTCTCGCATCACCGGCCTTGCCGCGCTGACGGGAGACGAAGCGGTGCTGTCCACCGAGCGGCAATACGCCGCCGCCCTTGCCGCTCGCGAAGCGGTACGGCGAGGACTGGAAGCCACACAAGCCGGGCTTACTCCCGACTTAATCGGTGCAGACGTGGACGAGGCAATCGCCGCTATCGCGGAGTTGACCGGCGAACACGTCAGCGAATCCGTGGTACAGGAGGTGTTTTCCCGATTTTGCGTTGGAAAGTAACAAAAGACACCGAGCCAAAACCTGCCCCCGTTTCTCGCGAACGCCTGCATTTTTTGGACGAGTTCCGCGGATTTTTGGTCGTGCTGATGATTTTTTATCATGG
Organism: Acutalibacteraceae bacterium; assembly: GCA_045598065.1. Taxonomy (GTDB): domain Bacteria; phylum Bacillota; class Clostridia; order Oscillospirales; family Acutalibacteraceae; genus RGIG426. The sequence continues at coordinate 7,540 of JAZLLJ010000028.1, forward strand.
ATTTTACACCGTCGGCTACGTATACAACTACACTATCGGTCAAAAACTGTTCACCTTTTTTGAACCGGTCGAGCCGCTGTTTGCCGGCGCATTCATCGTTATCTGCGGCTTATGCTGTCACCTGTCTCGCAACAACCTAAAACGCGGCGCACTGCTTTTGCTGGTCAGTCTGCTGCTTACCGGCTTCACATTACTGTTCTTTGAACCGGAAGACTATATCTGGTTTGGCATTTTGCATCTGCTGGCCGTGTGTATTCTTCTGTTCTGCCTGCTGTGGCGGTGGTTATCCCACGTGCCGCCGCTTGTCGGCATTCCGGTCTGCGCGGTACTGGCCGTACTCACATGGCACCTGCCGCCGTATGGGGGGTACTTTTTTGGTTTGCCCCATTTTTTGCGGTGGGATTTGCCTTATACTTGGCGAGAACTGCGGTGGCTCTGCCCTCTCGGAATCGGGGACGTCCCCGGCGCCGACTATTTCCCTCTTCTCCCGTGGGCGTTCGTTTTTTTCGGGGGTAGTTTTTTGGGCGAGTTTTTCCGCCGGCGGCAATTTCCCTCTTGGTGGAAGCCCTCTCGCTTGCCGGCGTTCAGTTTCATCGGCCGCCACGCCTTGCTGCTGTATATCTTGCACCAACCGGTCATTTACGGAGCATTGTTTCTTGTGAAAAAACTGCACGGCTGATTCTTTTTATAGTTTGTTTACACTTTTCTATTACGAAAGTAGTATAATTCCCATTGGAAATCATGGATAAGGAGAGCGAGTGTATGATTGAAGTAGAACATCTGACCAAAAGCTACGGTTCTCACCTGGCGGTGTTGGACCTTAACTTCACGGTAACAGATGGTGAGATTCTCGGATTTCTCGGGCCGAACGGCGCCGGTAAATCCACTACTATGAACATTTTAACCGGATATCTTTCCGCGACGGCTGGCAAGGTAACGATCAACGGATACGATATTTTGAACGATCCGAACAGCGCCAAAGCCAGCATCGGCTATCTTCCGGAGTTGCCGCCGCTGTATATGGATATGACGGTGAAAGAGTATCTGAACTTTATGTTCGACCTTAAAAAATGCACGTTGCCCCGTCAAAAACACTTGGCGGAAATTTGTCACTTGGTAAAAATCGAGGACGTGTATGAGCGACTGATTAAAAACCTTTCCAAAGGTTACCGCCAACGCGTCGGTTTTGCCCAAGCCCTCATCGGCAATCCTCCGGTGCTGATTTTGGACGAGCCCACCGTCGGCCTCGATCCCAAACAAATCGTGGAAATCCGCTCGCTGATTAAAAGTTTGGGCAAACACCACACCATCATCCTCTCCTCCCACATTTTGTCGGAAATCGAGGCGGTGTGCGACCGCTTGATTATCATCAACCACGGTGTCATTGTTGCCGACGGCACGGCAAAAGAACTGACCGAGAAGAATTCCAAAAATCCGTCGCTGATTATCAGCGTTGCGGGAGAGGAAAAACGCATTCGCAAGGTGCTGGACTCCATTCCGGATATCCAATCGGTCACCTCTCTCGGCGAAAAGGAATCGGGCGTGTTTGCGTTTTCCGTTCGCCCGAAAAACGGCAAAGATGTTCGCCGTTTCCTCTTTAATAAACTGGCGGATGAAGGCCTTCCGCTTCTCGCATCCCAGTCCGACGAAGCCTCCCTTGAAAGTCTGTTTATCTCGCTGACCAAGGAAGATGCGCTTCAAGTCAGAAAACATCTGTTTAAGAAAGAAGGCGATGAGAAATGAGTGCTATCTTCAAACGTGAACTCCGCTCGTTCTTTACTTCGCCGATTGCCTACTCGTGTTTGGCGATTATCGTCTTTTTGGCCGGCCTGTTCTTCTACTTCGCCAATCTTCTCAACAACTACCGCTCGCTTTCCGTTGTGTTCAGCAGCCTGTATTCTCCCGGCTGCTTCTTGGTGCTTCCGATTTTGACAATGCGCTTGTTCAGCGAGGAAAAACGCCAAAAAACCGACCAGGCGCTGTTTACCGCGCCGGTCAGCCTTACCGGCGTTGTCATCGGAAAATTCCTCGCCGCATCGGTCGTCTATCTCATCGGCATCTCCATCACCCTTGTTCTGGCCTGCGTAATTGCGTTTTTCGGCGATCCCGGCTGGATCACGGTATTTTCCAGTTGGTTGGGGCTGGCGCTGTACGGCTGTATGATTATTGCTGCCGGGCTTTTCTTCTCCTGCCTCACCGAAAGCCAGTTGGTTGCCGCGCTCGCCACGTTCACTTTTGAAATTTCCCTCTCCTACGTTACCGCGCTGACCTCCATCTTCACCGGCGAAAAAGCCGTTGCCGTGGTAGAAAAAATTGTGGAATTTCTGTCGGCAGGCGAACGCTACTCCCGTTTTCTTACCGGCATCATCCATTACAGTGACCTGGTGTTCTTCCTGTCCATGCAGGCGCTGTTCCTCTTCCTTGCGGTCCGCGTGTTAGACCGTAAGAGATGGGCTTAAAGGAAAGGAGCGTGAATGTGATGTCGAACAAAAACACAAAAAACACCGCTCCCGAAAAGGAGAAAGACCTCGACGAAATTGTCGAAGAAGTGAAAGAAACCAAAAAAGACAAACCCGTTAAGGACGACGCCGAAACCAAAGAAGAAGCGCCGAAAAAAGAAAAACAGCGCAACCTTGCCGACGGCAGAAAACTGCGTTACGGCTCCTTGGCGGCCGCGCTCACGGCGGTCGTCGTCGTTGCGGTAATCCTTCTTAACATCTTTGCCAACGTGTTGGACTCCAAATATCCGCTCACCATTGACGTTACCGGAACCAAGGTGCTGACGATGAGCGACGAGTTCAAGACGTTTGCCTCCTCCATCAACCAGGACGTCCACATCACGGTGTGCACCGCCGAAGACGTGATGAAAAATCCCGGCACCAGCTTAAAAGAGGTGGATTTGATATTCGCCCAGTTCTACACCGATTTGAAACAGTTGCAATCGTTGAGCAAAAACAAAGTCACCTACGAATTTGTGGATTTGAACCAGGACGTGAAAAAAGCCGCGGCATTGGAGCAATACAACGTCCAGCCGGGCAGCATTCTCTTTAAATCCGGCGAGCAAACACAAATCGCCGCCGTCGATGATTTGTTTACCGGCGACGAAAACTTCCAATCGATGATGATGCAACTCCAATACTACGGTGACTCGGAAATAACCGAGTATACTCTTACCTCCAACGTGGAACAAATGCTGTGCACCGATATCCAGATTGTGCAAAACGCCAACTTGCATCCCATCACCATTTTGACCGGTCACGGCGAAAGTTCGCTTTTGATTGAACAACTCACAACCGTACTGAATAAAAACGGGTATGAGGTCAATCAGCTGAAAATTACCTCGATGGACAACACGTTTGATCCCTCTTCGACGATGGCGATTATTCCTGCACCGTCTAATGACTACTCTGCCGACGAGTTGATGCTTTTGCGCAGGTGGGTTGAAAACGGTGGGCAGTATAACCACCATCTGGTGTATATCGTGAACTACAACTACTGGTTGCCCTCGCTCAGCGATTTCTTTACGGATGACTACGGCATCGAGGTCACCCCGTATTGGGCCGAGGACGAATCCGCCGACCGTCAATTCCAAGTGTCCACCCTTGGCGGATTAACAATGAATCCGCTCTACATTTTCGGCGACACGGCCGAAACGAAATACACCGAAGCAGCCGAGGGTAACGTGAAAATGCCGTGCTGTGTCGCTTTGAACCTTCTTTGGAGCGATGATGATCAAATGGGACAATATGCCAAGCCGCTCGTCACCTTCCCTGAAACCTGCAAACTGCGCAGCTATTTGGAATTGATTGCCGCAGCAAACGGTGACACCTCTGTTGAAAAAAGCGAACCTCAACCGGCGGAAAAATACCCGATGGTCGGTATGGGCTTCTCCCGTAAAACCAAAATGGTCGACGGCAAAAACGTTTCCTCCGGCGCATTGGTGTGCGGCAGTGTGGATATGCTCCTCAACTATTTGGACGACACGACCTGCGACAACAAAAAAGTCTTCTTGGCCGCCATTAACGGTGTGAACGGCACCGAAAAAGGAACGTTTATCGCCGGCAAAGAAATTGTGTCTCCGTACGTTGACTTCGGCACGACCAACGCCAAAAAGCTAATCGGTGTCGGCATCTTTACCATCGGCATCCCAACGGCGCTGTTAGTGATTTGTCTCGTGGTGTTCCTGCGGAGGAAAAACTTATGAGTAAAAACGAAAAGAAAACGCCTCTCGACGAAGAAGAGTCCACGTTGTTTTCCGCCCCTCGGGAAATCACCAAAAAGAAATCCTCCAAGCGTCGCCTTACAACCTTGTTGATTGCCATCGCCGTTACCGCCTGTTTGGGCGGCGGATTGCTGATTGCAAAACTCACCGGCCACTTGGAAAAGGCAGAATCCTCAACAGACAACTCTACCGCCGCGCCCTCGACAGCTCCTGCTGATCCGACGGCAACACTCGCCGACACCATCGCATCCGGCGAGATTAAAAACGTTTCGGTGGTGTTCGGTGAAACAACCTATGACCTCGTTCCCAACAAAGACGGAGCTCTCGCCGTGGCGAAATTTGTGGATATGCCGCGCAACGGAGGCGCGGTGAATGACTTGGTGACCGCCTACGCCTCTATCACCCCTATCCAAGCGTTTTTTGAAGCTCCCGACGACGAAGAAATCGCCGCCTGCGGATTGGACGCCCCTTCGCTGACAGTTACCGTCACCTATCATGACGATTCGGTTCATACGCTGACGCTCGGCCACGCGGCTTTTGGCGACCAAGCCGGTTACTACGGCCGACTGGATGACGATCCGACGATTTGGCTTTTCGATATCGAGTATTATGAATCCGCCGCTATGAATCCGTCGGATTTCGTGGCAAAAACGCTGATTGTCGCCCCCTCTCCCAAGTCCGACGATCCCGTCGGCACGGCAAGGCTCAAAACCATTGCTTTGTCCGGCTCAAATCGAGAGCAAGAGGTTTTTCTGCGCTATATAAAACCGGATGATGACAAGTCCCTTCAAATGTGCGGCAAATACGTGCTGGAAAAACCGTTTTTCCGCGCCGTAGACAACACTATTGTGGACAGTTGGGACACCTCGCTGACCGGTCTTTACGCCACAACGGTCGAAGCCGTTCACCCCACGGCGGAGCAGTTGGCATCGTACGGCCTTGACGAGCCGCATTCCAAAGCCACGCTGACGTTTGGTGTGTATAAATCCACGGATTTAAACGGAAACCTTCTGGATAATCCCGAATGGTATAACGAAGTATCCTATACCCTTTCTCTCGGCAAACGGACCGAAGACAACGCCTATTATTACGCGATGCTGGACGGCATCGATGCGGTTTACACCGTCAGCACAGCCGTTGTCCCGTGGAGCGAAGTCGATTATGACACAGTGGTGAACAAAGCGCTGTTTTTGCGGTATATTACCGACCTGTCCGGTGTGAATGTGACCGTAAACGGCGATGCGTATTCGCTGGGATTGACACACAGCACGAAGAAAGACGAAAACGGCAAAGAAACGGCGGTCCTCACCGCAACGGTCAACAAAGGCCCCATCGACGAAAGCGAAGCCCGTGGGCTGTATGAGAACCTAATGATGGTCAAGCGTGTTGACGTCGCCCCCGACGATGCCAAAGCAACCGGCGAACCGGCGTTGACGATTGAAACGATTTCGCTCAAAGGCGAACCGGACATCAAATTCTCGTTCTACCCCTACTCGGACACCCGGTATCTTTGTGAAAACAGCGACGGAGACCGTTTCCTTGTAAAATCCACCGATGTGGAAGAGCTGGTCTCCCAGTGGGGGGCTTACAAACTGACGACGTCTTAAGCGCCGCAAACCGTGTCCAAATAAAATCATCTCTGATAAACGAAACCGCCCCGTGAGCTTACGCTCACAGGGCGGTTTTTTCGTTTATTTATCTTTTGGCAAGCGGCTTTTGAGTTTCTTCTCGAACTGTTCTACTTTTTCCTCAATCTTCTCTTTACGCTCTGAAAGGGCCGCCGTCTGCGTTTTCCAAAGCGCCCGTAACTGCCGTTTGTGATGACACAGTTTTTCTTGACAATTTTTGCAGGCAAGTGCTTCGTTACAACATTCGCAGAACCGCTCGGGAGCGGCATGCACACGCACTTCCCACAGCAAAAGAAGCACCAGCGCGAGACCGAGCAACGTCCACGTATACCACGACGGCATAAACACAAACGGCGTAAACATCATCGCGTAGTCCCAGTTGTAGATGCGGCAAGTGGTGCAACATTTGTTTTTCATAAACCACGTTTGGAACGGGCAGAAAAACAAAATGCAAATCATATCGCACACCGAATAGGCAAGCGCGATTAAAAGCAACAGTCCGCGGTCGAAAATGCCCGCTATATACAATCCGCCAAACAGCGCGTTCAGCGCAATCCACACGAACGCGACCGCAAAGGTGACTTTGCCGCTTTGCAAATGCGGTAAAGCCCCTTCGACCGGCTTGTAGTTGCTTTTGAACTGCTTTTCACATCCCATACTTTCCAGCGGCGACGGAAACATTCGTGACAGCATTTCCGCCACGAACACCACCCAAATCGCACCGAGCAGCACGAGCAACAACGGACTTTTTTCGCCAATTAAATCCGTGTGCCGTATCCGCGACACGATATAGGCCGCCACTGCCGCCAAAAACAGCACTCCGCGGTAAACAAGCTTCAAAATATGGACTGCGGAAATTTTGGAAAGACGCTTCTTTTCCATAAAAACCCTCTTCACTTGCGGCTTTCGCCGAACCGTTTATTCGGTACGCAGCGCCACCACAGGATCTTTCTTCGCCGCCGAACGCGAGGGAATGATACCCGCCACAAGCGTCAACAGCATACTGATGATGACCAGCGCAATCGCCACCGGCACCGGCAGAATCGCCGACAAATTGTTAATCTTGGTCAATTTGTGCAAGATGAGGTTGATGGGGATACACAAAAGATAGGTAATCAACACACCGAGCAGACCGGACGAAAAGCCTATGATGACTGTCTCTGCATTAAACATACTGGACACGTTGCGTTTGGAAGCACCGATGGCACGAAGAATACCGATTTCTTTGGTACGCTCCTGCACCGAGATGAGCGTGATAACACCAATCATAATGGACGACACGATAAGCGACACCGACACGAACGCAATCAGCACGTAAGTGATGGCGTTGATAATGGTCGTTACCGAGGACATAATCAGACCTACGTAGTCGGTATAGGTGATTTCTTGATTCTCGTCGTCCATTTTCTCGTTGTAAGAAGCAATGGCTTCTTCAATCACGTCTTTGTCCGCAAAGGACGAGGCGAACAGGTTAATGGTCGTCGGTTTGTCCAAATCCACGTAGTTGAACATCCGCATATTGGCATCGAAAGAGGAGGGGGAGAATTCCGCCACCACGTCATAATAGGCGGCGCATTTATCCTCGGAGTATTTGTCGTCCGGGTTTTGCGCCATCTCCGCATCCAGCATCGCCGCCAGTTGTTCCGACGGAACTCCGGCAAGCTGTTGCTCCACGGTCGCGACGGTCTGCTGTTTGATTGCCTCCACAAAGCCAGGCAACAGCGCCGCATCCAAATCCTCATCGCTCATGCTTTCGATATAGGCTTTTGCCTCGTCCTCGTTGAGGCCCATCTCTTTACTGCCATCCAACGCCATGCCCACTTTGGTTTCGCGGTCCAGTTCGGCAAGTTGCGCCATGGCCAGCTGTTGCAGTTGATCGTCCGGAAGATAGGCGGCAATTTTCTTGTATGCTTCGGCTTTGCCGTCAATATCGTTGTCCGTGGTCAACGTTTGGATATAGTCTTTGAACTTTTGGGCTTTGTCGGCCACATCGGTGGCGGCGCCGGTCTTAAAGGGAAGTCTTTTTCCGGCTCCCATTTCCGGATGGGCAATCACGTCCATATCCCGGTTGGCAAGTTGGGCTTGGATAACCGGCGATTTTTCGTTCTGCTCCACCACGTAGTCGGTGAGCATCGTCGTGTAGCCGATGGCGCCGGTGAGCATCGTCGAGGTCGCATCCTCGTTGGCACGGATGATACCAACCACTTTCATATCCACGCCTTTTTCGTCATACAGCCATTTCAGAAGTTTGTCCTTATTCGCCTTGTCATCATTTCCGTTATCCGCAACACGCACATCCGTAAAGAGACCGTCGCCGTCCGAATCGGTAAAGCAATCCGCCGCCATCACGACTTTGAATTCTTTGTTGCAGATTTCTTCATAGGACCAGCTTCTCGTGGCAATATCCGCCTCGGCCTTTTCCGAAGCCGCCTTCATCAGCGTGGTGATATCGTCTTTGGGAATCAATCCCAACGCGTACAGCGCCAGGTCGTTGATTTCATTGTTTTCATCCATAATCAACACGACTTCGTTGTACTTCGTCGGCCAGTTGCCATACACCACGTCATACTGTTTTTCCAAAATGGGGTTGATAGCCTTTCCGTTGTCGCCGGGGAGCATTTCCTGCCACACCTTGGCGCCGGAAGAAGACATGCCGGCCATACCCGACTGGTTTTGCATCTGTTTCATAGCCGAGAGATCCACTTTCATATAATCGGCCAACAGTTCCTGCATCAGCGCTTCCGCATCGGATTGCATTACTTCGCCGTCAGCATTTTTGGTGTACACAAGCATATCCATACCGTAGGTATACTGCACACCGGCGACGGCTTTTTGCAAATCGCTGCCCTCTTTGTCGCGCTCTTCTTCCAAATATTTTTTGAACGCCGCCAGGTCGTTTGAATGAACGTCCATAGTGCTCGCCGCGTTAATCAAATCGCGCAGCATCGCTTTTTGGTACACGGCATCTTTTTCGTGGTCGTGGGTGGACTCCGCTTTGCCCATAAAGGTCTCGATCAAATCACCGAGGTCCGCGTGCTGGGCTTCAAGCGTCAGCGGATAAGAAGACAACGTCTCCTCCTGCACCGTGTCGATATAGGTGGTGGTGCCTTGGGACACTGCATAAATCAGCGAAATGCCGATGATGCCGATAGAGCCGGCAAACGAGGTCAGTGCCGTCCGGCCTTTTTTGGTAAACAGGTTTTTCAGAGACAAGCCGAACGACGTGCCGAACGACATCGACGGTTTTTTCTTTTTCGCCTCTTTTTCGGCCTTTTCCTTCGATTCCGCTTTCTCGGTCGCGACTTCCTCTTCGGCAAGCGGCGCCGAATCGTCAATCACGCGGCCGTCGAGCATCCGGATGATGCGCGTGGAGTACTCCTCGGCCAAATCCGGGTTGTGCGTAACCATAATGACCAAGCGGTCTTTGGCGATTTCTTTGAGGATGTCCATAACCTGCTTGCTGGTCTCGGTATCGAGAGCGCCGGTCGGCTCATCCGCCAAAATGATATCCGGGTTGTTGACGATAGCACGGGCGATGGCGACACGCTGCATCTGACCACCGGACATCTCCGCCGGTTTTTTCTTCATTTGGTCTTTCAAGCCCACGCGAATGAGGGCTTCTTTGGCGCGTTTTTTGCGCTCGGCTTTTTTCACGCCGGACAGCGTCAGCGCCAACTCCACGTTTTGAAGAACCGTCTGGTGCGGAATGAGGTTGTAGCTTTGGAACCCTAAGCCGATGGAATGGTTGCGATACGTATCCCAATCGCGGTCTTTGAAATCCTTGGTGGAACGGCCGTTAATCTGCAAATCGCCGTCGGTGTACTGATCCAGTCCGCCGATAATGTTGAGCAGGGTGGTTTTACCGCAGCCGGACGGACCGAGGACGGATACGAATTCGCTTTTGCGGAATTGCATATCGATACCTTTCAGCGCCTGAACGTTTTCGCCGCCGGCAGGATAGATTTTTGTAATTTGTTTCAGTTCGAGCATAAATAAGGCTCTCCTTTCGGATGTACAGTGGTCCATTTTATTCCAATTTATCATTATAGCAACTAAGGAAACCTCCGTCAAGCACTTTTTCTTTTATTAAATAATTATTCACATACGTGAGACGGGGACAGTTTTCTTGACAGCTCACAGGGAGTGTGGTAAAATAAACGGATGAAACGCAAACTGCAAAGGAGACGCCGCTATGAAACTCCCCGAATTGCAAGACCGTCTGTTCGACGTGCTGTGCACCATCGACGATATCGCCAAAAAAGAAAACGTCCGCTATTTTTTGGATAGCGGCGCAGAATTGGGTGCCATTCGCGGCGGCGATTTTATTCCGTGGGACGATGATTTGGATATCAAAGTCCTGTCGGAAGATTACGAGGCGTTCAAAGCGGCCATGATCAAAAACCTGCCGGAACATCTCCATTTTGCCGAGCCACAGGAACGGGCTCCGGGGTTTTATGATTTTATTGTTCGCATCTATGACGACCGCTATCCCATCCGGGAATTGACCGACGAAGACCGGTACTACAAAGACTTTGCCTCCCACGTCGGCGCGGATGTTTTTATTATGGCCAAAGCCCCCAAAACCGAATCCGGCGCCAAACGGATGGTGTTTTCCGTAAAAACGCTTTACGGGCTGGCGATGTCTCGCCGCTACAAAGTGGATCTCGGCGAATACAAAGGGGTTCAAAAAGTCAGCGTTGCCGTGTTGTCGCTACTGGGAAAACTGTTCCCGATTTCTTTCCTCTACAACCGCTTCCGAAAGCTGACATTTAAATACAACGACCTCGACACCCCTTATCGTGTCAAAACCAACGTACCGTTGCCATACCTTCGTCCCCTTCCGGACGCGATTTTTACAAGTGGCGTGGCAACCTGCACGTTGCGCGGCCGCGAATTCCCCACCGTTAAGGACTACGAAGACGAAATGCGCCTTTATTATGGCGACAACTGGCGTACTCCCGTAAAAGAAGGCTACATCCACCACTTAGATGAGGAAGACCGCCAAATCGAAGAATAAGCAGGAATCGCTATGAAGAAATTGGGAAAATCCATCCTAACGGACTCCATATGGAGCATCGCCGGCATTGTTCTTATGAACGTGGTGGCGCAGTTTTTGGTGTATCCGTTATGGGATAATCGCTTGGGCAGTGATGCTTACGGCAACATTCTGTATCTGCTGTCACTGATGAATATTGTGGCCATTTCCCTCGGCTCCGCTTGCAACTACGCCCGTATGTGCAACAAAGGCGAATCGGTCAAAAACCGCTCGTATCTGATTCTTTTGGGCATCGGCGCCGTCACGTTCGGCGTTACGGCCATCTTGTGCCGCGATTTGCTCGATTTGGACCTTATGAACGCCGGGCTGTTTGCTCTTCTTATCGGATTTACCATGTGGCGGTTTTATGCCGACGTGGAATTCCGCCTGTCGCTCAACTACAAAGGGTATTTTCTCTATTACCTTCTCATCAGCATCGGCTACGTCGCCGGCGCACTGCTGTTTATGTACAACGGCAACTGGGTGTTGTCGTTGCTGTTCGGCGAAGTCCTCGGCGTAACCTACGTATTGTGGAAAGGCTCGGCTCTGCGGCCGGACGGCGTTCCCGAGCGGTCGGAATTCACCGCTATCGGCGCCACTGTGCTTTCGCTGTTTGCCAGCAACATCATTGCGAACATCATCTTTAACGGCGACCGCCTGATTCTTAAATTTTTGGTGGACGATTCCGCTGTCACCACCTATTACCTTGCCTCCCTCATCGGCAAAACGATGACATTGATTACCACCCCACTCAACAGTGTGCTTATCGGCTATTTGATGCGCTACAAAGGCGCTCTGAAAAAACGCGTCATTTCGCTCTTGGCCGGGGGATCGGTTGCCATTTCCCTTTTGGGGATGCTTGGTTGCTTTGTGGCATCCATCATTCTTATTCCGCTTCTCTATCCCAACGAATACCAAACGGTCAAACCGTTTTTGTGGCTCGGCAACCTGGCGCAAATCCTGTATTTCGCCGGCAACCTGCTCAACACCGTTCTCCTCCGATTCGGCAAAAAGCAGGACCAGTTGTGGGTAAACGTTGTCTACGCCATTCTTTTTGTGCTGTTCTGTATTCCCTCCACGGCGTTGTGGGGCCTTTGGGGCTTTTGCGTGGCCTATCTCGCCACCACCACCGCGCGCCTCACCTTTGCGTTTGTGTTGCTGTTTGTGCGAAACAACGCGCCTTCGCGCGCCGACACCTAATCCAAAAAAACAAAACGACCGACAGATACGTTTCTGTCGGTCGTTTTTCTTTTACACCATTTGTTTGACTTGGATCTCTTCCAGCGCCTTGTTTTCTTCCGCTTGTTGCTGCTGTTGCTGGGATTGAACGTTTTCCAAATCCTCGTTGTTCGGGATGGGGAAATACTCCGCTTCCCTGTTGATGGCGTTGGCGGCGTTTTTCTCGACCTCTGCCTGCTGCACCGCTTCGTTAAGCACTCCTTTGAGTTTCGGGTCGATGCCGTTTTGCACGTCATCACTGTACGCTTTATACAACTGCTGCATCGTGGAGTTTTCCATGTTGGCAAGCAGAGTACGCACGCTGTCGTTTTCTTTTGCGGCATCCAGTATATCACGGCGGAAGTTTTTCGTCATGTCCCGTGTCTTTTCCTGGGCCTCCACATCATTCCCTTTAAGCGACTTGTCGATTTCTTTGTTCACCAACGAGTTCGTTTTCTTGTTGATACGGCCCATATCCCGTTCTTCCGGCGAAAGCTTTTTTTGCCGCTCTTTTTCTCTTTCCGTGAACTCCTTATCAAAGTTTTTCAGCGCCGATTCGGGTTCTTTCTTCTCGTCCACAAGCGGCTCCATTTCGGCCATCTCCATCACAAGGCCGGATTTGCCGGCTTTTTTGGCGTTGACGTCATATTTTTTCCAAGACGGCTCGCTGTATCCGTGGGCATCCTTGCCCGCCGCTTTTCTTCTTTCGTCCAAAGACGGCGTGATCACGGTTTCGGTGGCGTTTTTCGCCACTTTTTCTAGATTTTTCTCAACCGCCGCGCCTTTGGCAAGGTTTTTCGCCGCCACCGCGGTTTTTTCTTTCTGGTTTTGCTTTTCGGGCGAGTCTTGTGCGTTGGGATCTTTCACATCCAACTGCGCCGCCGCTTTTTGCGCTGCGGCGGCATTCTTTTGCCATTCGCCACGGAGCTTCCAACGGTCGTCCTCGGCAACCGGTGTTTTGTCGATTTTGAACTTCGGCTTGTTTTTGCCGTATTCCACCGTGACCTTGAACATTTTGGAGTTGTCTTCCTTGCAGGTCAGGTAGAAGGTATCTTTCGGCACTTTTTCGCCCGATGCACGCGAAATTTGTTTGGCGGCAATATGTTCCAACCACGCATCGCCCTCCAGCTTGTTGCCGGCAGCATCGCAAACGGTGGCAACGCCCTGCACGTTCTCCAGATTCTTGCCCAATTCCATCATAGCCGCATCCTTTTCGGGATGACTGAAATCGGGCGCTTTTTTCATCTCCTGCACACCTTTGAACGCATTCAAAAGACGCTTCGGGGCACTTTCGATCAGTTCGCGGCGCATACGCAGATCATCGAGATCGAGGCCGGCTTCCTTAAACGCCTCATGCGCGGTTTTTTCGGCTTCCCATTTGCCGGTCAATTCAAGGCGGTCCTTGTCGGGCATCGGCGTTTTGTCCAGTTTCAAAGTCGGTTTCGTTTTACCGTAGTCCACCGACAGCTTGAACATCTTTTCATCGTTGTCCTTGCATTGCAGATAGAACGTATCCTGCGGGATCTTTTCGCCTTTTTCAAAGCGGGTTTGGTTGTTGGTCAAATACGACGTCCACGCATCGCCCTCCAGCGCCTTGCCGTCTTTATCGTACACAACGGCAACGCCCTGCACGCCTTCCAGCGCACGGTTCAGCTTGTTGACCGACAAAATATCCATGCCGCGGTTTTCCATACCGGGCGATTTTTTGAAATCTTCGACCTCTTTCCACGCAGCCAAGAAATTGCCGACTGCCGCCTCTTTGCGCTGGGCGATCTCCTCGGCATTCACCTCGTTCTCCGGCTCGTTTTCTTCGGCGAGGTCCGCCGCTTCGGCTTGGGCGATTTTTTTGTTCATCTGCTCTTGCGCCGTTTTGGAGAGCGGCTCAAAGCCTTTCACCATTTTCAGACCGCTTTGATCATAGCCCACCGAAACAGCAAGAAGATTCTCCTTGTTTTTACCGGTTTGCACGTAAAGCAGTTCGTCCTCAACGGATTCTCCCTCGAGCTTTTTGCGCTGCTGATCTAAAAAATACTCCTGCAGCATCTCTTGTCTGCCCAAAAAGTTGCCGTCTTTGTCATAAATCTTCGCGCTCTTATCCGGAAATGCGTTTTCGATAACGCGATTCCACATATTTTCCTTGGCAATCGATTGTTCGCTCTTTTTCAGCGAGGGAACGCGGCTGCTGTAATCGACCTCCACGGGATACACGTTATTTTCGTTTTCGGGATCCGGCAGATAGAAAACGCTCGCTTTGGCTTTTTCGGCAAGTTCCTGCCCGAGCTCCTCGACGTTGTTGTTGCCGGCGTTCAAAAAGGCGTTCTCCGCAACTCGTTTTTCTTCCAGATGCGCAAGAATATCTTTCTCCAAATCGCTCTCTTTCAGAGGTTGCCCGTCTTGACCGAGCACGGGCGCATTCATAACCATTTGACCGATCGACTGCGTCAACTCCGCTTTTTCCTCATCGGTCGCCGGCATATTCGTGCGAATCTTCCATTCTTTCTCGGTCATTGCCGCGGTGTTGAGATTCAAATGAGGAACATTCCCGTTGTACGACACGTTGAGTTCATACACCTCGTCTTTGTTTTCCGTGCTTTGCAGATAGAAAACTTCGCTCGAAAGGTTCGCGCCCTCCGGGTTTTCCTGACGTCGATCCATAAAATGCTCATAAAAGGACGGCTCCATCCGGTTGCCGTATTTATCATAGACGTCAGCCGATCCTTCAAGAACTCGAAGCATTGTAAAAAAGTCATCTTGGATAAGAATATCTTCTTCTCTTTCCTCCAACAGATTCTGTATGGCTTCGAATCCTTTCCAGGCGGTAAGTACTCTTTTCGGCATCGTTCATTCCTCCGTTTCGATTCTCTGTCACTCATAATACCGCGGCGAGCAATGTTTGGTTACGCGCGGCAAAAATTATTTCCACGCACCGGCTTGCAAAATCGCGCCGTATTTTTCGGCACGCGCTTTCGCCGCAGGCAAGTCCATATCCGAATAGTTGCCGCATTCCACCGGTGTCGCGCCGGGAATCGCTCCCTCGAACGCGGCGGTGAACGCGAACAAATCGCGCATCAGTGCCTCCACCTCGGAAAGTGCAGGCGCGCCGGACAAAATGAGATAAAATCCCGTGCGACAGCCCATCGGCCCCCAATAAATCACGCGCTCTTTCACGTCGGCGCGGTTGCGGAGATAGGTCGCGCCGATATGCTCAATGGTGTGAATTTCGCCGGTTTCCATCACCGGCTCGAAGTTCGGGCGAGTGAGACGAATATCGTAGGTCGTCACCGGCTGTCCGCCTGCCGCATCCTCGCGGCTGACGTACACACCGGGCAGCAATTTCGTATGGTCTACGGTAAAACTTTTGATTCTTTCCACAATCTCGCCCTCTTTTCAAAGCCTTACCCTATATTTTATATTTTTTTTGCAAAAAAGTCAACAAAAACCCCACTCGACGAGTGGGGTTTTTGGTTGTAACACTTATTTTTTTCTGGCTTTTCTCTCTTTGCGAATATATCTCCGCTTCCCGTCGCTATATTCAGGGTACTTAAGTTTTACAAAAAGAACAACGCCGATTGTAAAAATCATAGCCAGGATACCCGTGCTCAAGCTCAAGATGAAAATACTGTCAGCACGCTCGTAACTCGCTTCTGTCATAGCCCAAAAGCCTATCCATGAAAACAACAAAAGCGGAATGTCCACGACACACAATGCCAGCAAAAATCCGGTGCCAATTCTAACAATCTTGTCTTTTTGTTCTTCGGTCATTTGCGCTACTTGTTCTTCAAGAGTTCGCGTGTTTTTCATAAAAGCTCTCTCCCTATACCACGTTTTTGTTAAGCCGTTCTTCAGCCTTTCTTAGGCGAAGCCTGCGCCGAGCTGTTGGAAAAGGAATAAAATCAAGCAAAATTATCTGTGTCGGTCACATTCAAAACTTTGACCCATTTGAGCACGTTTCCGTCAAAATAAAAATCATAACGTAACATTTTATTGTTGTACGGATAACCATAACAAATAGAATCTTCCCCCATTTCAACGGTTTCGTAATATGGATTGTCAACATCTGTGCCGAAAACTTCAATTATTTCCTCTTTTGTTGACGTTTCTGTTATATTACCCGGCAAAACGAAAGTTCCTTTTTCTGCATTTAACACAACGTCAGAAACAACACATGATTCAACCTCTAAAGTGACATCACTTTCATTTCTCAGTGTAATCGACCCAATTGTTTCATATTTCTGGTTTTTGAATTCCAAAACATTGCCATCCGGTTGGCTGTTTCCGCAATTGAGCGCCCAGTTAGGCTCAATATCTGAATCATCTGTCAAAGACCAGCCGTAAGATGTAAAATCACGAAAAAAACAAGGTAAATATATTTCCTTTCCATCTATATACATATAGTTTTCGGTTACATCGTCAATTGGCAAATTACCTTGAGGTTCGCGATATGTTTGGGGACTCGTAGTTAACGATTCGGTTGCATCATCCTTTGGCAAATCGCCCTGAGATTCATAATATCCTTGGGTACACGCAGTTAAAGAAAACACCATCAAAACAAGAAGCAAAAAAAGCTTTTTCATATTACAGCACCCCTTAAAATGACACCTTGAATATTGTGGAATAGTAACTTGTTATTTGCAACAATCAAATTTCCGCCGAAAAGGTTGTCGTTATGCGAGAAGATACGGCATTGTCCCCTGCGGAATATAATTATTTCGCTTCTTTAAGCGAGGCCTGTGCGGCGGCAAGGCGCGCCAGCGGCACGCGGAACGGCGAGCAGGACACGTAGTCGAGGCCGATTTTGTGGCAGAACTCCACCGAGGACGGATCGCCGCCGTGTTCGCCGCACACACCGAGTTTCAAATCGGGGCGAGTGGCGCGGCCGGCTTTCGCCGCCATCTCCACGAGCATACCGACACCGGTCTGATCCAGTTTGGCAAACGGATCGGACTCGTAAATCTTCGCATCGTAGTAGGAGTTGAGAAATTTGCCTGCATCGTCGCGGCTGAAGCCGAAGGTCATCTGCGTTAAGTCGTTCGTGCCGAACGAGAAGAACTCCGCTTCTTTGGCGATATCGCCGGCGGTCAACGCCGCGCGCGGAATCTCAATCATCGTACCCACTTTATAGGTCAGGTTGCTGCCGGCGGCTTTGATTACGTCGTCCGCGGTTTTCACCACCACGTCTTTCACGTATTTCAACTCTTTCACTTCGCCGACGAGCGGAATCATAATTTCCGGAACGATGTTCCATTCCGGGTGCTCTTTGTTGACGGTCAGCGCCGCGTTGATAACGGCAGTCGTCTGCATTGCGGCGATTTCGGGATACGTCACCGCCAAGCGACAACCGCGGTGGCCCATCATCGGGTTAAATTCGTGCAAATCGGCAACCACGTTACGCAGTTCGTCCACACCGATATTCAGTTCGGAGGCGAGTTCCGCCAAATCTTCCTCTTTTTGCGGCACAAACTCGTGCAGCGGCGGATCGAGGAAGCGAACGGTCATCGGGCGGCCTTCCAACACGCGATACATCTCTTCGAAGTCGCCCTGTTGCAGCGGCAAAATCTCGTCGAGAGCGGCCTTGCGCGCCTCGGCGGTTTTGGCAACAATCATTTTGCGGATGGATTTGATGCGGTCTGCCTCAAAGAACATATGCTCCGTGCGGCAAAGACCGATACCTTCCGCGCCCAGTTCCACCGCTTTGGCGGCATCGGTCGGGGTGTCGGCGTTGGTGCGCACTTTCAGGCGACGGAACCCGTCCGCCCACTCCATAATGCGGCCGAATTCGCCGGCGATGGTCGCATCCACTGTGGGGATAACGCCGTCATAAATGTTGCCGGTCGAGCCGTCAATGGACAGGAAATCGCCCTCGCGGAACGTTTTGCCGCCGAGGACAAAGTATTTTTCTTCTTCGTGCATCTCAATCTCGCCGCAGCCGGACACACAGCATTTGCCCATGCCGCGCGCGACCACCGCCGCGTGAGAAGTCATGCCGCCGCGGACAGTCAAAATGCCCTGCGCAGCTTTCATGCCGGTAATATCTTCCGGTGAAGTCTCCAAACGGACAAGCAGCACGTTTTCACCGCGGTTATTCCACGCTTCGGCATCGTCGGCGGTAAACACCGCTTTGCCGCACGCCGCACCGGGAGAGGCGCCGAGGCCTTTGCCGATCGGCGCGGTGGCTTTAAGGATTTTTGCATCAAATTGAGGATGGAGCAAGGTATCGAGGTTGCGCGGATCAATCATCGCAACCGCTTGTTCTTTCGAAATCATCCCCTCGTCCACGAGGTCGCAGGCGATTTTCAGCGCCGCCTGCGCGGTACGTTTGCCGTTGCGGCATTGGAGCATAAACAGTTTGCCGTGTTCCACCGTGAATTCCATATCCTGCATATCGCGGTAGTGGTCTTCGAGAAGCGCACACACGTTCACAAACTGCTCATACGCCTCGGGGAACTTGTCCGCCATCTCTTTAATAGGCATCGGCGTACGCACGCCGGCAACCACGTCTTCACCCTGGGCATTGGTCAAGAACTCGCCCATCAGTTTCTTTTCGCCGGTCGCCGGATCACGGGTAAATGCCACGCCGGTGCCGCAATCATCACCCATATTGCCGAACGCCATCATCTGGACGTTGACGGCGGTACCCCACGAATACGGAATATCGTTGTCGCGACGATAAACGTTGGCACGCGGATTGTCCCACGAACGGAACACCGCTTTAACAGCGCCCATCAACTGCTCTTTCGGATCGGTGGGGAAATCCTCGCCGATTTTGGATTTATACTCGGCTTTGAACTGCATCGCGAGTTCTTTCAAATCATTCGCATCCAGCTCCACGTCTTGGGTGACGCCTTTTTTGGCTTTCATCTCGTCGATGAGTTGCTCGAAATATTTTTTGCCGACTTCCATCACCACGTCGGAATACATTTGGATAAAGCGGCGATAGCAGTCCCACGCCCAACGCGGATTGTTGGAACGTTCCGCGATGACGTTCACCACGTCTTCGTTAAGACCGAGGTTCAAAATGGTGTCCATCATACCCGGCATAGACGCACGTGCGCCGGAACGAACGGAAACGAGAAGCGGATTCTCTTTGTCACCGAATTTTTTGCCGGTGATTTCCTCCATTTTCTCGATATACTCCATAATTTGCGCCATAATCTCCTCATTGATTTGGCGACCATCCTCATAATACTGTGTGCAGGCCTCGGTAGAGATGGTAAAACCCTGTGGGACAGGAAGGCCGATGTTGGTCATTTCGGCCAGGTTTGCGCCTTTTCCTCCCAGCAATTCGCGCATAGTTGCGTTACCCTCGCTGAACAGATAAACGTACTTGTGTGCCATGAATACTCCTCCTGAATATACTTTGAATATTTTTATCGCAAAATTTTGTATTTTACAGTATAACAGATGTTTTTTCAAATTTCCAGTGTTTTTTTATTATTTTTTTTAAAAAATATAATAATTCGCACGCGCGCGCGTATATCTAATAGGTAATATATAAAGGAAAAAAATTCGATTTTTTTCGAAAAAAGTGTTGACGAACGGAACAAGGTGTGGTATAGTGACTTTACCTCGTTTTTGCGGAGGTGTATTTTTTGTGCGATTTTTTGCACAGCCCCGTTGTTTTTACGAGGGAGGCTTATAAGGAGGTGCCGTTATTATGCGAGTGAAGATCACTCTGGCTTGCACCGAGTGCAAGCAGCGCAACTACAACACGATGAAAAACAAGCAAAACGATCCGGACAGACTGGAAATGAACAAATATTGCCGGTTCTGCCGCAAACACACCCTTCACAGGGAGACGAAGTAAGGAGGAGTCAACGTGGCTGAAAACAAAACGCCCGCCACTCCTGCGAAAGCGAAAAAAGCCAAAAAAGAAAGCGGCTTCAAACGCTACCTGAAAGAGTTGAAGGGCGAGTTCAAGAAGATCTCTTGGCCGACTTGGTCCGCTCTGTGGAACAACACGTGGGCTACGATTGCCATGTGTGCCATCGTCGGCGCGATCGTCTGCGTCATCGATTTCGGCTTGGGCGGCCTCATCGGCTTGCTGCTGAAATAAGGAGGATTTCGATGGCGGAAGAAGCAAAATGGTATGTTATCCATACCTACTCCGGCTACGAAAACAAAGTAGCCACCAATCTGGAAACCATCGTCGAGAACCGCAAGTTGCAGGACTGGATCCACGAGGTCCGCGTTCCTACCGAAACGGTTGTCGAAATGAAGGATAACCAGAAAAAAGAGGTTGAGCGCAAGATCTTCCCCGGCTACGTGCTGGTGAAAATGGTCATGACGGACGATTCTTGGTTCGTCGTGCGCAACACTCGCGGCTGCACCGGCTTCGTCGGCCCGAACGGCAAACCCGTTCCGCTGACCGAAGATGAGATTGCTCGCCTGGGTGTTGAAAAACGCGAAACCGTCATCAACTATGCCGTCGGCGATATGGTCCGTATCATTGACGGCCCGCTCGAGAACTTCACCGGCAAGGTGGAAGAGATCGATGCGGAAAAAAGCAAAGTGCGCGTGACCGTTTCGATGTTCGGTCGGGAAACCCCGGTGGAACTCGAACCCGATCAGGCAGAACTTATGGACTAAACTTTAAGCAAAACGCGGTGAACCGACCGCGTGGAACTGTGCGCCGGACACTCTTCCGGCTGTGGGAGGGGCTCCGTACCTTTGGCGACGGCGTTCCGTCATCCACCACGATTTTTGGAGGTGCTAAAAATGGCTCAGAAAGTTATCGGTTACATTAAACTTCAAATCCCCGCCGGCAAAGCAACGCCGGCTCCCCCGGTTGGCCCGGCTCTCGGTCAGCACGGCGTCAACATCATGGCGTTCACGAAAGAATTCAACGAGCGCACCAAAAACGACATCGGTATGATTATTCCGGTCGTCATCACGGTGTATGCCGACCACTCGTTTACGTTCATTACCAAAACTCCGCCGGCAGCGGTCCTGATTAAAAAGGCCTGCAACATCGACAAAGCTTCCGGTGAGCCGAACAAAAACAAAGTGGCTCAGATCACCAAAGAACAAATCCGCAAAATCGCGGAAACCAAGATGCCGGACCTCAACGCCGCCAACATCGATACCGCGATGAGCATGATCGCCGGTACCGCGCGTAGTATGGGTATCACCGTCGTCGACTGATATTGACCGATTCGGGTGGGAGGAAATCCTCAGCATTCCGATATACCACCAAGCCACCCCTTTGTGGGTAGGTAATCTTAGGGAGGAACCTTAAAATGAAACACGGTAAAAAATATACGGACAGCCAAAAGCTGTTCGATCGCCAGACGCTTTACGATATTCCGGAAGCGCTGGATCTCACGGTGAAAACCGGTAAAGCCAAATTCGACGAGACCGTCGAAGTCCATGTCCGCCTCGGCGTTGACAGCCGCCACGCTGACCAGCAGGTCCGCGGCGCCGTCGTTCTGCCGAACGGCACCGGTAAAGACGTTCGCGTCCTCGTCTTCTGCAAAGAGGACAAACAGCAAGCCGCTCTCGATGCCGGCGCCGACTTTGTCGGCACCGACGATCTGGTCGCCAAAATCAACGGCGGTTGGATGGATTTCGACGTGGTCATCGCGTCCCCGGATATGATGGGTGTCGTCGGCCGCCTCGGTAAAGTCCTCGGTCCGCGCGGTCTTATGCCGAACCCCAAAGCCGGCACCGTTACCCCGGACGTTGCGAAAGCCGTCAACGATGCCAAAGCCGGTAAAATCGAGTATCGTCTCGATAAAACCAACATCATCCACTGCCCGATTGGCAAAGTTTCCTTTGGTGCCGAGAAACTCCAAGAGAACTTTGACGCTCTGCTGGGCGCCATTGTCCGCGCCAAACCGGCTGCGGCCAAAGGCCAGTACATCCGCTCCTGTGTGGTGTCTTCCACCATGGGCCCGGGTGTCCGCGTGAATCCGCTGAAAATCAGCGGCTAAACCCGACGGACGAATTTTTCGTCGTGTCGCAAAAAATGCTTGCAATATCCGAAAGGATATGGTAAGATATCATTGCTGTTCTTCCACAGACAGCAGGTGCGCTTTGCGTATAATGGGATTCCCCGCCTGCCGAGGTCGAAAAGCGTCAACCGAAAACGCCTTGCGTTTTGATTTGGTATGATTGCGCCCTCTCTGTGAAAGCAGAGAGGGCTTTCTTTTTGGAAAAACGGCAAAACCCTATTTTGTCGGAGGTGAAAATCTAATGCCTAACGAATCTGTCCTGCAAGAAAAGCAAGCGCTCGTCGCCGCTCTTTCGGAGAAACTGCAGAAATCCGTCGCCGGTGTGGTGGTGGACTACAAAGGTATCTCCGTGGCGGACGATACCGCGCTTCGTCGTTCTCTGCGTGAAGCCGGCGTTGAGTATGCGGTTGTCAAAAACACCATGCTCGGCCGTGCCGCTGACGTCGCGGGCCTCTCGGAACTGAAAGACGTTCTCGAAGGCACCACGGCTCTCGCCACCAGTGAGAGCGATGAGCTTGCCGCCGCCAAAGTGCTGTGCGAATTCGCGGAGAAGAACGAAAACTTCACCGTGAAAGCCGGTTTCTTTGAGGGCAAAGTCATTTCTTCGGAAACGGTGAAAGAACTGGCAAGCATTCCGCCGAAAGAAACCCTTTTGGCGATGTTGGCTGGTGGCTTGAATGCCACGATTGCCGGCCTGGCGCGCGCGATCAACGCCGTTGCCGAAAAACAGGGTGGTGGCGAAGAAGCCGCTCCTGCCGAAGCCTAATGCTTCAACAAATTTATTAAAAATTACTTTATGGAGGTAAGTACAATGTCTGAGAAAATCACCAAAATGATTGACGAAATCAAAGAAATGACCGTTCTCGAGCTGAACGAGCTCGTGAAAGCTATTGAAGAGGAGTTCGGCGTTTCCGCCGCTGCTCCGGTGGCCGTTGTGGCCGGTGGCGCTGCTGCCGGCGGCGAAGCTGCTGCTGAGAAAACCGAGTTCGACGTCGTTCTGACCGACGCCGGCGCCAACAAGATCGCTGTTATCAAAGCGGTCCGCGAAGCTACCGGTCTTGGCCTGAAAGAAGCCAAAGAGATGGTCGAGGCTGCCCCGAAAGCCATCAAAGAAGGCGCTCCGAAAGAGGAAGCCGAGGCTCTCAAAGCGAAACTCGAAGAAGCTGGCGCGAAAGCCGAACTCAAATAAGAGTTTTTCATCCGACAAGAAAAACCGTCGAGCATCCGCTCGGCGGTTTTTTTATTTCTCTTGTGTACGTGGGCTGAACGAAGTTTTCACAGAAGATGCCCGCGATAGGGGTGCGTGAAATTTTGCACCCACCCGCGGCGGTGTTGTAGGGCAAGGCCTTGGTCTTGCCGTTTTAGAACATCGCACCAACTGATGGCGGCAATCGCCCTCCCCTGCCCTACGAAATTCCCCAAAGCAAGCATACTATTTCCGGTTTCCTTCACCGCTCGGCGCTTTTTCTTTACAATCCCGCGGCGATGTGATATACTGTAACAAAATTGAGCAAAGGATGACGAAATATGAGCAAGAAAAACGAAGAATTTTTGGAAAACGGCGCGTTTACGCTGACCGACGAGCAAGGGATAATCCACGAATGTGAGATTCTGTTCTCTTTCCCCTGTGACGAGGGCGAGGTCATCGCCTACACCGACGGCACCGAGGACGAAAACGGTGCCCTTGCGGTGTTTGCCTCGATTTTGGGCGAACCGCTTAAAAACGGCGATGCCAACTTACTTCCCATTGAGAACGATGAAACGTGGGATGCGGTCGACACCGCGCTCGCGGAACTGTTCGGCGAAGAATAATTTTACACAAAGCACGAGCCACATCCAATGGATGTGGCTCGTGCTTTATTCTTCCATTTGTTTTCCTAAGAACCCTGCGGCGACTTGCGTCATTTTAATGTCACCCTCGCCGGGAAGCGCGCCCGATTCGGGGAGCATCAAACACACCGCGCCGGTCACGTCACCGGCGGACAAGATGGGATAACACACCGAGGCACGGCGGTCGTTTCCCTCCACCGGGAAAAAGGCAGTCGCTTCCGTGGCGGTCGCCACGTAACTGCGTCGTGATTCCATATACTGTTCCAGTTGTTCCGTCAGCGGCCGCTCCAAAAACTCCCGTCGCGGTACCCCTGCCGCCGCCACAACACGGTCGCGGTCGGCAATCAGCACCGGCGCACCGCACGCGCGCGACATTACGTCGGCATATTGCGTTGCAAACGCAGCCAGTTCCCCCATCGGTGAATATTTCTTAAACACCACTTCTCCGTCTTTATCGGTAAATATTTCCAGTGGATCTCCCTCACGAATCCGCATAGTTCGACGAATTTCTTTCGGAATCACCACCCGTCCGAGGTCATCAATACGGCGCACAATACCGGTTGCTTTCATAAACCATTCTCCTTACTTTTTTATTGTTGCTCTTTTAGTGTAACCGCCCAGTTTTCTTTTATACAAAATCCCCTTTTTGTGAAAAATAATCCTTGCTTTTTTTGATGTCCTGTGCTATAATTCGACTGTTGCGCGCCTTGCGCAGAGGACACATAAAATCCGTCTTTTTTAAGACGTAACGATAGGAGATAGAAACATGGCAGCGACACTTGCAACTCTGATTTTTGTCACGATGTTCGCGCTTATCATCATTGACAAGATTCCGCGTCATCTGGTAACGCTCGGATGCGGTCTTCTGACTCTCGTGGTGGTGTTCGGCCTCGTGATGCACGACGGCAAAGCCGCTTGGAAAACGATCAACCTTGAAGCGTTCGTCAAACCCGACTTCT
Organism: Acutalibacteraceae bacterium; assembly: GCA_045598065.1. Classification (GTDB taxonomy): domain Bacteria; phylum Bacillota; class Clostridia; order Oscillospirales; family Acutalibacteraceae; genus RGIG426. The sequence goes on from JAZLLJ010000028.1 coordinate 32,382, forward strand.
GGTATGCCGCCGAAGAAAGCGGCGATGACGAAAGCGACATCGCGAAAGCCGACGAAAGTGCTGTTGCCGAAAACGGTGAAGACAAAGCCGCCGAAAACAGCGAAAGCGAAGGCGGTGTCAACTGGGAAACCATCGTCTTTATCGCCGGCATGATGATCATGGTGGAAGGCATGGCACGCGTGGGCTTTTTCCGCTGGCTGTGTATGCAGATTGCGAAACTCGTGAAATGCAAAACCATGGCGGTGTTCGTCACCTTTATGCTGATGTCTGCCATCCTCTCGATGTTCATCGACAGTATCACCGTTATCCTCTTCTTGGCGGCGGTAACGATTGAACTCGGCACGCTGCTTAAATTCAACCCCGTCCCGATGATTTTGGCGGAGATTTTCTGCGCCAACCTCGGCGGCTCGGCCACCATGTGCGGTGACCCCCCGAACATCATCATCGGCACGGCGCTCGGGTATTCCTTCTTCGACTTCTTAACGAATACCGGCATCATCGCCGGCATCTGCCTTGTGTTCGTGGTGTTCTATTTCCTGCTCGTCTTCAAAAAAGACCTCAAATCCACCGAGCACGTGGATGCCTCGGCGCTTCCGAATCCGAAAGAAGCCATTTTGGATAAAACCGGCTTCATCATTTCCACCTGCATCTTCCTGCTCGCCGTGGTGCTGCTCATCACCCACGCCCAAACCCACTTGACCGTGGCGACCATCGGTGTGGGCATCGCGCTCATCACGCTGTTGACCGCCCCGAAACATATCGGCGAAATGCTGAAAAAAGTGGACTACAAAACGCTCCTCTTCTTCGTGGGCTTGTTCATCGTAGTCAACGGCTTGGAAGTGACCGGCGTGTTGCAAAAAATTGCCGACTTTATCGGTCAAATCAGCGGCGGCAACCTGTTCCTTATGGTAGCTATCATCATCTGGATCTCCGCCATCGCCAGCGCATTCGTGGACAACATCCCGTTTGCCGCGACCATGGTGCCGATCATCGGCGACTTGGCCGGTGGCGCGGGCTCTCTGCTCGAAACGCTCGCGTGGGGCCTTTCGATTGGTACCGATATCGGTGGCTCGGCCACCCCGATCGGTGCTTCCGCCAACGTGGTGGGCATCTCGGTCGCCAACAAACACGGCTACAAAATCGGCTGGGGCAAATATTGCGCGAAACTCGCCCCCGCAACCGTTATCGTGCTTGTAATCTCCACGCTGTTCATCTTCGTGCGCTACGGCAGTATCCTCGGTGCTTGATCAAAACAACCAAAACCCGTCTGACAGCGCTGTTGCCGGACGGGTTTCATTTTTATCTTGTAAAACCGTCAAAACTATGCTATTATTAAACAAAGAATCCATTTCTCTGCAAAAACAACCGTAAAACAGGAGAGTCGACTATGAAACTCATTACCTATTCGGATATTTTAGCACTGAATATTTCCCCCACCACCTGCTACCAATGGGCAAGCGAAATGATTGCCAAAAAAGACGGCGCGCTGCTTCCCCCGAAAATCAGCATTAAACCGGTTTCCGGTACGTTTTGCAACGTGATGCCGTGTATGATTGGCAATCCTGCTTCGGTCGGCGGCGTAAAAGTGGTTACGCGTTACCCCAACCGCGAACCCAGTTTGGACAGTAACATTTTGCTGATGAACGCGGCCACCGGCGAGTTTCTCGCGCTGATGGACGGCAACTGGGTTACAACGATGCGTACCGGCGCTGTGGCCGCTCACTCCATTCGTCTTTTCGCCAAAACCGGCTATCAAACGCTCGGCATCATCGGTCTCGGCAACGTCTCGCGCGCAGCACTTCTCGTTTTGGCGGAAACCGAGCCGGACAAAGAGTTTACCGTCAAGCTTCTGCGCTACAAAGGTCAGGAGCAATCGTTTATCGAACGATTTGCCGCCTATCCCCATCTTCATTTTGAATGTGTGGACAATTATCGCGATGCCGTGCGCGGCTCGGACGTGGTCATTTCCGGTGTCACCTATGCGCCGGTGGACTTTTGTGAGGACGACGATTTCGACGAAGGCGTGCTGGTCGTCCCCATCCACACCTTAGGATTCACCAACTGCGACCTGTTCTTCGACAAAATCTACGGCGACGACTACGGCCACGTCTGCGGCTTCAAAAACTTCGATAAATTTAAGTCCTTCGCCGAAGTTTCCGCAGTGGTGAACAAAAACGCTCCCGGCAGAGAAAACGACCGTGAGCGCATCCTCGCCTATAACGTGGGTGTTTCCACCCACGACGTGTATTTTGCGTCTCGGCTGTATCAACTGTTGGAAACCAATTCGCATCTGACGGAATTGTCTCTCAACGGACCTACGGAAAAATTCTGGGTTTGAAAATTTTTCTTGACATCCCCGTTTTTTACGTGTATACTATGTTCAAAGATAACACACATTCCCCTGCGTTTTGAACGCAGGGGTTTGCGTGCGCTTTTTTGCTGTTTTTTGCCGATTTTGCGTTCATTTTTCGCCATCGGTATTTCAAAATCTGAACAAACGGAGGCTTTCTCATGGAATTGACTCGCAAACAATTTGACATTCTTTCGACGCTGGCTACCGAAAACACCACGCTCACCCAACGTCAACTGGAAGAGCTCACCGGCCATTCGCTCGGCACCATCAATAAAACAGTCAAAGAACTGACCGATGCCGGCTTTATTGCCGACGGCTCCATTACACCGACGGGTATCAACGCCTTGGAGCCGTACCGCGCAAAACGGGCCATCTTTATTGCCGCCGGTTTCGGCACACGCCTTGTCCCGGTCACGCTCAATACCCCGAAGCCACTCGTCCGTGTCAACGGTACGCGCATCATCGACAGCTTGCTCGATGCGTGCCTGCAAGCAGGTATCAGCGAAATCTATATTGTCCGCGGCTATTTGGCGGAACAGTTTGACCAACTGCTTTATAAATATCCCATGGTCAAATTCCTTGAAAACCCGTCCTACAACGAGGCAAACAACATTTCCTCGGCAATGGTTGCCCGGTATATGATGCAAGACGCGTATATCCTCGAAGCGGATTTGCTCGTATCCAACCCGAAAATCATCCGCAAATACAACTATCGCTCCAACGTCCTCGGCATTTGGAAAGACCGCACCGACGACTGGTGCCTCACCTCCGACAAAGACGGTTGTGTGGACGAGGAAAAAGTGGGCGGTCTCAACTGCCACCAAATGGTGGGTATCTACTACTTCAATGCCGCGGACGGCGCCAAACTGTCCGGCCACATTCAAGAAGCGTTTATGGCGCCCGGCGGTAAAGAGCGCTATTGGGAGACCGTTCCGAACCAAGCCTACAAAGGCCAATATAAAATCGAAATTGTCCCCTGCAAAGACGAAGATATCGTGGAAATCGACACCTTCCGCGAGCTGAAAGCCATCGACAAAACCTACGACGTGTAAGGTTTTATAATTAAAAAAGGAGTGTAAACAATGTCCGACAAGAAAGAAACAGGGCTCAAAAAAGAACTGAGCCCGATGCACGTGTGGGCGATCGCCTTCGGTTGCATCATCGGTTGGGGTTCGTTTATCAACCCCGGCAAAAAATTCCTGCCGAACTCCGGCGTTGCCGGAACCGCCATTGCCATGGTCCTCGGCGCGCTCGTGATGGTCATCATCGCGTTCAGCTATGCCTATATGGTGCCGAAATATCCGAAAGCCGGCGGCGAATTCACCTTTACCAAAAAATGCTTTGGCAAAACCCCTGCGTATCTGTGCGGCTGGTTTTTGGTTGCCGCGTACCTGACCAACGTCCCGATGAACTCCACCGCTATCGGCCTCATTGTGGACGGACTGGACGGCGATGCGAACATTCTGCAATTCGGCTTCAGCTATGAACTCGCCGGATTTCCGGTACACCTCGGCGAAATCATTGTGGCAATGTCCATCCTCGTTTTGTTCGGTATCCTTAACATCATCGGCGTGAAAAAAGCCGGTTTTGTCCAAACGGTGCTCGCCTCGCTTTTGGCGATTTGCGCCTTTACGCTGTGCATTGCCGGCCTCGTTTCCGCCAAAGCCAAAGGCATCAACATGGAGCCGATTTGGGGCTTCGACAAAGCCGCCGCTACTGCCGCCGGCTTCAACGAGGAAACCGCCGCTGTCAACGCGTTGACCGGTAAAGTCGGCGACTTTGCCCACGTGGGAACGCAGGGCATCTTCTCCGCCATTCTCGCCACCTTTGCCATTGCGCCGTGGGCGTTCGTCGGTTTTGACACCATTCCCCAAGCCGCAGAAGAATTCAAATTCTCCTACAAAAAGGTTATGGGCATTATGGTGGTCGCCATCGCGTTCGGTTGCTTCGTGTATACCTCCAACAACACGGTTGCCGCCGCCGCGCAGAAATACTGGCCGGACCGCGTGATGGCAAACGACTGGGTACTTCTTATCGCCGCCGAGGAACTGCTCGGCACGTTCGGCAAAGTGCTGATCGGCGTGGGCGTTTCCTGTGCGGTGCTGTCCGGTATTATGGGGTTCTATCTCGCCTCGTCCCGTCTTATGTATTCCATGAGCCGCGACGGCTATCTGCCGAAATGGTTCGGCAAGATTGACGAAAAACACAACACCCCGAAAAACGCGATGATTTTCTGTATTCTCGTGTCGCTGTCCGGCCCGATTCTCGGCCGCGAGGCGCTCGGTTGGTTTGTGGATATGAGTGCCATCGGCGCTTCCATCGGTTTCTTCTTCACGAGCGCTTCGACCTTGGTCACGATGAGACGCGACAAAGACGGCACGCCGTTCCTTAAAGTGATGGCAACGCTCGGTGCGCTGTTCTCCCTGACGTTTATGGTGTTGCAGCTCATCCCCATTCCGGGGCTGTCCGGTGTCCACTTCGGCAAAGAATCTTACATTATGCTCGTTGTGTGGATCGTGCTCGGCGCGGTGTTCTATCTGACACAGCGCAAACAGTTCGTCTCCGAAGAATAATTCTTTTGCATAATAAAAAACCGTCCTGCGTTGCAGGACGGTTTTTCTTGTTGTTTTTATTTGTCGAGTTTGATCACATCGGTGCCGACCCACGGACGAAGCACTTCCGGAACGGTGATGCTGCCATCGGCGTTCTGGTATTGCTCGACAAGCGCCGGGAACACGCGACTGGTCGCAAGACCGGAGGCGTTCAACGTGTGGGCAAAGTGGAGTTTGCCGTCCTCACCGCGATATTTGATATTTCCGCGGCGAGCTTGATAGTCGCGCGCATTCGAGGCAGAACTGACTTCTTTGTAGATGCCCATACTGGGAATCCAAATCTCGATATCGCAGGTGCGCGCCATCGAATACGAGCAGTCGCCGGCGGCGAGTTTCGAGAGCTGATAGTGGAGGCCGAGTTTTTGCACCAAGCGTTCGGCTTTGCCGACCAACTCCTCAAACGCGGCATCCGAGCCTTCGGCGGTGGTGTATTGCACCATTTCCACTTTGTTGAACTGGTGGCCGCGAATCATACCGCGCTCTTCCGAGCGATAACTGCCGGCCTCGCGACGGTAGCACGGCGTGTAGGCGATATATTTCTTCGGCAGTTCGTCGAGCGACAGCACTTCGTCGCGGTGGAGGTTGACAAGCGCGGTTTCCGCCGTCGGAAGCAGGAATTTCTTGTCGCCGGTGGAGTTTTCAATCCAGTACACTTCGTCGGCAAATTTCGGGAACTGACCGGCGGTGTAACCGCAGGTATAGTTGAGCATGTGCGGCGGAAGAAGCATCTCATAGCCGTCGTTCAAATGCTCGGTAATAAAGAAGTTGAGCAACGCCCATTCAAGACGAGCACCCATACCGCGATAAATCCACGCGCCGTTGCCTCCGAGTTTTGCACCGCGCTCATAGTCGATGAACCCGTGCGCTTCGCAGAGATCAACGTGGTTTTTCGGCTCGAAATCAAACTGCGGTTTCTCGCCCCACACGTGCACCACGGCGTTGTTCTCTTTGCCACCGGCCACGACGTCGGGATCGGGCATATTCGGAAGCGCCAGCAGCAGTTCTTTCTGCTTCTCTTCAAGTTCGGCGAGTTTCGCATCTTCCTCTTTGATTTCCGCGGAAAGGGCTTTCATCTCCGCCATCACCGCGGCCACGTCGCCGCCCTCTTTTTTGATTTGGGGGATTTTGCGGGACACCGCGTTCTGCTCCGCTTTTTTCGCCTCAATCGTAGCGGTCATTTGGCGTCGCTCGGCATCCAATTCCAAAATCTCGTCAATCTCTTTGTCCATATCTTTGCAGCGCTTTTTCACGTTGGCTTTCACCGTATCCGGTTCGGCGCGCAAAAATTTCAGGTCGATCATCTTAGAACATCTTCTTTCCGTTTTTTATACAAACCTATGGTTTTCTATATCATTCCGCATCCGCGGGGGTAAACCGATTGGCAAGGGCTTTCAAATCGTTGTCGTCGTAGTATTCCAACACGAGCAAGCCGCCTTTTTTGCCTTCCTGCACCTTGACCTTGCGGCCGAGCTGCTCAGACAGCGCCAATTCCACTTCCGCATAAAACGGATGACGGGCACCCTCTTTTTTAGCGGCGGTTTTCGGCTCTTTTTTGGCCTGTTGTGCCATCTTTTCCACCGCACGCACCGACAACTGATCGGCCACCGCTTTTTCGGCGGCGGCAATTTGGTCAGCTCTGGTCTCAAACGCCAAAATCGCACGGGCATGGCCGGCAGAAAGTTTCCCTTCCGACACGAGATCCGCCACCGCATCCGGCAGATTGAGCAAGCGAAGCGCGTTCGTCACCGCAGGACGGGATTTTCCCACCGCGGCAGCCGTTTCTTCCTGCGTCAGTTTATACGTCTCCATCAGCGAGCGGAAACCCTGGGCTTCCTCCATTGGGTTTAAGTCCTCGCGCTGTAAGTTTTCGATAAGCGCCAAAGCGGCGGCTTCCTGCTCGGACATCTCGCGCACCACAACCGGCACTTCTTTAAGTCCCACCATCTTGGCGGCACGCCAACGGCGTTCACCGGCAACCAGTTGATAGGTGCCGTCCGCCATGGGGCGCACAAGCAACGGTTGCAAAATGCCGTGTTTTTCAATCGAATCCGCCAGTTCGCGCAGCGCCTCTTCGTTGAAGACGTGGCGCGGCTGGTCTTTGTTGGGGATGACCTCGGTCAGTTTCAGCGTTACCGGCGCCAGATCTTCCACCTGGTTTTCCACGAGCAAAGCGGTCAGGCCTTTTCCGAGGCCACCTTTTTTCACTGCCATTGTCTCCCTCCTTACCTGCGTTTCGTCAAAAATTCCTCGGCAAGCTGGCGATACGCCACGTTGCCACGAGAACCACGGTCATAATAGTTGATCGGTCGGCCGTAACCCGGCGCTTCAGACAGTCTCACCGCGCGAGGAATGGGCGTTGCAAACACCTTCCGCGGAAAATACTGTTTCACTTCGGCGGCGACCTGCTGTGTCAAATTCAGGCGGCCGTCAAACATCGTGAGCACCACGCCCTCAATATCCAGTGCAGGATTATACAGCCGCTTGACCTGCCGCAACGTGTTAAGCAGTTGAGACAATCCTTCCAGCGCATAGTATTCGCACTGGATGGGAATGAGCACCGTATCGGTCGCCACCAACGCGTTGAGCGCCAAAATGCCGAGCGACGGCGGACAATCCATAAAAATATAGTCGTATTGGTCGCGGACAGTCGCCAAAGCGGCTTTTAACCGACTTTCGCGGCGAGGTGTCGCCACCAACTCGATTTCCACGCCGGAAAGACCGATATCCGCCGGCATCAAAAACATATTCGCAAACGGAAGTGTTACAATGGCTTCGGCGGCAGAACACGTGCCGAGCAGCACGTCGTAGGACGAATGGGCAATTTGCTGTTTGTTGACACCGAGACCGCCGGTGGTGTTGCCCTGTGGGTCCACGTCCACCAACAGCACCCGTTTGCCGAGTTCCGCCACGTTGGAGGCCAAATTGATGGCGGTCGTCGTTTTGCCGACACCGCCTTTTTGGTTATACACCGCCACAATCTTGCCCATTCACTCACTTCCTTTCTTTTTTGTCCATATAGAGGTAGTATACCATACTTTTTTTAGGTTGAAAAGGGTTTTTTTACAAAAAGTTTGCAACGACTCCCCTTGTTTTTTTCGTCGAGCAGTGCTATACTCAAAGAAAGTTTGAAAAAGGAGGCCTTTTTTGATGCGTTCCGTTCTCATCATTCTCAACCCTCGCGCCGGTATCAAAAAAGGCGTGCGTCAGCTGAACAAAATTCAAAAGATTTTGGAAAAAGGCGACTGCAAAGTCACGGTCCACGAAACCACCGCTCGCGGCGATGCGACCGCTTTTGCCAAAGAACACGCAGGCGAATACGATATCGTCACTTCCATCGGCGGCGACGGCACACTCAACGAAGTCATTTCCGGTCTTCGTTCCTCCGACGCAAACGCCGTTCTTGCCCATATTCCTGCCGGCAGCACCAACGATTTTGCCGCCAGCCTCAACCTCCCCACCAACCTGCGCCGCGCCGCCAAAAACGTGGTAAAAGGCGTGGCGCGCCCGTTGGACGTCGGCACGTTTAACGGCCGCGATTTTGTATATATCGCTTCCTGCGGCGCGTTTTCCAAGGCATCATACGCCACCTCGCAAGACGTAAAAAACGTGATTGGCCATTTGGCGTATCTCATCGAGGGCATCAAAGAACTCTCGGATATTCACCCCGTTCATCTGCGCGTGGAAACGGACGGTGCCACCTATGAAGACGACTATATTTTTGCCGCGTTTTGTAACTCCACTTCCTGCGGCGGCGTGTTAAAACTCAAACGCTCGCGCGTGGATATGAGCGACGGACTCCACGAAATGCTGCTCGTCCGTATGCCCAAAACCATGAAAGAGTTGGGCGCGTTTTCCGAACTCATCAAAATCGCCGACTTGGGGCGTGCGGCGTTTTCGCTGGCTATCCAGCAATACAACGATCCGCTTGTTACCCTTTGCTCCGCCGCAAAATTCCATATTACCGCGCCGGCCGACAATCCATGGACGTTGGACGGCGAGTATCAGGAAGGCGCCGAGGAAATTCTTATCCAAAACCGTCCCGCCGCCATCCGCATCATTTTGCCAAAAAAAGAAAAGAAGCCGAAAAAATCGCGGTAATTCTCCAAAAAAGAAAAAACCACAAAAAAAGAACTCCCGGCTTGACCGGGAGTTCTTTTCGTTCTTTTATCGGCTGATGTAAACTTCGTATACCTCTCCGCATTTGTCACAAACAGCGGTGCCTCTGTCGCTCTCACCCTTGCTGATTTGGAAGCTTGCATATTGGTTCAGATGTCCGCTTGGAAACCAAACGCGATAACGGCGACACCGTTTTATACGATCTGGCTGTGGAAATAGAGAGGTGTCCCACATGACCTGCGATGGGTTTTTAGAGCAACTGAAAACCGAATACACTTTTGTGAGAGTGCTCCCTGACAAAAACGAGTCGCTGACTGCTCTTTTTCGCCACAACACCCTCGGTCGGTTTCTTGTTGTGCGGCGGTATCCTACGCCCGTTTTGGTCTACGACTATTTGAAAACCGTTTCCCATCCTGCGCTGCCGACCGTTTTCGACACCTATCGGTTTGAGGACGGGCAGGTGGTGTTAGAGGAGTATATCGACGGTATCACGGTGGCGGACGTACTGGAAAACGGAACATATACCTACGATGGCGCCAAAACCGTGTTATTTGCCATCGGCGAAGCGCTGTCTGTTCTTCACCAAAACGGCTTCGTCCACCGCGACGTCAAGCCGGAAAACGTAATGGTCAACAAAGACGGCTTTGTGAAACTCATTGATTTCAACGCCTCTCGCAAAGCATCTCCTCTCGCACAAACCGACACGGTGCAAATCGGCACGATCGGCTACGCCGCTCCCGAACAGTTGGGTTTGTCCCAAAGCGACTTGCGCACCGACGTCCATGCCTTGGGCGTACTTCTCAACGTGATGCTTACCGGAAAGCACCCCAGTCAGCGGTTAGCACGCGGAAAAGCAGGGAAAATCGTGTTGAAAGCCACGCAAATCGAACCCCTTTCCCGTTATGCATCGACAGAGAGTTTTCTCGCCGCTTTATAAAAAAGAAAACCGGGCGAACGGAATTCCGTTCGTCCGGTTCTTTTTGTGTTTTCAGATGCCAAAAAGCGTTTCAAACGTCTTGTGGCAAATCTGCTCGTTCTCCTCGTCCGACAGTCCAAGCGCAAAAAACCGCTCGCGTTCTTCGGTGGGATTCCACATGGGAAAATCCGTACCGAACAAAAACTGTTCCGGCCCGAATTTGTCGATCATACGAAGCGCCAACTCGCGGTCAATCACGGTGAGCGAGCTGGACGTGTCAAAGTACAAATTCGGGTTTTTACCCAAAGAAAGCGCCTCGTCCCAACGGTTGTAGCCGCCGAAATGCGCGCCGATACACACAAGATCGGGCACCTGCCGCATCACGTTTTGCACTTTGAGCGGTGCGGAATAGTCATAGCGATGGTCGCCGGTGTGAAACAGCACGGGAAGACCGCGCTTCGCGATTTCACGGTACATCGGAAGTGCTTTCGTGTCGTCGATGTCGAATTTTTGGAAATCCGGATGGAATTTGACACCGCGAAGTCCAAGGCTCATCGCGCGGTCCAACTCGTCCGCCACGTTTTCATAATCGGGGTGCATCGCCGCAAATCCCAAAAATTCCGGATGCGCGGCACATTCGCCGGCAATAAATGTGTTAATACTCTCCACTTGTCCTGCCGTCACCGCCGACGAACACACAAGACAGCGAGAAATCTCCGCCGCTTTTTCCGCTTCTAACAACCGTGCGGTTGCGGCTGGCGAATACATCGGGCTGTCGTAAAACGCGCCGATAGAAGCGGTGGCTTTTTCGGCGATTTTATCGGGGAAAATATGGGTATGGGCATCATAAATCAACAATTCGGTCACGTCCTTTTTTCAAAACGAAAAAAGTATACCACAACCGCCTCGGTTTTTCAACTGTTTTCCGCCGAAACTCCGAAATATTGACAAAACCGCGAGAACGTCACCGAGCAATCCACCGGAAACCGCGGCAACGCCAACCAATCGGAATCGGCGGTGGCTACACCTTCGGATGCGCGAAAAGCAAGCCGAAATCCTGCTTGCGTTAGGCTTTCTTTCACCTTATCGTTGTAGGCGCCGTAAGGATAGGCGAACACCGTTTGCGAGGAGCCGGGAATGGTGCTCAGAAACGCCAGACTTTTTTGCAAATCTGCCGCTCGCGCCGTCTCGTCCGTGCCGCAAAGCGCCGCCACACCGTCTTGCATTTTGTGTAGGTCGTCGGTGTGGCAGGCAAACGTGAACACGTCGGCAGTGTTCTTTACGGTTTCTTCGTCCATCATCTGCACAAACGCCGGCGAAAACGTTTGTCCCGGCTCCCCCAAATGTCCCGTTACTAAAAACACCGTCGCGCACATTTTTCGTTCTTTAAGGCGCGGATACGCATAGACGGCGTTGCTCAAATAGCCATCGTCAAACGTGAGCAACACTGCCTTGTCCGGAAGCGACTTACCCTCGCAAAAAAACGCCTCGACCTGCGCCGGCGTTACCGTGTGATAGCCCTGCTCACAGAGAAAATCCAACTGTTTTTCAAACTCCTCCACATAGGTTACAATGGAGTTGCCGTCGTATTTTCCCACTTCTCCGCGAGGGAGCAAATGATGGTACATCAACACCGTCACCGCCGGTTTTTCGACGGCCTCTGCTTTTTTTGCGTCGTGACAACGGGAAGCAATCGTTAAGATTGCCACCGTCACCATAAGCAAAAGCAACGTGCGCCACGCTCGATTTTTTTGATTTCTCATTTCATACGCCCTCCTTTGCCGCCGTTTTATCTTATTGCACGAAAACTCAAAAAATGCTTGCAGGACAAGGAAAAACGCGGTATACTATGCGGTGAGAGAATTTTAACACAGCTGAACGGGAAATCCGCCCGAAAAAAACAAGTTCGAACGGTTTCGGTTAGGCTACGGAGGTGGACAGTATGAAGTTTTTTGCAAACGACTACGATGTGGCCGTAGTAGGCGCCGGTCACGCCGGCGTGGAAGCCGCCCTTGCCGCCGCACGGCTGGGATGCAAAACCGCGCTGTTTACCATCAACTTAGACTGGGTGGCCAATATGCCCTGCAACCCCTCTATTGGCGGCACGGCAAAAGGGCATCTGGTGCGCGAAATCGACGCTCTCGGCGGCGAAATGGCCAAAGCCGCGGACGACACGCTGTTACAATCACGGATGCTCAACCGCGGCAAAGGCCCGGCAGTCCATTCTCTCCGAGCACAAATTGACCGCCGCGATTATTCCGCGCGGATGAAAAAAACGCTTGAACAAACGGAAAATCTCCACGTGCTGCAAGGCGAGATTGTCTCCCTTTCGCAAGAAGATAACGGCAACTGGCGCTTTTCCACGCGACTGGAAGCGGAATACACCGCTCGCGCCGTGATTTTGGCAACCGGCACGTTTTTGCGCGGCAAAATCTTCGTAGGCGACGTGTCGTATGACGGTGGACCGGACGGGATGTTTGCCGCCACCGATTTGACCGCCGACCTTCTGAAACTCGGTATGCAACTCCGCCGTTTCAAAACCGGAACACCGGCGCGCGTTCTCCGCTCGTCCATTGACTTTTCCGAATTAGAAGTACAACCCGGCGACGAGCCGGTGGTGCCGTTCTCGTTTGAAACGGAAAAAGAACTCGAAAACAAACTTCCCTGCCACATCACGTGGACCAACAGCGAAACCAAACGTATTATCTTGGAAAATCTCCACCGCTCGCCCCTTTATGCAGGAAAAATCGACGGTGTGGGACCACGTTATTGCCCCAGTATCGAGGATAAAATCGTTCGCTTTTCGGACAAAGAGGCCCATCAGGTGTTCATTGAGCCCTGCGGCTATAAGACCGACGAAATGTATTTGCAAGGTCTGTCCTCTTCTCTCCCGGTCGACGTGCAATTTTCGCTGCTTAAAACCATCAAAGGACTCGAAAACGTCCACGTTATGCGTCCGGCTTACGCCATCGAATACGATTGCTGTGATCCGCTGCAACTTGCATCCACATTGGAGTTCAAAGAATTCCCCGGCCTTTACGGCGCAGGACAGTTTAACGGCAGTTCCGGCTATGAAGAAGCCGCGGCACAGGGTTTGGTTGCCGGCATCAACGCGGCGCTTAAAATCAAGGGCGAAGAGCCGATGATTCTTGACCGCGCCGACGGCTATATCGGCACGCTTGTCGATGACCTTGTCACCAAAGGATGCTCCGATCCCTATCGCATGATGACCTCTCGCTCGGAATATCGCCTCGTTTTGCGGCAGGATAACGCCGACGAGCGGTTGACACCGATCGGCCGCCGTGTGGGACTTGTTACCGACGAGCGGTGGGCACACTATATTGCCCGACAAATCGCCAAAATTGCCGAGCTCGACCGCCTGCACGATACGGTGCTTCCCCCGTCGGAAGCGCTTTCCGCTCTGTGCGAGCAAAACGGCACCACACCACCGCAAACCGGTGTGCGGTTGTCCGAACTTATCAAACGCCCCCAACTGGACTATGACAAACTGGCTCCCGTCGATCCCGAGCGCCCGACACTGGATCCGCTGGTGAAAGAACAAATCGAGGTGCAACTGAAATACGAGGGCTACCTAAAACGCCAAGAAGCGGATATCCGTGAAATGCGGCGGCTGGAAAACCGGCTGCTTCCCGACGAAATCGACTACGATTCTATCACCGGTCTTCGCAAAGAAGCGCGCGAAAAACTGGGCAAAGTCCGTCCGCGCAGCATCGGGCAAGCCTCGCGCATCAGCGGTGTCAGCCCGGCGGACGTGGCGGTGCTGATTCTTTATCTCCAAATGCGGGAGGGACAACGGTCTTGATGTGGACAAAGCGATTTTTGCTGTTGCTTGTGGCCGCCAGTATGCTTGGTGTGCCCCTGACGGTTTATGACAAATGGGCCGCCAAACATCGACCGGACCACCGTGTGCCGGAAGACATTTTGATGTTTCTCGGCTTTGTGGGCGGCGGATTTTTTATGTGGCTCACCATGGAAATCATCCGTCACAAAACAAAACACCTTAAATTTATGTTCTTTTTCCCGATTTTTTGGCTTTTGCAGTTCGCTCTGCTGATTTTTTTGATGTATAGGGAGGGATATCTCTTTTGGTTGCCGCTGATCTTCTCATAAACGCCGCCGCATCGGTCGGCGTCTCCCTTTCCCCCGAAGCCGCGGAAAAATTCGACGTGTATGCCGCGCGACTTGTGGAATGGAACGAAAAAATCAATCTAACGGCACTCACCTCTCCGCACGATATTTTGTGGAAACATTTTGCAGACAGCCTCTCCGCCGCGCCGTTTCTTCCGCAAACGGCGTTTTCGCTCATTGACGTGGGCACCGGCGCCGGATTTCCCGGCGTACCGCTCGCCATTTTGCGGAGCGATATGCGGCTGACGCTTTTAGACAGCCTGCAAAAACGCCTGACGTTTCTCGAGGAACTGTGCAAAGAATTGGAACTGCCCGTCACCCTTGTCCACGCGCGCGCGGAAGACGGCGGCCACGACGCGACACTGCGAGAACAATTTGACGTTGCCACCGCTCGTGCCGTCGCCAACCTGCCGATTTTGTGCGAATACTGCCTGCCGTTTGTAAAACCGGGCGGATGTTTCCTCGGTATGAAAGGCCCGGCGGCCGAAGAAGAACTCCTCGCCGCAAAATCGGCGGTTTCCAAGCTGGGCGGCAAAGTTGCCGATGTAAAATCGCTGACGTTGGACAAAGACGGCGAACCGTTTGACCGCTCGCTAGTTTTCATCGACAAAATCGGCCAAACGCCGAACGCCTATCCCCGTCCTACCGCAAAAATCAAAAAAAGTCCCCTTTAACGACAACAAAAAATGACCGTCTTTTTTCTTCTTGTGTGATAGCATAAAAAGAAAAAGGACGGTTTTTTATGTGGGATGTGAAATTACAAAAACGACCGGGCACCGTGGTACAGTTCCCGGTAGGAGACATTCAACCGAACCCTGCTCAACCGCGGCGGTACTTTGCGTATGACAAATTGCTCTCGCTTGCCCAAAGCATCGGAGAAAACGGGTTGTTGCAACCGCTCACCGTCACGATGCAAAACGGTGTTCCCACCCTCGTGGCAGGCGAACGGCGACTGCGCGCATGTAAACTGGCAGGCCTCAAAACCGTGCCCTGCCTCATCGTAAAACAGACCGACGAACAAGCGGCGGTTTTGGCGCTTGTGGAAAATTTGCAACGGGAAGATTTGCACTTTTTCGAGCAAGCCGAGGGCATTCGCCGCCTTATCGATGAATACCATTTAACCCAAGAGCAGGCGGCGGCACGGCTCGGCTGTACCCAACCGACCATTGCTAACAAATTGCGGTTGCTTGCGTTTACGCCTGCCGAGCGGGACAAGCTGATAGCTTCCGGTGCCGGCGAACGCCATGCTCGCGCGCTTTTGGGATTAGAGGAAACCGCTCGTGCCGCGTTGCTTGTTCGGATGACCGCCGAAAATTGGACAGTTGCGCGCACCGAACGGGAAGCCGCCAAACTCAAAGAAGAAAAAGCGGCGCCGCGCCGCCGTGTCACTCCGCTCGTCAAAGACGTGCGGCTGTTTTTCAACACCGTCGATCGCGCGGTGGATACGATGCGCCGGTCGGGGCTCGCCGTCAACGCTGAAAAGCGCGAAGGGGAAGGTTTTATCGAATGGGTGGTTCGTATCCCGAACACCCAAAGCAAGCGCGCATAACCGCTTATCCCGTGTACTCCTGCAACAGCTGTAAAAACGCGGCGCGCGAAGGGGCAACGATGCCGATTTCCAATTTTTTTCGTTCTTCTTGCGGAAGCGTCGTTATCCACACGTCGTAAACAGTATCGGGAGTTTCTTCGCCGCGAAACAACGCCAACTTTCCGTCCCACACGCCCAAAACGCCGTAGATTTCCGCTTCTGTCACCGCCACATCCGCTTTTTTGGCAGAAGACGTCTCTTCGACCGTTGAAGACGATTGTGTCACACCCCATATAACCGACACCGACACAATCATCACCGCCATCGCCACACCGAAAATCCACCATTTTGTCATTTTACTCGCTCCCTTTTTCTGTTTATTGGTATTTTTCCCTTCTTTCCCTCTTTCATTCACAGAAAGGATTTGACTTTTTCGAAAAAACTGTATATACTATATCTGTATACGTTTGTTTTGATTCTGTGAAGGGAGTGATCCTCGTGGCGAAAAACACCTACGGAACCACACGTGCCAAACGCGTCGCGTGGTATAATCGTCCTGCGGTCAAAGTGATTTGGAAAATCTTCGGCATTTTCATGAAGTGCTTGCTGACCATTCTTTTGGTGTTCTTTCTTACCGGTGTATTGGTTGCCGGTATTATGTACCTCTACATCAACTCGGCCACACGCTCCATTGATGTTCCGGAATTGATAAAAGCCGGCGATGGCGCAACAACCAGTACGCTGTACGTTGTGGACAACCCCGAAAACTACGCTCTCGTCAAGGGTAGTGACGGCACGTATTCCTACAACGTTGACTCCGCCAACTGGAAGGTATTAACCAACATAGAGGGAACTAGACATACTTGGGTAGACTTAGACGATATTCCCGTCAATCTCCAAAACGCCGTCATCGCCATCGAGGACGAACGCTTCCGTCAACACGGCGGTGTGGACTGGAAACGTACCGGTTCTGCCGTGGTCAACCTGGCGTTCAAATTCTCCTCGGTGGAATACGGCGGCTCCACCATCACCCAACAGCTTGTAAAACAACTGACCGGCGACAACGACCATACCGTTATGCGTAAAGTCACCGAAATCATGAAAGCGTTGGAGATGGAAAACCACTATACCAAGGACGAGATTCTTGAAAACTATTTAAACATCCTTCCCCTTTCGGACAACATTACGGGCGTGGGCTTCGGCGCCAAATATTATTTCGGAACGGACGTTCAGGATTTGTCCCTTGCTCAGTGTGCAGCCATTGCCAGTATCACCCAAAACCCGTCGTTCTACGATCCGTATCGCCACCCCGAAAACCTGCGTGATCGGCAACAGACGGTTCTTAAAAAGATGTTGGAATGTGGGTTCATCTCCCAAGCGGAATACGATCAGGCGATGGGCGAGGAACTGATTCTTTTCAGCAGCGAGTCCAGCGGAGATCTTTACGACTACTACACCGACATGGTGATTGAAAGAGTCATCGCCGATTTGCAAGAGCAATACGGTTACAGCTACGCCAAGGCGGAAAGCGACGTGTATTTCGGTGGCCTGCGGATTTATTCGTGGGAAAACGTGGCGATGCAGGAAAAAATGGAGGCTTTGTACGCAGATGCCCCGGAAATGGTTAGAAAAATGAAGGAGTACTGCCCATCCAACTTCTACCCAAACAATGACGAATATGTTGACTCTATCTATCCCCAAACCATCGCCGGTGACGAGGAAGATCCACGTGTGGCGTTTTTTGCCACCGACTATAACGGCCGCGTCGTTGTCACCGTCGGCGACCGCGGCGAAAAAACCGGCGACCGCGTCACCAACATTTCCACCATGTCCATGCGGCAGCCCGGCTCGTCCATCAAACCGATCGCAGTATATGCGCCCGGCATCCAAACCAACAACTTCACCTATTCGAGCATTGTGCCGGATGCGCCGCCCTACACCATCGACGGTCGTCCGTGGCCGCCGAACTACGGGTTTTCCACCGCTTTCAACAACGGTAACACCAATCTCTATCTCGGTTTACAGAAATCGCTGAACACGGTTGCCACCCAGGTGCTTAAAACCGTCGGTCTTGATTACAGTTACGACTTCATCACCACCAAACTCCATATCTCCACCTACGGCGAAGAAGACCGCAACCCCTCGGCCCTCGGCCTCGGCGGCTGCACGTACGGCGTGTATTTAAGCGAACTGACTTCCGCTTACCAAATCTTCGGCAACGGCGGCTACTACAACGGTTTCCATTGCTATGACCGCGTGGAAAAAGCGGACGGAACGGTCCTTCTCCAAAGCAAGCCGCTCCGTATTCCCGCCATCGATCCGGATACGTCTTACGTTATGAATCGCCTGTTACAGCAAGTTATCCGCGGCGCGAACGGTACGTTGTATAATCAAGTAGACCGCTACTGGCCGGATGAAATGGAAATTTTCGCAAAAACCGGTACGACCGACGCCAACAACGACGTGTTGGCCATCGGCGGCACCCCGTACTACGTGGCCGGTTGCTGGTTCGGCTATCGCTATAACAACGAAATGACCTACACGCAGGCGCAAGCGGTCAAACACCTCTGGAACTATGGCATGTTGCTTCTCCACGAGGGAAAAGAAAACGCGAACTTTGACGAGTTCAAAGCCGACACCGAAGAACACGTTTTCTGTAGGAAATCCGGCATGTTGGCATCCTCCGGCTGTACAGATACGGCCCTCGGTGTCTACCGGCCCTCTAACGTCCCCGGCGTTTGCACCTCTTGCGGCGCCGCACCCAAACCCACCACGGCACCGACTAACGACACACCTAACACCGAGCCGACAGAAAGCTCGTTACCGTTGGAGGAACCGACCGAACCGGCCGTTGAACCGACCGAACCGGCCGTTGAACCGACTGAACCGCCGGTCGTCGAACCGACTGAACCGCCGGTCGTTGATCCTAACGGCGGCGAAACGCCACTCGATCAGCCCGAATAATTCCATAAAGAAAAAGGACTCCCGGCCGAAAGCCGGGAGTCCTTTTTTATGCTTTTTATTCTGCTTTTACCGTCACGGTTGCCGTCACGGGTGTAAAGGGGATTTCGAAAGCGTCCACGTTGATGTTGTTGCCGGCATCGTTATCTTTGCACCGAATTTCAATGGGATAGTTGCCGGGAGCGGCATCCGCTTCCAACCGGAACGTAAACGTCGCTATGTCTCCCTCCAGTTTGTAGTTTTGAATCTCTTTTCCGTCTCCTTGCAACGTAAGCGGATTCTCCGCTTTGTTGGACACGACGTTGAAATCGTTTTCCAACTGTTTGCTTGCCACGATATCCACCGGTGTCATAACCGAAGAATCATAGCTGATTTCCCACGAGAAACCAAAAAGATACGACGGAGCGCTCGCGGACAGGTTTACTTCAAACTGGTCGCCTGCTTTTGCCGCAACGTCCGTAAACGTCAACGTGGTCGGCGACAAATCTTGAGACACAGTAGACAGTTTCTTTTGGGTTAAATATTTCTCTCCGTTTTCCCCTTTTTTGCACCCACAAAGCGGCATCATTAAAAGCACCGCACAAAGCAGCAGTGCCACTGTTTTTTTCATACAATCTCCTCCTTGCCTACTCATTATACCAAACCGTTTTCTTTTTTGCAAGAAAAATCCCGTCCTACCGAGCAGGACGGGATTTTTATCGTTTTAAGGCTTACGGTTTCGCAATCACGCCGGCTTCCTCGTGGTCACTCCACGTGGTAACGCCGTCCACCGTGCGGAACGCCTGCACCGTGTATTTCGCGCCGTCCACAGCCGTTGCGCTGCGGTCGGTGAAGCTCGTGGTTGTCTGACCGACCAACGTTTTGATGGTCTTCCACTTCGAGCCGTTCCACTTATACAAGCGGTAACCGGTTGCGCCGACGGTCTGCTCCCACGAAACGACGACGCCCTCGCCGGTGACTTCCGCCGCGGTCAGTCCCGGAGCTTCCAATTTCACGCTGGCGGTGGTACCGGTCAAATCGTAGGCGCTATACACTTTTTCGCCGTTTTCGGTGGTATACGCCTGCACCGTGTAGACGTAGGTGATGTTTGCCACCGGGTGATCGTCGGTATACTGCGTAGACGGAGCGGCGGCCGTCGCAATCGTGCGCCACGGGGTGTCCGCCGTCCTACGATAGATACGGTAGCCTTCGGCGCCCTGCACCGACTCCCAGTTAATCGTAATGCTCATTCCGGTCACGGTCGTGCCGCTTTCCGGCTCACCAAAGGAAGCGGTCGCCCACACACCGTCTTGGTCGTAGGTACTCCACATCCGCGTGCCGGACAACGGGCTGTCGTAGTAGGCTTGCACCGTGTAGGTGTAGGTTTCGCCTGCCACAAGGCCTTTAGCAACGTACGATGTGGCGCTGCTACTGTCAAATGTCTTGACGGTAATCCAGTTGTCGCCGTCTTTGCGATAGAGGCGATAGCCGGAAGCGCCGGAAACTTGTTTCCACTCAACGGTGATACCCGTTGCCGAAGCGGTCGCGCCTTTCAGTTCCGGCGCACCGAAGGTGACGGTCGCAAGCGCGCCCGGTTCTTCGTAATCGCTCCAAATCTTGTCGGTCGAGCCGGTAACGTAGGCTTGCACCGTGTAGTGGTAGTTGCCTTTTTCGAGGCCGGTATCGGTAATCGATGCGATGTCGCCGCCGGTCACGGTCTTAACCGCGGTCCAGTCGCCGTCGGTGGCTTTGCGATAGATGCGATAGCCCTCGGCGCCGGAAACCGGTGTCCAGTTGACGATAACGGACGAGCCGTCAATCGTCGGCGTTCCCATCACAGGCGTGGGCGGTGCATCCGGATCCACAATCAGCGACTTGAAGGTGGCGGAAATCACCACCGCGTTCGACGGCATCATAAAGGTGGTGCTTGCCGCCGTCGCATCCGTAAAGTTGCTGACACCCGTCCAGGAGACGAATTCTTTGCCTTCCGGCACGGTCGCCGTTACCGTTACGATATCGCCGGCTTTCGCTTCGGAAATCGCTTCACCGAAGCTGTCATACGCTTTACCGCCGGAAACCGTAATGGCGTAAGGCGCCAGTTTATAGGTCGCGGCGATGGTCACGTTTGCCGGCGGCATAATGAAGGTGGTCTGTGCGTCATATTCGCGGACAATCTCCGCGCCGCCAGCCGACACAATCCATTTGTCGAACACAAATCCGTCTGCCGGCTCATTGGCGGTAATCGTGACCACGTCCTCAAAGTGGAGACCGGTCGTTTTGTTCGCCGTCGCGTTAGAAAGCGTCAGCGTGTAGTCGATTTGTTTGAAGTTCGCGGTAATTTCCACGTCTGCCGACGGCATCGTGAAGGTCGCGTGCAGCTCCGTCAGGCTCGAAAGCGTCACGTTGTTGGAGTTAACCGTCCAATTGACGAATTCATAGCCGGTCTTGGGCGTGCCGTCCAGCGTGACGATATCGCCCGTAATCGCGGTATCTTTGTTGCACGCGCCGTTATTAACAATGACGTTATACCGCGCAAAGTCATACGTCGCTTCAATGGAAATATCCTGTGCCACCATGGTGAAGGTGGTAACAGCGCTATTCACGTTGCCGAGGACGATGCCGTCGCCGGTTTTCACGTTCCAGCCAGTAAACATCATACCTTCCGCCGGAGTGTTCGCGGTAATGGTCACGACGTCGCCGTAGTGGGCTTTCGTAACCTCCACACCGTTGACTTTGGCGGTTGCCAAACTCAAACCGACCGCATATTCCATTTGACGGTAGGTGGCGGTCAGCGTAACCTCGCCTTCCTGCATCGTAAACGTCGTGTTGGGGGCGTTAACGTCGCCGAAGAGCGCGGCCGGACTCTCCACCGACACACCGTTGACCTTCACCGTCCACCCGTTAAAGGTATAACCGGTTTGCGGAGCAAGAGCGGTAATGGAAACCACTTCGCCTTTGCCGGCTTCCGCCACACTCGCGGTACCGCTTTCCACCGTCACAGGGTATTTCACCGCCGCTTGGGTCGTGGTGGGCGCTTGCGTAACGTCACCGCCGGTATAGCCGTCAATAACGATCTCGGACTCACCGAAGTCGGGGTGCGTAATGCTGCCGCCGAGGACGATGTTGTCGTCCATCGGGATCTGGAACGTTGCTACCAGCGTATCGCCGGAAGTACTGATGTTGTCTTCGCTTGTCGTAAGCGGCGAACCGTTCACCGTCAGCGCAAAGCAAGCCGCGATCTGCGCATCGCTGTAACCGCTGCCGTGCCACACGTCTTTCAGCTTAAACGTCACGTTCGCCGTCACGTTCTTCGCGTATTCAAAGACGTTGGTATCGCTGGCAACGATCTTCGAGAAGGTATAACGCGGGCTTTCCTGCGTTACGTCCACCGTCAGCGTATATTTGTCGCCGGTCGGTCTCGTCTGGGTTGTGGTGGTGGTTTGAGTGGTCGTGGTGGTTTGGGTGGTCGTAGTCGTTTTGGTGGTCGAGGTCGTCTTGGTGGTCGAAGTCGTCTTGGTAGTCGCTTTGGTCGAACTCTGCGATGCTTGCGACTGGGACGGCTGCGGCTCTGTCACCGGCGGCTGCGTCGGCGTGCTGCCCTCGGACAGATAAATATTGTCGCAGGTCAGCGTGCCGTTTTGTTGTTTATAAACGGAAACAATAAAGGTGATCTCGCCCACCGTGTCGCCGGTGGTGAAAGTATATTGTTGGTTTTTGGACAGATCCACCGCAATCTCCGAACCGGTGGCACCGCGGATATACATATACGCGGACACCTTGTTGCTGACAAAGTCACCGGACACGGTGTAGGTGGTGTTCGGCTTGCAGCCGCCGACGACCTGCGTCAAGGTCGCGGTATCGGTGCTCGTCGGGGTAAGCACCACTTTGCCGTCGTCGGTACGGGTGGCACCGGCAAGGCTCCAGTAAGTGGTATCCGAATCAAAACCGCCATTGAGGATGGTGCCGGTGTTGTTGGCGCTTCCGCCGCCACCGCCGCCACCGCCACCGCC
>JAZLLJ010000029.1:0-52396 GCA_045598065.1 Acutalibacteraceae bacterium
ACCAGTCTGCAATAAGCGTGTTTCGTATATCCTCCGTTTTCCGATAAGGAAAACGGAGGATTTTTTTATAAAAAACCTCAAAAAAACCGAAAAAAGTTGTTGTAGAGAATTGCACTTTGTAATTATATGTGCTACAATATATGATGTATAAGTATTTGTGGAAGTGTGTGCCGAAATGAGGTGAGCACGTGAAAATTATGGGTATTGACCCCGGTTACGCCATTGTGGGATGGGGGCTTGTCGGGTTTGAGCGTGCTCGCTGTAAGCCTTTGGCATTCGGCTCGATTCAAACGCCGGCAGGGATGGAATTTTCGCTGCGGCTCGAGCAAATCTACGAAGAAATGAAACTGCTTTTGGAACGGTATCACCCGGATGCCGCCGCGGTGGAAAAATTGTACTTTACAAACAACAAAACCACCGGCATTGACGTGGCGCAGGCACGCGGTGTGATTTTGTTGGCGTTGCATCAAGCAGGCGTTCCCGTTTTTGAGTACACACCGCTTCAAGTAAAAAGCGCCGTCACCGGCTATGGCCAGGCAGAAAAGGCGCAGGTGATGGAAATGACACGCCGCCGTTTGGGGCTTGAAAAAGTTCCGCGGCCGGACGATACGGCGGATGCGCTTGCCATTGCCATTTGCCATACCCAGCAAAACGGTACGCCGCTCAAACAGCGAGTACAGCGATTGAGCAACAACGACGATTGAGCATAGAGAGCGAGGGAGAGAAAGATGTTCTATTCCTTAAAAGGCACATTAGAGTTTTTTGACGCGAATATCGCGGTGGTTTCCTGCGGAGGCGTGGGATTTCGCTGTCGCATCACGGTAAACACCGCACGCAAACTGCCGCCGGTGGGGCAAGAGGTTTTCCTTTACACTCACTTGAACGTGCGAGAGGATGCGCTGGAACTGTTCGGTTTCGCGGAACAAGGTGAACTGGCTTGCTTTAAGCAGTTGACCACTGTGTCCGGAGTCGGCGCAAAGGTGGCCGGAGCGATTTTGTCTGCGCTTACACCCGAGCAGGTGGCGGCCGCCGCCGCATCGGGCGATTATAAGACGTTTACTCGCGCCAACGGCGTTGGCCCCAAGATGGCACAGCGCATCGCGTTGGAACTAAAAGACAAGGTGACAACCTTTACAGACGGCTCGCCGCTTCCGATGGGTGTTCCTTCTGCTTCAGGTAATGCAGAAGCGGCGGTGAAAGCGTTGACCTCGATGTTCGGCTTCCAAACGGGCGAGGCATCCGCTTTGGTTGCCAAATTGGACAGCGACCTGTCGGTGGACGAAATGGTGGCCGCCGCGCTCAAACAACACGCAAAAGGAATGCGCTGACAACCGTCGGCGTTGAAAGGGGGATTTTCCCGTGGCAAACAACGATCTTATCTCGTGGGAGGCGCAGGATGCCGACACGGATTACGAAAACCGTATGGTGACGACGGAATACATTCCGGAGGACGAGGGGGATAACCCACTTCGTCCGCGCACTCTTGCGGAATATATCGGCCAAGAAAAGAATAAGGAAAACCTGTCGGTGTATCTCACCGCCGCAAAACAACGCCGCGAGGTGCTCGACCACGTGCTTTTGTACGGCCCTCCCGGACTCGGCAAAACGACACTGGCCGCCATTATCGCGCAGGAGATGGGCGTCAACTTTCGTGTAACGTCCGGCCCGGCATTGGAGCGTGCAGGCGATTTAGCGGCGCTTTTGATGAGCCTTGATCCCGGCGACGTGCTGTTTATCGACGAGATTCACCGTTTGCCGCGTACGGTGGAGGAAATCCTCTATCCGGCGATGGAGGACTTTACCATTGACATTATGAACGGCAAGGGAGCGGGCGCGCAGTCCATCCACCTGCCGCTGGATAAATTCACGCTGATTGGCGCGACAACACGCGCCGGCCAATTGTCTGCGCCGCTTCGTGACCGTTTCGGTGTGGTGTTGCGCTTGGAACTGTATTCTCCCGAAGAATTGGCAAAGATTGTGGAGCGCTCGGCGAAAATTCTCGATATTCCCTGCACCCACGACGGGGCGTTGGAACTGGCTTCGCGTAGTCGTGGAACACCGCGTATCGCCAACCGCTTTTTGCGCCGTGTGCGCGACTTTGCGCAGGTGTACAGCGGTGGCGTGATTGACCGCGAAGCGGCAAAATTGGCGCTTGACCGCCTGGAAGTGGACGAACTGGGCTTGGATGCCCTCGACCGCCGGATGCTGACCGCGATGATTAAACACTACGGCGGCGGGCCGGTCGGTCTTGATACCGTGGCGGCGGTCATCGGCGAAGAGGCCGTGACCATTGAGGATGTGTACGAGCCGTATCTGATGCAAATCGGCTTTTTGAGCCGCACACCGCGCGGTCGCATGGTGCTCCCTGCCGCGTATACGCATTTGGGGCTTGACCGCCCCGAAACAACGGGACAACAATCGCTTTACTGATTATAACGCAAGGAGGTGCCGCTTGTGCGCACCGCAGAAAACTGGAAAGAATACACCCTGCTGGATGCCTCCGGCGGCGAACGCCTTGAACAATGGGGCGATATTGTGCTGATTCGCCCGGATCCGCAAGTGATTTGGGACACGCCCAAAACCCATCCGCTTTGGAAAAAAGCGCACGCCCGTTACCTTCGTTCCAAAACCGGCGGCGGACAGTGGGAGGTCTACCGTCCCATTCCGGACGATTGGGCGATTCATTATGACGATTTAACCTTCCATCTTAAACCGATGGGCTTCAAACATACCGGCATTTTCCCCGAGCAGGCGGTCAACTGGGACTGGATGCGCGAGGCGATTGAAAACGCAGGCCGTCCCATCAAAGTGCTGAATTTGTTCGGCTATACCGGTGCGGCAACGCTTGCTTGCGTGGCCGCCGGCGCGCACGTTACCCACGTGGATGCCGCCAAAGGGATGGTGGCGTGGGGCAAAGAAAACGCCGTGTCGTCGGGACTTTCGGACAAACCGATGCGGTGGCTTGTGGACGACTGCTTAAAATTCGTTCTGCGCGAACAGCGCCGCGGCAACACCTATGATGCTATTTTAATGGATCCGCCGTCTTATGGCCGTGGGCCGAAGGGTGAGATTTGGAAACTGGAAGAGCAGATTTATCCGTTCGTGTGCGAATGTGTGAAACTGCTTTCAGACAATCCGCTTTTTGTGCTGATTAACTCGTATACCACGGGGTTGTCTCCGTCGGTAATGAAATACATTCTCGGCAGTTTGATTACCGCTGAGGGAACGCTGTCGGCGGACGAAATCGGTCTGCCGGTACAGGCCACGGGGATGACGCTTCCTTGCGGCGCATCCGCCATTTGGAGAGGAAAGTAAACTATGGTGCTTTTTGAGGCAGACAACCTGCGCTTTCAATATGAAAACCCCGACGAACCGCCGAAAACGGTGCTGCGCGATGTGAACTTGACCATCGAACGTGGCAGTTTTGTGGCGCTTCTCGGGCATAACGGGTGCGGCAAGTCTACTCTTGCAAAGCACTTTAATGCGCTGCTGCTTCCGACCGGCGGCACGTTGCTTGTGGAAGGTATGGATACCGCCGATGAGGAACTTTCGATGGATATTCGCCGTAAAGTCGGGCTTGTTCTGCAAAATCCAGACAACCAGCTCGTTTCCACTGTGGTGGAGGAAGACGTGGCGTTCGGCCCGGAAAACCTCGGCATTGAGCCGGCGGAAATTCGCCGCCGCGTGGACGATGCCCTCAAAATGGTGGATATGTACGAATACCGCACCCACGCGCCGCATAAGTTGTCCGGCGGCCAAAAGCAACGGATTGCGATTGCCGGCGTGTTGGCGATGAAACCCGACTGTATTGTGCTTGATGAGCCGACGGCGATGCTCGATCCGAAAGGCCGTCGGGAAGTACTGGAAACCGTTCGCCGTCTTAACCGCGAAAACGGGATGACGGTTGTGATGATCACCCACTATATGGAAGAAGCCGCCGCCGCGGACCGCGTGATTGTGATGAACGATGGACGTGTGTGGATGGATGGCACTCCGCGCGAGATTTTCTCGCAGGTGGAGGCCTTGAAAGAAGTAGAACTTGACGTTCCGCAACCCACCGAACTGTGCGCCGAACTGCGCGCGCTCGGGTGGGATTTGCCTGCCGACGTATTGACGGCGGAAGAATGTGTTGACGCCATTGCGGCGTATTTGGAGGACCTCGGATGACCGTTTTGGAAACACAAAACTTAACACACGTCTACGGCGAGGGGACTCCTTTCGAGAAAACGGCGATGGACGACGTGTCCCTTTCCATCGAAAAAGGGGAACTGGTCGGCATCATCGGTCACACCGGCTCGGGCAAGTCTACCTTTGTGCAACACTTGAACGGTCTTTTGAAACCGACAAGCGGCCGCGTGCTGTTGGACGGTGAGGATATTTGGAAAGATCCGAAACAAATCCGCAACGTGCGGTTTCGTGTCGGCATGGTGTTCCAATACCCCGAATACCAGTTGTTTGAGGAAACGGTGTATAAAGACATCGCGTTCGGCCCGAAAAATATGGGGTTGTCGGAGGATGAAATTGATGCTCGCGTGCGCCGCGCGGCGGCGTTTGTGGGGCTTAAAAACGATTTGCTCGACAATTCGCCTTTCGACCTGTCCGGCGGCGAAAAACGCCGTGCCGCGATTGCCGGTGTGATGGCAATGGAGCCGGAAGTGCTGATTTTGGACGAACCTACGGCCGGCCTTGATCCCAAAGGACGGGACAAACTGCTTTCGCAGATTGAAACCTATCGCAAAGAAAACGGCACGACGACGTTGCTCGTCTCCCACAGTATGGAAGACGTGGCGCGGTTGGCCGATCGCGTGTTGGTGATGCATAAAGGCAAACTCAAAATGCTCGCGCCGACCGAGGAAGTATTTTCCCGTGCGGAAGAGTTGGAAGAAATGGGCTTGTCTGTGCCTGCTGTCACAAAAGTTTTTATGGGACTTCAAAAACGCGGATTTGACGTCGGTCAAAATGCCTATACCGTGGAAAGCGCTGTGAAAGCGCTGACCGCCCACTTCGGGAAAGGGGGCGGCGGCCGTGCTTAAAGATATTACGCTCGGTCAATATTTTCCCGGCGATTCACTGCTTCACCGCTTGGATCCGCGCGTAAAACTGCTTGTTACGTTTGTGTACATTATTGCGGTGTTTATTCCGCAAAACTGGTGGGGATTGGCCGTTGCGGTGGCGTTTTTGGTTCTCAGCGTGGCGTTGTCGAAACTCCCCGTGCGGCTCATTACCAAAACGTTTAAGCCCATCATTCCGCTGATTATTTTAACGTCGATCCTCAACGTGTTTTATCTCGACAGTGGTAACGTGTGGGTGAACGCCGGCTTTTTCAAGATTACCGACCACGGCGTGTATACGGCGATTTTTATCGCTATTCGTATTCTCTGCCTTATTGCCGGCAGTTCGCTTTTGACCTATACCACCACGCCGACGGCGCTTACCGACGGCATGGAACGGTTGTTCAGCCCACTTCGCCATCTCCACGTGCCGGTGCACGAATTGGCGATGATGATGACCATCGCGTTGCGGTTTATTCCTACGCTGATTGAGGAGACCGACAAAATTATGGCGGCACAAAAGGCTCGCGGTGCCGATATGGAAAGCGGCGGCCTTATGCAGCGAATTCGGGCGTTTTTGCCGATACTGATTCCGCTGTTTGTATCCTCGTTCCGTCGCGCGTATGACTTAGCAACGGCGATGGAATGCCGTTGTTATCGCGGCGGCGAGGGGAGAACCCGTATGACGCGCCTGCAAATGCATGGACGGGACGTGGTGACACTTTTGTTTACCACTTTGTTTGTGGCGGGGCTTATCGTGATGAACTTCGTGCTGCCGTCTACGCTTTGAGAGGTGCCGTTATGACACGAATTTTTTTAACGCTCCGCTATCGCGGAACGAATTACCACGGATGGCAGGTACAACCGAACGGCGTTACCGTGCAGGAAACGTTGCAAGATGCGATTGAAGCCGTGACCGGCGTACGTTCCGGTGTCATCGGCTGCAGTCGCACCGATGCCGGCGTCCACGCGGAAAAATTCTGCTGTACCTTTGATACCGAAAGTCCTCTTCGCGACGAACGGTTGGCACTGGCACTTAATGCACATTTGCCGTTTGATATGGCGGTGTGCGAGGCGTGCGAGGTGGCGGCGGACTTTCATCCGCGCTATGATGCCCGTGGTAAACGGTACGTATATCGTATTTGGAACGGGCGGCAGAGAAACCCGTTTTATGAAGAAAACGCCATCCATATTGCTGTTCCGCTTAACGAAAAACAGATGGATCGTGCGGCGAAGGATTTCCTCGGCTCTCATGATTTTTCGCCGTTTTGTGCCGCTGGAAGCAGTGTGGAAGACACGGTACGCACCGTTTCTCGCTGTGACGTTTTGCGCGAGGGTGATTTGGTGACGGTGACGGTGGAAGCCAACGGATTTTTGTATAATATGGTGCGTATTATGGTGGGCACCCTTTTGGATATCGCGAGCGGCCGGCTTGCGGACGATGCGATACCGTCTATATTTGAACAAAATGATCGGGATGCCGCCGGAACGACGGCGCCTGCCAAAGGACTGACTTTACAGGATGTGTTTTACGACACCACACCGTAAAACCTACAGGAAAGAAGGGATCAACGTGGCACGAAAAGATAAAATCCGCATTAAGCGTACTAAAGTTAAAGCGGATGCGGCCGAGGAAAAGGTTACGGAGCCGGCGCCTCGATTTGCAGGAATGCAATACGAAAACGAGGTGGAAGAAGCGGCCCGTGTTGCCGCCGAAAAACGCGCGGCGCGGCAGAAAAAACCGAAGCTCAAAAAGCGACTGATTATTCTTGCCGTCGTGGTTGCGTTGGTGGCGTTGATTTGGATTAAATGGGACGTTCTTAACCCCTCGAACGTGTGGACGTGGCTGAATATGGCCATTACCGGTGGCGAGACCGGCGACGGCTTCCCCACGGAAATGGAGGGAAGCAACGTGATTGCAATGAAACCGGTGGGCAACTACCTGTCTTTGGTCACACAAAACACGTTGACGGTATACAACAAAAGTGCCGGCAACGTCGTTTCCCGAACGCACAGTTTTTCCGATCCGCTGGTGGATACTTCCGGCAACCGTATTCTGTTGGCGGAAATCGGCGGCCGAAAAGTGGAAATACAGACAATCGGCGGAAAAACGCGTACGTTGGAGACCGAAAAAGATATCGTTTCCGCCGCAGTTTGCGACAACGGCGGTGTGGCGGTTGTGACTCAATCGGATAAAAGCCACGTTTCGGAAGTGTTCTATTACAACGACAAAGGCGAGATGAAACTCCATTGGTACAGTTCCGAAGCGTATCTTACCGGCATTGCGCTGCGCGATGACGGAAAACAAATGGCGGCTATCGGTGTATTTGCCAAGGATGGCGCCATGCAGTCCCGTTTGCTGGTGTTTTCCACCGGTTCCGACAACGAGCCGAAACGGTATGACGGCGCCGGAATGATACTGATTGATGTGGAATACCTCAGCAACGATTATATTGCGGCTATCGGTGAAGACCGTGTTTGGGTGGTGAAAAACGGCGGAGAAAAGCCGGAAGAACTCACTTTTGAAAATCGCCGCTTGCGCAGTTGGGCGATATCCGGAGAACACGTAGGATTGGTGTTGCAAAGTTTCGGTTCTACCGACGGCGGTGAACTGGTGGTGACGGATAAGAACGCCAAACAGTTGTATACGGTGCCGTTTAAGGAAACGTTCCGCGGTATTTCACCTGCTGAAAAAGAGTTTTTCCTCTTGTGCGGAACCGACGTGTTGACGATGGACGACAAAGGGACAACCAAAACCACGCCGGTTATTCAGGATGCTCTTCGCGTTTGCTGCGCCTTTGACGGCGATGCGATGGTGTTGGGACTTACCAGTATTGAAAAGTACGACTTTTAACGAAAGGAGAAGGCAAGATGTATTTTGTATTGGACCTTGTATGTGTGCTGATTGTGTTGATTTGCATTGTGCATTTCTTTAAGTCTTCTTCCATGGCCGTTATTATTAAAGCGGCGTGTGTGATTCTCTCCGCCGCATTGGCGGTGCTTGTCAGCATCCCTTGCACGTCTCCTGTCAACAACGGGATTGTTACGCCGGCCATCGAGCGGCGGGCGGCAAATCAGTTGGCGGAAAAAGTGTCGGCAGAGCCGAAAACCAACGGCCGCGAGACGGTGGAATCGTTGGATTTGGATGCGTTGGTTAGAACCCGTCCGGTTGGGTTCGTTGATTGGGTTAAGGAGTATGACGGCGACTTGGAAGCGGTTTGCTTTGAGTACGAACACTCCGGCGCCAAGACGATGCTCGTGAATCTTGTGAAACCGATTTGCCGCGACATTGCGCGTGCGGTGGCATTTTTGGCGTTGTGGATTGTTCTCTTTGCCGTTCTTCGTTTCCTTGTGTGGAAATTTGAGTGGAACAGTGCGCCGAAGCAGCGCAAACGCGGCGATTTCCATAACGTATTCCCACCGATTCTCGGTGCGTTTTACGGTGTGTTTGTTATTTGGGGAATGGCGGTGGCACTGGAATGGCTTGTGCCGTCGCTTGACGGGATGGTCCCGTTATTAGGTGGAGAAATGTTGGACAACGGAGCGGTTTATCCGTTTTTACAATGGTGTGATCCGCTGTGTTGGCTGGCACGTTTATAAATTATTAAAGGAGTGGTTTTCTTATGGCGTACGTATTGGATGGAATTGCAGTATTGTTGATTGTCGGACTCGGTGTTCTCGGCGTGTTCCGCGGCTTTTTCAAAATGATTATGCCGGTCATCGGTGTTGTGGTGTCTCTGGTGCTGGCCGCTCAGTTCGCGACTCCGCTTTCTGAAAAAATCTATGACGGCTTGTTCCAAGGCGATTTGACGCGTGCAGTAGAGGTGAAAATCCAGGAAGACGGCGGATTTGACGGCCTCGATGCCACAGCAGGAGTTGATAAACTGCTGAATGTGATGCCCGAAAAACCGAAACAGATGATGGAAAAATACTACGGCGCGGTGACGGCAAAAGAGTGTCTGGATATTGTCGATAAAAACAAAGATGACAAAAGTCGTTCCGTTTTCTATGAATCGGGCAAGGATTCGATTAACGCGGTTATCGAAAACGTGGTGCGTCCGGCGATGATTAACACCTTTACCGGCGGTTGCTTCTTGGCGCTGTTTGTGGTGTTTATGGCGTTGTCGGTGTTTGCTATCGTAATGATTAACCGTATGGCTTCGCTCCCGGGATTGAACATTATCAATCGTGTGTTGGGCTTTATTGCCGGTGCGGCCGGCGGTGTGGTGCTGACGGTGGTGATGGCGAACGCGCTGTCTATCTTCTCTGCGGCGGCTGTGGCGGCTAAAACAGAAGATCCCGCGATTACTCCGGATACGCTGAAGCAAACGTATATCGTGCAGCGTATGGAACTGATGAAAGACAATGAAACGGTGAAACATATCCGCGATTGGGCGATTGAAACGGCAAAGACCGAAGCCGCCGCGGAAGAGAATAAGGACGCCGTTAAAGCAAATAACTAACGAAACGGAGACCTTTTTACTATGATAAAAATCAGTTGGAAATGGAACGTGCCGAACGTGCTGTCGCTGTTCCGCTTGGTACTTGTGCCTTTTATTGCGGTAACGTATATGCGCGGTCAAACGTTGATGGCGGTGATTGCGCTTATTGTGTCGGGCGCAACCGACGTTATCGACGGATTTGTGGCGCGTCATTTTAACCAAATAACCGACCTCGGCAAAATTCTTGATCCGTTGGCGGACAAATTAACGCAAATCACCGTGGCGCTTTGTTTAACGTTCCGCTATCTGGAATTGTTGCCTCTGCTCATTATTTGCGTGGTGAAAGAATTGTGCCAAATGGTAGGTGGATTGCTTCTTCTCGGAAAAGACGACGTAATCCGCGGTTCGAAGTGGTTTGGAAAATTGGCGACGGTGTTGTTTTATACCGTTGCGGTGTTGCTTGTTCAAAGTTTCGTTCCAATCAATTTCACGTGGCGTATGATTTTAGTTGGACTGGTGGTCGCAGCGATGTTGATGGCGTTTTTTAACTACCTCGGTATTTTCGTCAAAATCATACGTTCGACAAAAGAATCTTCCGAAAACGACTGATTTTCACAGAAAGGGATTACTATGCTTTGTGCTCGTTGTAAAAAAAGAACGGCGATGGTATTTGTTACCCGTATGGAAGACGGTAAAAACGTCAACGAGGGATATTGTATTCCTTGCGCACGGGAACTGAATATCGGCCCAATTAACGACATTTTCAAGAAAATGGGCATCTCCGATGAGGATATCGACTCGATGGGCGACCAGATGGAGTCGATGATGAGCGGTATGCTCGGCGATGGGGAAGACGGCGATTTTGAGCTGGGCGGAACGGCGGCAGAATCGTTTTTCCAAAAGATGTTCGGCGGCGGAAAACCGTTGGATTCGGCGGAAGACGAGGAAGACGACGAGCCGGATGATGCCGGAAAAAAAGCGGATAAAGCCGAAAAGAAAAAGAATAAAAAGCGCAAATACCTCGGTCAGTATTGCACCGATTTGACTTCCCGTGCACGAAAAGGGGAGATTGACACCATCGTCGGCCGCGAGAGGGAAATTTCGCGTGCGGTACAGATTTTGTCTCGCCGCACGAAGAACAATCCCTGCCTTATCGGTGCGCCGGGCGTGGGCAAAACCGCGATTGTGGAGGGCCTTGCCCAGCGCATTGCCGCCGGCAATGTGCCCACAAAACTCAAAAACAAAGAGATTTTGCTTCTGGATATGACGGCACTTGTTGCCGGAACGCAGTTCCGCGGCCAGTTTGAGAGCCGTATCAAAGGGCTTATCTCCGAAGTGAAAGCCGAGGGCAATATCATCCTCTTTATCGACGAGGTGCACAATTTGGTGGGCACCGGCGATGCGGAGGGGACGATGTCTGCGGCGAATATTTTAAAACCGGCGCTGTCTCGCGGAGAAATCCAGGTTATCGGCGCCACCACCTTCAACGAATACCGCAAGTATATTGAGAAAGATGCCGCGCTGGAACGCCGTTTTCAGCCGATAACGGTGGAAGAACCGTCCATCGACGAAACAGTGGAGATGCTCAAAGGCGTGCGTGGGTTCTACGAGGCGTATCACGGGGTAAAAATCAACGATGCGCTTATTCGTCGGGCGGTGCAACTGTCCGTACGATATATCACCGACCGCTTTTTGCCGGACAAAGCCATTGACTTGCTGGATGAGGCGTGTGCTTCCCGGATGCTCAAAAATAAAGTGGCGGACACCTATGCCGACGTTACGGCGAAAATTGCCGAACTGCAAAAAGCGGAGCAGGTGGAGATGGAAAACGATCCGGTGGATTACGAAAAAATGGCGAATATCCACACGGAATTGCTCAAAGCCCAGGACCAGGCGGACGCTCTGCGTGTCGATGCTAC
This sequence comes from Acutalibacteraceae bacterium, assembly GCA_045598065.1. Taxonomy (GTDB): domain Bacteria; phylum Bacillota; class Clostridia; order Oscillospirales; family Acutalibacteraceae; genus RGIG426. The sequence goes on from JAZLLJ010000029.1 coordinate 11,413, forward strand.
CGAAGCCCCTGTTACCGACGAGGATTTGGCAGGCGTTATCGAACTGTGGACGGGGATTCCCGCCTCCAAAGTGCAGGAAGATATGCTGCCGAAGTTGTCCAAGCTTGAGGACCAACTGAAAGCCAAAATCAAAGGGCAGGACGAGGCAATCTCCCTTGTTTCGGCCGCCATTCGCCGCACGCGAGTGCAGATTAGTCCACGCCGCCGTCCTGCTTCCTTTATTTTCGTCGGGCCGACGGGTGTAGGAAAAACCGAACTGGTGAAAGTGCTTGCGGCGCAACTCTTTGACACGCCGGAAACGCTCATTCGCCTTGATATGTCAGAATTTATGGAGAAACACGCCGTGTCGCGCATTATCGGCTCGCCTCCCGGTTACGTCGGCTATGACGAGGCGGGGCAGTTGACCGAAAAAGTACGCCGCAAACCTTATTCGGTGCTGCTTTTTGACGAGATTGAAAAGGCGCACCCGGACGTGCTGAACATCTTGCTCCAAATTCTTGACGAGGGCCGCGTGACCGATGCTCACGGTCGTGTAGTCAACTTTGAAAATACCGTCATCGTGATGACCTCCAACGCCGGCAGTAACGTGGGCGAAAACCTTTTAGGTTTTGGCAAAACGCAAGAGCAGGGTGCGAAAGACAAGGCGGTGAAAGCGTTGTCCGATTTCCTGCGACCGGAATTTTTGAGCCGCGTGGACGAGGTGGTCTATTTCCGTCCGCTTTCGGTGGAAGAATACGCCGACATTGCCGACTTGATGCTTTCGGAACTGGTCGATCCGCTGAAAGAGCGTGAAATCGACCTTTCGTGGGACCGTGCCGTGTGCGAGGCGCTTGCCAATAAGACTCACGGCGGCAAACGCGGTGCTCGCGATTTGCGCTCGGCCATCCGCAAAGAGGTGGAGGATGTCATTGCCGCAAAATTAGTGGAATTGTACGACACGCCGCCCAAGGCGTTTTTGCTGTCTGCCAATGAGGATGGCTCGCTTAACGTTTGCACGAAATAAAGCCAAACTGTGCGCCGCCGGCGTACAGTTTTCGGAAGGAGAATGCGTATGAACTGGAACAAATCGAAGATTGCCGTCTTGATTTTGATGGCCGTATTGGTTCTCGGCGTGATGGCATTTCCGCTGATTTCCTCCAATGGGCCGACCGCTCCGGCGGAGAGCGATTCGACGAATATTTTGACAAAATCACCTACGGCGCCGACACAACAGCAAGTATATTGCCCCACGGAGGGCGAGGCTTACTACGATTTAGAAAATGTGGTGCTGTATTTGGATGCCTACGGGGAACTGCCACCGAACTATATCACGAAAGCCGAGGCGCAAGAACTCGGTTGGGAAGGCGGTCCGGTGGACAAATACCAAAAAGGCGCGGCTATCGGCGGCGACCACTTCGGTAACTATGAAAAGTTATTGCCCGACGGCAACTACACCGAATGTGACATTGACACAAAAGAAAAAGAACGAGGTTCCAAACGACTTGTGTTCTCCGACGACGGACACTATTATTACACCGCTGACCATTATGGGAAGTTCGATGAATACGTTATCGATAACGGAAATGTGGTGAAACCATGAGCGAAATCAATTTATGCGCCCGTCGTATCGGGCAACCGAACGTGCATACGTATTTTGCTCGCAAATTTCCGCTTCCCGACTACTACGGCAACAATTTGGATGCGTTCTATGACGTGTTGACCTCGCTTTCCGAAACCACGGTAAAAGTACGGGGGACGGTAAAAACCGAGCAAGGTGAGCGTGTGCTCGCGGTGCTTCGTGATGCGGCCGCCGCGAACAAAAACTTAAAACTTATCGAAAAATGACAGAAAAAACACCCAACCGTCAGTCCGACGGTTGGGTGTTTTTAATTTTATTATTATAATGTTTTGGAATGTTTTTTGAGTGCTTCAAAAGATTCGGTGCTTAAATCGTGTTCGATTTTGCAGGCATCCGCAGAGGCGGTCTCGGGGGAAACGCCGATGCGCAAAAGCATTTCGGTAATCACCACGTGACGCTCATAGATGCGCTCGGCAATTTCTTTGCCTTTTTCCGTCAGCCATACGCAGTTACATCCCTCGCGGACATCCACGTAATCGTCGGCTTTCAGGCGGACGAGAGCTCGGCTGACCGAGGGCTTGGAAAAGCCCATATGTTCGGCAATGTCCACAGCATGGACACGCGGTTTTTCCTTGGAGAGAATGAGGATAGTTTCGAGGTACATCTCGCCGGATTCCAGTAATTTCATTAGAGGAAGCCCCTTTCATTCGATTAGAAGAACCAACTCAGAAATTATACCATATTTAACCAAAAGTGTCAAGAGTTTTTCTTATTCGTCGGTTTTCTTTTTCAATTTGGTCTTATTTCCCTGTTCATCCACAATGTAGGTGTTGTCCAATTGGGCACGCAAACTGCGTGTGTACGATTCGATATATTCGGCGCGAAGAGTGGATTGTTCGGCTTTTTCGGCTTCGGTCAGTCCGGTTTCGCGAGATTTTTTTGCCAATTCGTTAATGCGAGCGATGCGTTCTTGTGTCATATTTTGTCACCTCTTTTGGTACTATATCATATCTTTTTGTTTTTCGCAAGGGGAAGTGCAAGAAAGGCTTGAAAAATAAAATAATATATGCTAAAATAAACGATAAGTTTATTATAAAGGGGGAATAGGCGTGAAATGGGGACTAATCGGCGCCATGGAAGAAGAAATCGTGGCGTTGCTTTCGGAAATGACCGAAGTGACGTGTGAAACCGTGGCAGGTCGCGCCTATTACAGCGGCAAATTGGGAGCGGCGGATGTTACGCTGACTCAATGCGGTGTCGGCAAGGTGTGCGCGGCGATGGCGGCACAAATTCTTGTGGACAGCTTTCACGTGGATGCGCTCGTCAACACCGGTGTCGCCGGCGGCCTTGCAAAAGGGTTGCAGGTGGGGGACATCGTGCTTTCTGAATCGGCGCTGCACCACGATTTTGATATCACCGCGTTCGGCCACGTCCGCGGCTATATCGGCGGCGGAGGAGACGATACCGTGCCCACCCGTTTTTATGCCGACCGCGCGCTTATTGACCGGTTTATGAAAGGCGCGGAAAACAAGACGGGCCACCGCATCCTTTGCGGAACGGTGGCGAGCGGTGACGTGTTTGTGGACGATACGGCACTGAAGCTCAAAATCCGCGATGAATTTGATGCTACCGTTGCCGAGATGGAAGGCGCGGCGGTCGCGCAGGTCGCCACCGCCAACGGTGTGCCGTTTCTCATCGTCCGCGAGGTGTCCGATTTAGCGGAAAACGATGCCGCCGGCTGTTCGGACAATTTTTTGGAAAAAGCCGCCAGACGTTCGGCAAAATTGCTGATCGCCATGGTGAACGTATAAACGAGTAAAAACAGAAAGCGAGGGAAACCTTATGCAAGAAATCAAAATAAATCCCCACACGAACGTATTGGAGCAGGATCCGTACAGTTTTGAACTGCAAAATGTGTCCGAGCCGGAACTGTTCCGTGAAATGTTCCCGTATACGGAAGTGCCGAAAATCGCCTACAACTTCCGCCGCGTGCCGATGAATATGCCGGAGCATATCTATATTACCGACACCACGTTCCGTGACGGTCAGCAATCCCGCACGCCGTATACCACAAAACAGATGGTGGACATCTACAAAATGCTCCATCGCTTGGGCGGCAAAAAGGGTATCATTCGTCAGACGGAGTTTTTCGTCTATTCCGAAAAAGACCGCAAGGCTTTGGAGGAGTGTATGGACCTCGGCTACGACTTCCCGGAGATTACGACGTGGATTCGTGCCTCAAAAAAAGACTTTGAACTCGTGCGCAACCTGAACATCCCCGAAACGGGTATTCTGGTTAGTTGCTCCGACTACCATATTTTCCGCAAAATGAAGCTCAACCGCAAACAGGCGATGGACAAATATTTGGCGGTGGTGGAAGAGGCTATCCAAGCCGGTCTTCGTCCGCGCTGTCACTTTGAGGATATCACCCGTGCCGATTTCTACGGCTTTGTGGTGCCGTTTGCGACCGAACTGATGAGACTGTCCGAGCGTTACGGTGTGCCGGTGAAAATTCGTGCGTGCGATACGATGGGCTACGGCGTGCCGTTCGCAGGTGTGTCACTGCCGCGTTCTGTTTCGGGTATCATCTACGGTTTACAGCAGTATTCCGGTGTGCCGAGCGAGATGCTCGAATGGCACGGCCACAACGATTTCTATAAAGGCGTGGCCAACGCGTCTACCGCGTGGCTGTACGGTGCCGGCGCGGTCAACTGCTCGCTGCTTGGTATCGGCGAGCGCACCGGTAACGTGCCGCTGGAAGCGATGGTGTTCGAGTATGCGTCGCTGAAAGGCACGATGGACGGAATGGACCCGACGGTCATCACCGAAATTGCCGACTATATCGTGAAAGAGACCGATTACGACCTGCCGCCGATGACGCCGTTTGTGGGTGCGCACTTTAACCTTACCCGTGCCGGCATTCACGCGGACGGTCTTCTCAAAGACGAGGAAATTTACAATATTTTCGATACCAAAACGCTGCTTAACCGTCCGGCTTCCGTGGCGGTGAGCAACACCTCCGGTCTTGCAGGCGTTGCCTGCTGGATTAACCAATTCTTCCGCTTGCCGGACGACGAATTGCTGGAGAAAAACGACCCGTTGGTGGTTTCTATCAAAGAGTGGGTGGACAAGGAATATGAGCAAGGCCGCATCTCGATGATTAGTGACGACGAATTGTATGCCAAAGTAAAAGAATCCAACGATCCGCGCTTTGCGAAACTCTGCAAAAAATAAAAAGGGGACTTTTCGATGAAAACGCTTTCAATCGAAGAACAATATACGTTGTGGTGCGAAAACGCAGTGGACGACGTTGATTTAATGGAAGAGCTGCGCTCGGTTGCCGGTAACGACGAAGAAATCCGCGATCGGTTTTACCGCGAACTCGCGTTCGGAACGGGCGGTCTTCGCGGCGTTCTCGGCGCCGGTTGCAACCGTATGAACATCTATACCATTCGCCGTACCACCAAAGGTCTTGTGGACTATCTTGCCGCCCATTATGAAAAGGCGGCGGTGGCAATTTCCTACGATTCCCGTGTGAAATCCGATTTGTTTGCGAAAGAATCAGCGTGTGTGCTCGCGTCGGCCGGTGTTCACGTTTTTATCGTTCCGGAATTAGCGCCGACACCGGTGCTTTCCTTTATGGTGCGCGAACTCGGTTGCCAGGCAGGTATTATGGTGACTGCTTCCCACAACCCTGCAAAATACAACGGCTATAAATGCTACGGCGAAGACGGCGGCCAGATGACCGAAGTTGCCGCCGGCGAGGTGATGGATGCGATTGCTCGACACGAGATGTTCGAAAAAACCGCGCTTCTCACCTTTGACGAAGCGGTGGAAAAAGGTCTTGTCACTGTGGTGGGAGACGATTTGATGAACGCCTTCCTTGACCGTGTGCAAACTCAGCAAATCCACAAAGACGTGTGCGAAAAAGCCGGTCTTTCGGTGATTTATACGCCGCTTCACGGTGCCGGCAACAAACCGGTGCGCGCGATTCTTGACCGAATTGGCCTTAAAACCGTGACCGTTGTGCCGGAACAGGAACTGCCGAACGGCTATTTTCCGACCGCGCCGTACCCGAACCCGGAAATTCGCCAAAGTTTTGAGTGTGCGATGAAACTGTCCGAAACCGTGCCGGCAGACCTGCTTTTGGCGACCGATCCCGACTGTGATCGCGTGGGTATCGCGGTGAAAGACGGCGACGATTTCACTCTGCTTTCCGGCAACGAAGTGGGGTGCTTGCTTTTAAACTATATCCTCTCTTCCCGTAAAGCGGAGGGGACACTGCCCGAAAGTCCCGTGGCGGTGAGCACCATTGTGTCGTCCAAGATGACTAAGGCGATTGCCGCAAAATACGGGTGCGAGATGCGGTACGTGCTGACCGGGTTTAAGTATATCGGCGAGCAGATTACCGCACTTTCCGATGCAGGAACACCGGAACGCTATCAACTCGGTTCCGAGGAGAGCTACGGCTATCTCGCCGGCACCCACGCTCGCGACAAAGATGCGGTAGTGGCCTCGATGCTCATCTGCGAAATGGCGTCTTTCTACCACCTGCAAGGCAAGTCGCTGTTGGACGTGCTTTCGGAATTGTATGACGAGTTCGGCGTGTACGAACACCAAATGCTCAACGTCATGTTCGAGGGCGAAAAAGGAATGTACGCCATGCGTGATTTGATGGCGAAACTGCGCGCTGATTTTCCGAAACAATTCGGCGGCAAAAAAACGGTGCGTTTATCCGATTACGGTGCGCGCAAGTCTTTGGACGTGGCGACCGGTGAAGAGACTGCTATTACGCTTCCGCAATCGGAAGTGTTGGTGTTTGATTTGGAAGATAACGCGAGTGTAATCGTCCGTCCCTCCGGCACCGAACCGAAAGTCAAAGCCTATATTACTGCCACAGGCAAAACCCGTGAGGAAGCCGTGGCGTTGGCAGAGGCACTGAAAGCGGATGCAAAGGCGCTCATTGAAGGATAAGAGGGGAGTGCTATGACGAATTTTCTTATTCGTTGTTTTGTAAAAGATGCCGAAAACGTGAAAGATCCTTCCGTTCGTTCTGCCTACGGAAAAATGGCAGGCATCTGCGGCATCGCCGCGAACGTTCTGCTTTTTTTGGGCAAACTGTTTGCCGGCGCGTTGTCCGGAGCGGTTTCGGTGATTGCTGATGCGTTTAACAACTTGTCCGACGCGGCATCCGCTGTGGTGACGCTGCTTGGCTTTAAGTTGGCGGAAGCGCCGCCGGATGACGAGCATCCTTTTGGCCACGGACGGATGGAATATCTGTCCGGTCTGGTGCTCGGCGCGTTGATTTTGCTTGCCGGATTTGAACTCGGCAAGACGTCTGTAACAAAAATTTTTCACCCGGAAGTCACCGATGCTTCTTGGCTGGCACTGGGGATTTTGATTGCCGCTATCGTGGTGAAACTGTGGATGGCGGTGTTTTATAAGAATATCGGTACGCGCATCAGCTCCGACACCGTACTCGCCACCGGCAAAGACAGTCGTAACGACGTGCTGTCTACCTCGTTCGTGTTGGTGGCGGTATTGGTTGAGAAATTCCTCGGTTGGAAGATCGACGGTTACGTGGGCCTTTTGGTGGCGATTTTGGTGCTTTTCACCGGTATATCGGTGATGAAAGAAAGCGTGTCGCCGCTTTTAGGCCAAGCGCCCGATCCCGAAATGGTGGAGAATATCCGCGAGATGGTGCTGTCTTATGACGGTGTGGTGGGTATTCACGATTTGATGGTGCATAACTACGGCCCGGGACGCATGATTATTTCGCTTCACGCGGAAGTGCCTGCTCACGAGGATATCTTAAAAAGCCACGACGTTATCGACTGTATCGAAGTGGATATGATGGAACGATTCCACGCTGTCGCCTGTATTCACATGGATCCCGTCGAGGTGGGCAACGAGGCGGTGGATCGCTTGAGAGTGCTGACCGAAACGGTGCTCGGCGATATCGACAAGCGCCTGTCGATGCACGATTTTCGCGTGGTGTTTGGCGAAACTCACACAAACGTGCTGTTTGATGTGGTGGTGCCGTTTGGGTTTAAAGGCGAAGTTACGCTGAAAGACGAGATTCAGCGTCGCTTGCGCCTGACCGATTCGCATCTGTGCGTGGTGTGCAAGATTGAGCACAAATACCACGCTTGATTTTCTTTGAAATGGGGGAAAACGTATGCCGAAAAAGCCGTTTTTGGAAGCAGGCAAAGTGGTGGGAACCCACGGTGTTCGCGGCGAAATGCGTGTCGAATGTTGGTGTGACAGCCCGGCGGTGTTCGCAAAGCTGAAAACCATCTATTTCGACGAAATGGGCAAAGACTCTGTGAAAATTACCGCCCGTCCCCACAAAAGTATGGTGCTTGTCAAGATGAACGGTGTGGATACCGTGGAACAGGCAGAGACCTACCGCGGCCGCGTACTGTATCTCTCCCGAAAAGATGTGAAATTGCCGAAAGGCCAGTATTTTATCAGCGATTTGATTGGCCTTGCCGTCAAAGATGCCGCAACCGGCGAGGTTTACGGCGAAATCACCGACGTCACAACGCCGGGCGTGCAGAACATCTACCACGTCAAAATGGCGGATGACGGGCGTGAGGTGATGATTCCTGCGGTGCCGGAATTTGTGAAAGCGGTGGACGTGGACGGCGGATTTGTCGAAATTATCCCCATAAAAGGACTTTTAAGCGATGAGGATTGATATTTTAACGCTGTTCGACGAGATGTGTGATCGGGTATTGTCCGAAAGCATTCTCGGAAGAGCGCAGAAAAAAGGTGTGCTGACCGTTAAATGCCACCAAATACGTGACTATACGCTCAATCGCCAAAATCAGGTGGACGATTATCCCTACGGCGGCGGACAGGGTATGATTCTCAATGCTCAGCCGGTGGCGGATTGTTTCCGTGCCGTGTGCGAGGAAGTGGGATGCCGTCCGCACCTCATTTATATGTCGCCGCAAGGAAAGACACTTACCCAAGAACGGGCGCTGGAACTGTCGAAAATGGACAATCTCTGTGTGTTGTGCGGTCACTATGAAGGCATTGACGAGCGCATTATTGACGCGCTTGTGGACGAACAGATTTCCATCGGTGACTACGTGCTGACCGGTGGAGAATTGCCGGCACTTGTGTTGGTGGATTGTATTTCGCGTATGGTGCCCGGCGTACTGTCGGAAGATGCGTGTTTTGAGGATGAGAGTCACTTTTCCGGCCTTTTGGAGTATCCCCAGTATACGCGCCCTGCCGAGTGGGAGGGAAGAACGGTGCCGGACGTGCTTTTGACCGGTCACCACGCCAATATCCAAAAATGGCGTCACGAACAGTCGCTTTTGCGCACCGCCGCTCATCGTCCCGATATGCTCGAACGCTATCCGCTTACCAAAAAAGATAGAGAATTTTTGGAAAAAGCAGCCGAAAAGGACGAAGCGGACAACGGATTGGACGAGAATTGACAAATGTTTCCGCAAAAACGCGAAAAATCATTGTGATTATAAACAAAACTTTTTGCTTTGTGTTGTAGAATTTGTTGCACATATACAAAAATGCGCGTTTGGACAGGTTGTTTGTCGAAAATCCGTTGACGAAACAGGCTTTTGTGGTATAATATGAGTAGTAAATAACGGGGCGAAAGTCGCCCTCATCTTGCTTTGAAAAGGAGAATCCGCTATGTGCACCAAAGACGTTATGGTTCAAAACCAAGTCGGCCTTCATTCTCGTCCTGCCACCTTCTTCATCCAGAAAGCCAATGAGTTTAAATCCTCTATCTGGGTGGAAAAAGAAGACCGTCGCGTCAACGCGAAAAGCCTTCTCGGTGTTCTTTCGCTCGGTATCGTGGGCGGCACCTCTATCCGCATTATGGCGGACGGCGCGGACGAAAACGCCGCGGTGGACAGCCTTGTCCATTTGGTGGAATCCGGCTTTGCGGATTAAGTTTTGATTTTTGAAAGCACAATCGTCCCTTCGGGCGATTGTGCTTTTTAGGTTTTTAGGAAGGGGGCGCACCGATGCGCGACGAAAACCGTGTGAAAGAACTGCGGAAAAAAGCGATGAATTTGCCGCTGGAACCCGGCGTGTATCTGATGCGCGACAACGGCGGCCGGGTGATTTACGTCGGCAAAGCCAAAGCTCTTAAAAACCGTGTCAGTCAGTATTTTGGGAGCGACACGAACCATACCGAAAAAGTCCGCCGTATGGTGGATCACGTGGCGGATTTTGACGTTGTTGTAGTGGGGAGCGAGTTTGAGGCGCTGGTACTCGAATGTTCGCTCATCAAGCAGTATGCGCCGAAATACAATATCCTTTTGAAAGACGACAAGGGTTATTGCTATTTGCGTGTCACCAAACCGCCCTTTTCTCGCATTTCCGAGGTGAAACAGCAGGAAAAAGACGGCGCGGACTATTTCGGACCGTATATGAGTTCGTTCAGCCTTAAACAAGCAGTGGATGAAGCGTGTAAAGTATTTAAGCTTGCTACCTGCAACCGCGCGCTTGCGTATGGGCGCAAACCCACAGCGTACGAACGCCCGTGCCTTAATTACCACATCGGTCAATGCTGTGCGCCCTGCACCGGAAAAGTGCCCGAAGCCGACTATCAAGCACGCGTGTACGAGGCGGTGGATTACGTTCTAAACGGCGCGGATAAGATGCAAAAAACTATAGAAAAGCGAATGAAAGAAGCCGCCGAAGCGGAAGAATTTGAAACCGCCGCCGAATTGCGCGACCGACTGTTTGCTATTCAGCGTCTTGCGGACAAACAGAAAGTGGTGCGCTCTCGTATTAAAGAGCAGGACGTGATTGGTCTTGCTGTCGGTGGGGAAACCGCGTGCGTGCAGGTGTTCGCGTTTACCAAAGGGGCACTTTCGGGCAAACGGGAGTTTTTGTTGGATTTGCCGGAGGAGAATGCTGTCTTTTTGTCGGAATTTTTGCGGCGTTATTACGATACGGCCGACCGTATCCCGTCGCAGGTAACGCTATGTGAGCCGGCAGAGGACAAAGAGCTGTTGGAACAGTGGCTGTCCGAAAAAGCGAGGCGAAAAGTCACCCTGCACGTGCCGGAACGCGGCGAGCAGGCGGAACTGTGCCGTATGGCGTGCCGCAATGCCGCCGAATACCTCGCGTGGAGCGAGGGTACGCGCGGACACGATGCCGCCGCTTTATCGGAATTGCAGGCGCTTTTGGGACTTTCTGCCGTGCCGTCGGTGATGGAGTGCTACGATATCTCTCACACGGGCGGTGAGGAAACGGTGGCTTCTATGGTGGTGTTCAAAAACGGCCGACCGGATAAAAAGTCCTATCGTAAATTCCGTATTCAACTGGCAACCGGCGGCGATGATCCCGGCGCGATGCGAGAAGTGTTGTCTCGCCGCTTGAACGAGTACACAGAGCACGAAGGGGAGCCGGACGGTTTCGGCCGCAAACCCGACGTCATCTTTTTGGACGGCGGCACCGCGCAAGTTGCCGCGGTTACACCGCTTGTAGAGGCGTTTGGATGGGATGTGCCGGTGTTTGGTCTTGTAAAAGACAGCCGCCACCGCACCCGTGCCGTAACCGCAGGAAATGAAGAGTTGTCTTTGTCTGCAAAGCGCTCTGCCTTTACACTTCTTTCTACGATGCAGGAAGAGGTTCACCGTGTTGCTATCGGTTATCACCGCAAAACGAGGGGCAAGAGCCGCGTACGCACCGCGTTGACCGACGTTCCGGGTATCGGAAAGACACGGGCGGAAGCGCTGCTTAAAGCGTTTGGTTCGCTCAAAGGCGTAAAAGAGGCAAGCGAGGAGGCTCTTGCGGGTGTCAAGGGAATGACCTTGTCTGCCTCAAAAGCGGTGCGTGCGTATTTTGATAACCAAAAAACGAACGAAAACGGGAAAAAGGAGGGTTGATCGTGGCAAAAGTAAGAGCAGACGTCCTGGTTGCCGCCCAATTCGGGTTGACCGAAAAGGAAGCGGCGGCGGTATTGATGGAACGCCGCGTGTTTTTGGGCGAATTGCCGGTGGTCAACGCCGGAACGATGCTGCCGGAGGACACGGTGCTGACGTTGCGTGACAAAGCGAAGAAATACGCCAGTCGCTCGGGGTATAAACTCGAAAAAGCACTCCCGTTTTTCGGGGTGGATGCCAAGGGCTTGGTCGCCTGCGATATCGGCGCTTCCAACGGCGGATTTACCGATTGCCTTCTCCAAAACGGCGCGGCGAAAGTGTTCGCGGTGGACGTGGCATACGGCATCCTCGAATGGCGGTTGCGCCAGGATGAGCGTGTGATTGTGATGGAGCGCCAAAACGCGCGGTATCTCACTGCGGAACTGCTTGGCGAACAGGTAGACCTCGTTACTTGTGACGTCTCGTTTATCGGGCTTAAAAAGATTTTTCCTGCAATGCGTGCGGTGCTGAAAGAGGATGGCGTGTGTATTTGCCTTATTAAACCGCAATTCGAGTTGCCGCAAAAGGATCTCGGAAAAAACGGCGTTCCGAAGGATACGGCGCTGTTGCCGCCGCTGTTTTTGCGGATTTTGGCGGATGCGGCGGAAAACGGGTTGTATCTTCAAGGCCTTACCGTGTCGCCCATTCACGGACAAAACGGTAACGTGGAATTTTTGACCTATCTTGGCGGCAAACCGCGCTTTTCCGCGGAGGAAATCGAGGCGTTGTGCAACGAGGTGGCGCTCCTTCCTCCCGACAGCGACGAAAGTATCTAAAAAAGTACAAAAACCCCGAAAAAAAGGTTGCATTTTTAGGGTAAAAAAGGTATACTTATAGACGACGAATTTTTCAGATTGGTGCAAAATTCGTCGTCTAATTCTGTTTTTAACGGCGCAAACCGCGCTGTATCAAGGGAGGAAGCCGCTTTGGAACACTGGTTAAAACGGACGTGGGCGGAAATTGATTTGGATGCACTTTCGGACAACTTCAAAAACATCCGTGCTGTGGTGCGCCCCGATTGCAACGTGATGGGCATCGTCAAGGCTGACGGTTACGGTCACGGTGCGGTGGCGTGTGCCAAAATGCTGAAAGAGGAAGGGGCTTCTTGGTTCGGTGTCTCCAATATCGAAGAAGCCATCCAACTGCGTCAGGCAGGCATCGTGGAGCCAATTCTTATCCTCTCGTACACGCCGGTGGAAGAAACGGTGCGGCTGTCCGGCTATTGTCTTACCCAAGCCGTAGTCAACGCCGATTACGGCCGCGATTTGAATGCTCGCGCCGAAAAAGAGGGTGTGACCGTACGGGTACATCTTAAAGTGGACACCGGGATGTCTCGCGTGGGCTTTGTTTACCGCGATGCCGAACGGGATGAAAAAACGCTTGCGGATATGGCGGAGGTGGCGCGACTGCCGCACCTTTGCGCTGAGGGTGTTTTTACCCACTTTGCCGTGTCAGATGAGCCGGACGGCGAGGAATTTACCCGGTTGCAGTTCGCTCGTTTTACCGAGGCGATTGAAAAGTTGAAAGAACGCGGCGTGACGTTTGCACTGCGCCATTGCTGCAACAGCGCGGCAACATTGCGTTTTCCCGAAATGCATCTCGATATGGTGCGCCCGGGGCTGATTCTTTACGGATTGATGCCATCCGATTTTATGAAACCGCTGTTGCCGCTTCGTCCGGTGATGTCGATGAAAACGAGAGTGTCGATGGTCAAAGAGGTGCCTGCCGGTGAAACGGTCAGTTACGGACGAACCTATAAGACCGACCGCTCGACAACGATTGCCACCGTGCCGGTGGGATATGCCGACGGTTACTCTCGCAAACTGTCGGGAAAAGCGGTGATGCTTCTTGGTGGCAAACGCGTACCGATTTGCGGCCGCGTGTGTATGGACCAAAGTATGCTGGACGTGACCGACGTGCCCGGCGTTTGCACCGATATGACCGCGGTGGCGTTCGGTAAAGACGGCGAGGCGGAAATCCCCGTTGAAGAATTCGCCGCCTGGTCCGGAACTATCAATTACGAAGCCGTTTGCGAAATCGGCAAGCGTGTGCCGCGTCTGTTTCTCAAAAACGGGCAGGTTATCGGACAACTCAACTACATTGTGTAAGGAGAACGGATATGGGATACGTAAAAACGCTCTTAGAAAAAACGATCAAAGTGGACTATCTCGTGACCGTTCACTATTTCGAATACGGCAAGAACTTTAACTTTGCCGCTGAAAAACACGATTTCTGGGAACTCGTTTATGTGGATAAGGGCGAGGCGACCGTCTTGTCGGATGATGTGCGGTATGCGCTTCGCCAGGGGGAGATTTTCTTCCATAAACCCAACTCTATGCACGCCGCCGTTGCCAACGGAATGGTTGCGCCAAACATGGTGGTGTTGTCCTTCGGCTGTGATTCTCCGGCAATGGAGTGGTTCTCCGGCAAACGACTGACGGTGGGCGACTCGGAAAAACGGTTGCTTTCGATGATTGTCAAGGAAGCGCAAAGCGCCTTTTCGTCGCCGCTCAACGATCCGTATTCCAGTGGATTGGAACGTGCGGAAAATCCGGAAACAGGAAGTGAACAGATGGTGGGGTTGCTTCTTGAAACCCTGCTCATCCGCCTGCTTCGCCGCGGCAACGGTGCGCCCGAAACCCAAAAAGCGATGTCGTCGCTCAAAGTGCGCACCAACAACCAACTGGTGCACCGCGTGATTGAGTATATGAAAGCCAACGTGCCGGAAAACCTCACGTTTGACGACGTGTGCCATTTCTCCGCTCAAAGCGCCACCAACCTCAAAACCACCTTTAAACTGGTGACCGGCTACGGCGTAATGGAATATTATCGCCTTCTCAAAGTGGAAACTGCCAAACAGATGATGCGCGAAGGCAACTACAACATCACCGAAATCGCCGACTACCTCGGCTATGCCTCGGTGCACTATTTCTCCCGTCATTTTAAGCAAGTGACCGGAATGACTCCGAGCGAGTATACGATGTCTATCCAAGCATTTTAACGGTTGAAACGAGGAAGTTCTTATGGCATTCGCGCATTTACACGTACATAGCGAATACAGCCTTTTGGACGGCGCTTGCCGGATCAAAGGGCTTTGTTCTCGTGCTAAAGAACTGGGGCAGACCGCCGTTGCCGTTACCGACCACGGTGTAATGTACGGTGCGGTGGAATTCTATAAAGAAGCGCAAAAACAGGGGATTCGCCCCATCATCGGGTGCGAGGTGTACGTGGCGCCGCGCGGCCGCAAGGATAAAGAACACGTCTATGACCGCGAATATAACCACCTTGTGCTCCTTTGCGAAAACAACGAGGGATACCAAAACCTCATCAAACTCGTCTCTGCCGCCCATTTAGAGGGCTTTTACGTGAAACCGCGCGTGGACCGCGAACTTTTGGAAAAATACCACAGCGGCTTGATTGCGCTTTCGGCGTGTCTCGCAGGAGAAGTGCCGCGTGCGCTGACGGCAGGGGAGTATGAAAAGGCAAAAGACACCGCAAAATGGTATAAAACCGTGTTCGGTGCGGACAACTATTTTCTCGAACTGCAAGACCACGGTATCGCCGAGCAAAAGGAGATTAACCCACAGATTTTGCGGCTTTCCAAAGAATTGGATATTCCCGTGGTGTGCACCAATGATGCCCACTATCTTGCGAAAGAGGATGCGGACACCCAACGGGTGCTGCTGTGTATCCAAACGGGACGAACGCTCGACGATCCGCCGGAACTCGCGTTTCCGACGGATGAGTTTTACCTGAAATCCGAGGACGAGATGCGTGCGCTGTTCCCGTCTGTGCCGGAAGCGGTGGAGAACACTGCGAATATCGCCGAGCGGTGCAACGTCACCTTTGAGTTCGGCAAGACGAAACTGCCGCATTACGATGCACCCGGCGGCGACAGCAAAGCGTACTTCGAAAAACTGTGTGAAGAGGGACTTTTCCGTCGTTTTGAGCATCCTACCGAGGAGGCAAAAGCCCGTTTGCGCTATGAGATGAACGTGGTGGAACAGATGGGGTATGTCGATTACTACCTCATCGTGTTCGATTATGTGAATTATGCAAAAACGCACGGAATTCCCGTCGGTCCCGGCCGTGGCTCGGGCGCAGGAAGCCTTTGTGCGTACTGTATCGGCATTACCGATATTGATCCGCTGAAATACGACTTGCTGTTCGAGCGGTTTTTGAATCCCGAACGAGTGAGTATGCCTGACTTTGACGTGGACTTTTCCGACCGCCAGCGTCAGCAGGTGGTGGACTACGTTATCGAAAAATACGGTGCCGACCACGTGGCTCAGATCGTCACGTTCGGAACAATGAAAGCCCGCGCCGCCATCCGCGACGTGGCGCGCGTGATGGGGTTGCCGTATGCGGTGTCGGACAAGGTCGCCAAAACGGTGCCGTTTGATTTAAAAATGACACTCGACAAGGCGATGGATATTTCCGTTGACCTAAAAGAGATGGCGGCACAAGATCCGCAGGTAAAAAAACTTATCGACACCGCTCGAAAGGTGGAGGGGATGCCGCGTCACGCCTCGACTCACGCCGCCGGTGTGGTGATTACCGCCGATCCTGTGGACGAATACGTGCCGCTGTGTTTAAACGGAGAGGCGGCGGCAACGCAGTATACGATGACCACGTTGGACGAACTGGGACTGCTCAAAATGGATTTTTTGGGGCTTTCCAACTTGTCCATCATTGACGATGCGGAAAAACTTATTCGCCGCCATACGCCCGATTTCGACATCACAAAAGTGTCGCTGGAAGAGCCGAAAGTGTATAAGATGCTTCAAAAAGGCCACACCGAAGGCGTGTTCCAGTTGGAGTCCGGCGGCATGAAACGGCTGATGACACAGATGAAACCGGCGACGTTCGAGGATATCATCGCCGCCATTTCGCTGTACCGTCCCGGCCCGATGGATTCCATTCCGCAATACATCAAAAACCGCAATGAGCCGGAAAAAACCGCCTATCTCCACGAATCGCTTCGCCCAATTTTGGGTGTCACCAACGGCGTGGCGATTTATCAGGAGCAGGTGATGCAGATTTTCCGCGACCTCGCCGGGTATTCGCTCGGGCGAGCGGACATCGTGCGCCGCGCGATGAGCAAGAAGAAACATGATGTGATGGAAAAAGAACGCGCGGTGTTTATCCACGGTACGACCGACGGGGACGTGACGGTGGATGGCTGTGTGAAACGCGGGGTGCCTGCCAAAATTGCGGATACGCTGTTTGACCAGTTGACTGCGTTTGCCTCGTATGCGTTCAACAAATCTCACGCCGCCGCTTATGCGGTGGTGGCGTATCGCACCGCCTATCTCAAATGTCTCTATCCGCGAGAATATATGGCGGCGCTTTTATCCGGCGCTTTGTTCGAGGGCAAAGTGGCCCGTTACCGCGACGAGTGCGCGCGCCTTTCTATTCACACGTTGCCGCCGTCGGTTAATCGCAGTTTTGCCGACTTCGCCGTAGAAGGGAACGACATCCGTTTCGGGTTGCTCGCTGTAAAAAACATGGGGCGCGCCGCCGCCGACCGCATTGTGTTCGAACGGGAACAAAACGGCGAATTTGACTCGTTTATGGATTTTTGCCGCCGTATGAACGGCTATACCGAATTTAACCGCCGCGCGATGGAAACGCTTATCAAATGCGGCGCGCTCGACGGCCTTTCCGCCAATCGCCACCAAATGCTTGAAAGTTTCGATGCGATTTGGGATCGGCTGGACGGCGACCGCCGTCGCGATATCGAGGGGCAAATCGGATTTTTCGATGACGACAGTTTCGGCGATTCTTCCGAACCGGAACTCACGCCTTACGACGAATATCCGTTGGAAGACCTGCTCGCGATGGAAAAAGAGGCAACGGGAATGTACCTTTCCGGCCATCCGCTGTCGCCGTATAACGACTTGTACAAGGATGAACGGCTCTCTCGCTTGGACGATATTTTTGCCGAGGCGGAGGAGAACGGCAACGATGCCGTGGACGGCAAAAACGTCGTGGTGCTCGGTATTGTGACCGCGCTTCGCGAGCGGATGACGCGCCAAAACGTTCAAATGGCCTCGGGAACGGTGGAAGATCCGAGAGCCGCTATTGAAGCGGTGTTTTTCCCGAAGATGTACGGACAGTACAAACCGCTCGTGAAAAGCGGAAAGCCGCTTTTGCTCTGCGGTCGCGTGTCCGCAAAGGAAGACGAAGAGGTGAAACTGACCGTTGACCGCGTGTTGGAAGCGCCGCCGATTGGTCAGCCGCTTCCTGCGGAACTGCACGTATTTAAGCGCGACAGCCGCCCGGCTGAACGCAAAATTTCAACTGCGCCCGTGCCGCAAGTGCCGGAAAAACCGGCGGCGGCGAAAACGGCGGCGGAAAAAAGTTCCCGTCACGGTGTCTATCTGCGCTTGCCGTCGATGGAGTGTGCCGCGTGGGAGAAGATGCAACCGGTACTGCGGTATTTCTCGGGAAATGAACCGCTGTATCTGCGCCTTACCGACACGGGAAAATTGGTAAAAGCTCCTGCTGACCATTTTGTGGAGCCGCACGAGGAACTTTTGAAAGAATTGCGCCGGATTTTGGGCGACGACAACGTGGCAAAAGTAGACTAAATGTGTCGAATTTTGGGTTTTTCGGGAGAAAACGAAAAATCCTCTTGTGAAATGGAAAAAAATCTGCTATACTTATTTTTTAGTGTGGTTTTTGGCATAAAATTTAAGTGTTTGAGGAGGATATGAACAATGTCCATTCAAAGAATCGGTGTTTTGACAAGCGGCGGTGATGCGCCGGGTATGAACGCGGCGGTTCGTGCTGTGGTACGTACGGCAATTTCCCGTGGAATCGAAGTGATGGGCGTCTATCGCGGCTATCACGGCTTAATCCGTGACGAAGTGGAACCGATGGATCTTCGTTCCGTGGCGGACATCATCCACCGCGGCGGTACGATGCTGTATACCGCGCGCAGCCACTCTTTCCGTGAGGAGGCCGGTGTGTGCAAAGGTGTAGAAGTATGCACAAAACATGGCATCGAAGGCCTTGTGTGTATCGGTGGTGACGGTACGTTCCGCGGTGCGCAGGCGCTTTGCCATCACGGCATTCCGTGTATCGGTATTCCGGCTACGATTGACAACGATATTTCCTGCTGTCAGCACACGATTGGTTTCGATACCGCGCTCAACACCTGCGTGGAGATGATCGATAAACTGCGTGACACCGCGCAATCCCACGACCGTGTGAGTCTTGTGGAAGTGATGGGCCGCCGCTCGGGCGAATTGGCGCTCGGCGTTGGTTTGGCCGTTGGTGCAACGGCCATTCTCGTGCCGGAGATGCAGTTTGATTTGGTCGCCATTATCGACCGTATCAAAGCGATTTCCGCTACCGGCAAAAAACACTTCATCATCGTGGTGGCCGAAGGTGTCGGCGGCACGGTGGAAATGGCGGAAAAAATCGAAGCGGCGACCGGTGCGGAAGCTCGCGCCACCATTCTCGGTCACGTGCAGCGCGGCGGTTCGCCCACGGCGTTCGACCGCAAAATGGCGAGTGAGATGGGCCACCACGCGGTGGAACTGCTTATTGCCGGCAAGAGCAACCGTGTCGTTGCAAGCCAGGACGATATGATTCGCGACTACGATATCGAGCAGGCGCTGTCGATGCGCAAGCCGTTCCCGAGCGATCAATACGACATCTCCAAAGAGCTGTCTATCTGATCAGCGAATCTTTTTCCGCAATTTCACGACGGCCGCCTCTTGATGGGTACATAGCCCACCTGCGAGGTGTTCGCCGCGTCTTGCGAAAAAATCTTGCGCTGATGTGTGAAAAAATTTCCGCAATTTCACGACGGCCGCCTCTTGATAGGCACATAGCCCACCTGCGAGGTGTTCGCCGCGTTTTGCGAAAAAATCCTGCACTGATGTTGAAGTGTTGATGTGCGAAGTTGTTTTTGTCATTTTTTAGGCAAATTGCAAGCGAAAGGAAAAACAAACATGAGCGATTCCAAGGCAAAACAATCGAAGAACGCCCAAGAAAAAACCGTTTCCGGCGGTGTGAACGTTTCGGCCAAGGCGAAAA
Source organism: Acutalibacteraceae bacterium (assembly GCA_045598065.1). Lineage (GTDB taxonomy): Bacteria > Bacillota > Clostridia > Oscillospirales > Acutalibacteraceae > RGIG426. The sequence goes on from JAZLLJ010000029.1 coordinate 30,934, forward strand.
TGAAAACCACCAAAAAGCGCTTGCGCAAAGAGTGGTATGAGTTCGTAGAGTGGTTGCAACGCCCATTTTGGCGAGCCGTTTGCCTTGCCGTGGTGATTGTGTTCTCGATTTGCCTGTGTTTGCCGGCGTTACGAAACTGCCGTTACGATTACAGTGCCGGCGGTGTGCCTTACAACGGCAAAAGTTACGATTTGTACTCCCAGTCCGATTACACCCAAGCCGCTGATGCGGTGCTGAAAGGGCAGACGTACTTGGACATTGAGCCGGATCCGAGACTATTCGAACTGAAAAATCCTTACGATTGGGAAGAACGTGGAAGCGTTGGCTTGTGGGACCACGCCTTCTACAAAGGCTACTACTATATGTACTTCGGCATGGCCCCGGTGTTTACGGTGTATCTGCCGTTCTATTTCCTTACCGGCCAAATGCCTAACGCGGTAATCGCGTGTCTTGTTTTAGGTATTTTCTGCTGTATCGCCATTCCACTTGCGGTGTTCGAATGGGCAAAACGCTTTTTCCCGAACGTCTCGCCGTTTTTGGTGGGATTTGCCTCCTTTGTTTTGTTAGCGGTCAGCGGTGTATATCTGCATATCAGTTATTCTCACCGCTACCAAATCCCCATTCTTTCCGCATTGGCGATGGGCTTCTTCTTCTGCTATTTCGCGTTGCGTGCCCTGCGCTGTAAGAAAAAATGGAGCCGCCTCGTTTTGCTTGCGGTGGCAGGCGTTTTCTATGTGGCAACGGTGGCATCCCGTCCCACGGCGGCATTGCTGTTCTTAGCGCCGCTTCCCATTGTGTTCTTCGATATTCTGAAACCGTTCAAGCCGAAAAAAGCGGTAAAAGATTTGTGCGCTCTCGGTATTCCGGTTATTATCGGCGCGATTCTCATTATGTGGTACAACAATGCGCGTTTCGGCAACCCGTTCGATTTCGGTCAGAAATATCAGCTGACGGTGGCGGACGTTTCGACCTACTCGATTTCCGGCGGGTTGTTCGGGTATGCGATGCTCCACTATTTTTTCCAACCGTACGATTTCGGCAAGGAAGCTCCGTATATTACACGCGGTTTGGTGCAGATGGAATACGACCGTTACGTGTACGTAGATCGCGCGTTGGGTGTGTTCGCATTCCCGACGACGATTCCTGCGCTGCTTACGCCTGCGGCACTTTCATTTAAGAAAGACCCGGGCAAATTCATCGCGTATTTGTTCATTCCGGTTTGCGCCGTGGCAGTGGCGTTTGTGGACTTCTGTCTGGCAGGTGTGCACATTCGCTACGTCTTCGATATCCTGCCGATGGTGACGTTTTTGGCGTTGCTCGTGTGGATGGAGATTTGCGGAAAACTTAAAGGCAAGTACAAAGTGATTGCGGTCTGCGTGGGAATTGTGCTGTGCCTTGCAACGTTGTATCTGTGCTACGGACTGATCATGACGCACGGCGGTGCCAGCGAATTTGAAGATCCTGAGCCGGAATATCTGTTCCATAAAGTGGCCATGAAGTGCGATGCGTATGCACAAAAATAACAGTAAGACCGACGCGGTGTGTGTTGCCGCGTCGGTCTTTTCTTATTTGTCGCTCCAATGCGGCCAAAGGGGACTGCCGCCGGCAATTTCGTCCAATCCGACACGCGGCGAAAATCCTGTTCCCGGATAACGACGGTCGTCGCCGGGAATACCGGGAAATCCGGTGGAGTTCAATCCGTTTGTGCCGCCGAAAATGACGTCCGGCGTATCCGACGGTTCACGGTGCCACGGACGGGGCTTTTTCTTTTTGTTGTTCATTGTTGTCCCTCCCTTACCTGTAGTATGTGCCGAAAAAGAGGGGAAACTCCTGGAAAATTCCGCTTTTTTTCGCGTATTTTTCTTGATTATTCCAAAAAGGTGTGTTATACTATATCTTGTATATCTATGGGTATATTCTGCACATTTTCGGCTATCCTATTCTCAAACTTGTTTGAGGTGGGATGGTTATGGAAAACGAAAAAAACGAGGCGCTGTTGCCGACGGAAGAAACCGACGGTGCGGTGACGACCGACAACGGCCGCCATCGTATTCATGCGCTGACTATTGTGGGCCAGATCGAGGGACACTACGCCCTGACGTCCGAAAACAAAACCACGCGCTACGAACACGTCATTCCGCAACTGGTGGCGGTGGAGGAAAGCCCCGACGTGGAAGGACTGCTGATTCTCCTCAACACCATCGGCGGTGATATTGAAGCAGGGTTGGCGCTGGCGGAACTCATCGCCGGTATGCAAACGCCGACCGTGTCGTTGGTACTCGGCGGCGGCCATTCTATCGGCGTGCCGTTGGCGGTCGCGGCAAAGCGTTCGTTTATCGTGCCCTCTGCCACGATGACGCTTCATCCCGTGCGCACGACCGGGTTGGTGCTCGGCGTGTCCCAGTCGTTTGCGTTTTTCCAAAAGATGCAAGCGCGCATCACGCGCTTTGTGACGGAACATTCCCATATTACCGAAAACGATTTTTTGCGCCTTTCCCAAAACACCGATGCGCTCACCACCGATATGGGCACGGTGCTTGAAGGGGAAGAAGCGGTCGCTCTGGGGCTTATTGATGAAGTGGGCTCACTGTCAGCGGCGCTTGCGGCGCTTTACGAAAGCATTGAACGGCAAAGAAAAGGGGAGTAGTTATGGCTCAAACAAGTAAAAAAACCGCCTCGAAAAAGCAGGCGGAAAAAACGGGAAAAGAACAGGTTGCCGCCGTTCTGTTGTTCGCCGGTGCGCTTTTGGTTTTGTTTTTGGCGTTAATCGAAGGACAAGCGGTATGGAAATTCTTTCATAATTTCCTGTTTGGTATTTTCGGATTCAGTACGTTTCTGATTCCGGTCATTATGACGTATATCGCGGTGCTGTTGTCTATCGGCAAAAGCGAAGACAGTGTACATAGTAAAGTCATTCAAGGTTTGCTTTTGGTGTTGACGGTGTCCACGGCACTTCAAGTGTTTTTGCGCCCCGTTGTTCCCGGCCAAAATTATTTTGAGGCCATCGGTGCCGCCTACAAAGGCGGACTCAAAGGCGGCGGCGTTCTCGGCGTTGTGATTGGATATCTTTTCGACAAATGGTTTGGCTCGCTTTGCGCCAAAATTGTCGTAATCCTATTGCTGTTCGTCTTCTTTATGTTGACGACCGGCACCTCGCTGATTCACTTTTTCCGCACCGTGGGAAAACCGGTGCAAAAAACCCGTCAGTCGCTCAAAACCGCTATGAACGATTACGGCGAGCGTATGAACAATCCCGATGCGGTCGCGTTGCCGTTGTCCAAAGCCAAAAAGGGCGGCGATTCCCCGAAATCCGGTAAGAAAATCGACATTGAAATGGGCGAGGGGTACCGTACGTTGGCAGGCGATTTGAAAAACGCCAACGATGCGGTGGACCGCGAGATGGCTGAATTAAACCCCGAAGCGGCGGAAAAACTGAATGCCGAGCAGACGAAGGAAAAGAAGCCGCGCCGCGCTCGCAAGGAAAAAGCCAACTCCGCCATCGACCTTCCGTTGGACGAAGAGGCGGCGGAGGAGACGGAGAAAGCCGCAGATGCGACGTCGTATCGCTATCCGCCGATTTCGCTTTTGGATCCGCCGAAAAACACCAAAAACGACTCTGCGGTGCAGGAAATCAACCAAAACGCCGAGCGCCTTATGCAGACGTTGCAGGATTTCGGCGTCGGTGCGACCATTTCGGATATTGTGCGCGGTCCGTCGGTTACACGGTATGAATTGGAACCCAGCGCCGGCGTGAAAATCAGCAAATTTACCGGCCTTGCGGATGACATCGCTTTGCGGCTGGCGGCTTCCGGTGTACGTATTGAAGCCCCGGTTCCCAATAAAGCGGCAGTGGGCATCGAAGTGCCGAACAAAACCCGTACCGGTGTATGTTTACGGGAACTGATTGATTCTCCCGAATTTGCATCGGCCAAGAGCAAACTGACGGTCCCTCTCGGCAAAGATATTTCCGGTAAAATCGTGTTGGCGGATTTGGCAAAAATGCCGCACTTGCTGGTGGCAGGTACCACTGGCTCCGGTAAATCCGTCTGTACGAACTCGATGATTTTGAGCATTTTGTTCCGCGCCTCTCCCGAAGATGTGCGTATTATGCTTATCGACCCGAAACGCGTGGAATTCTCGGCGTATAACGGCATCCCGCACCTGCTTATCCCGGTGGTGACCGATCCGCGTAAAGCGGCGGGCGCGCTTGGTTGGGCGGTGACGGAAATGCTTCGCCGCTATCAGGTGTTTGCCGCTCACAACGTCCAAAATTTGAGTGCCTACAATGAACTCGCCGAAAAGAGCGAGGATCTTGAAAAAATGCCCCAGATACTTATCGTGATCGATGAGTTGGCCGACCTTATGATGGCCGCCTCCAAAGAGGTAGAGGATTCTATCATCCACCTGGCGCAAATGGCGCGTGCCGCCGGTATGCACATGGTCATCGCCACGCAACGCCCGTCGGCGGACGTGCTGCCCGGTTTGGTCCGCTCGAACATCCCGAGCCGTATCGGTTTGACGGTAAGCAAGGCCACCGAATCGCGCATTATGTTGGACGACGGCGGTGCCGAACAACTGCTCGGTAACGGTGATATGTTGTTCCGCCCGGTGGGTATGAATATGCCGCTTCGTGTGCAAGGTGGGTTTGTCAGCAACGAAGAGCGCAAGAAAGTAATTGACTTCCTGACACCGGAAGAAGTGCCGGAATACGACCACGAAATTATGAACGAAATCGAGAAAAACGCCGCGGCAACCGGAAAAGCGGCTTCTGTTGCGGTGGACGGCGACGAGGGAGATGACGGCGAAACGGATGAAATGCTTCCCAGAGCTATCGAAGTCGTTCTCGAAGCAGGAGAAGCCTCTACCTCGATGTTACAGCGTCGCCTCCGCCTCGGGTATTCCCGTGCCGGTCGTCTTATTGACGAAATGGAGTGCCGCGGTATCGTCGGTCCGCATGAAGGCAGTAAACCCCGTCAGGTGCTGATTACCCGTCAGCAGTGGCTGGAGATGAATATGATGAGCGAGGAGTGAGTGGTGTGAAAAAAACGGTTGCATGGTTGGCAGTGGGGTGCTGTGCGTTGTTGCTCGTTTTTTCGACAGGTTGCAACGGGATGAAACTCCGCGAAGTCCCCGAAAATTCCAAGCCGGAGACAATTCGTTCTAAAGTGGATCTTTTGCCGAGCGTGGAAGACATCAGTTCGTTGATTACGCAGGAGGAAATGGAAAAAATTATCGAAACGACCTGTACATACAGCCAAGATCCGAATGACGGAAGAAAACTGAATGTTTTCTTCGAAAGTGCGGAAAACGAAAGTGTGACCAACAGCGTTTCCATCAACATAACCGAAAATAACACCATTGAAAAATTCCGTTCTTTGATTTCCAATATAGAAGAACAGGCGGATGAAGAATTGGAAGCTCTTCCCAATTTGGCGGAGGAGGCATGGTGGATGACATCCGGCCACGTGGCGTATGTGTTTTCTCACGGATACGTCATTTCCATCAACCTTGCTATCCCCGATTGGTATGACGAAGATGTTTTGATTGCCGCCCGTCAAATTGCCGCGACCATTTGCGGCCGATTGCCGACAGAATAAGTTCCTGCAAAAAAGCGCTTTTTCGATTGTTTCGAAGAAGCGCTTTTCTTATTTTTATAAAAAAGGGAAAGACTTGCTTTTTATAGCAAAGTATGCTATACTACTCTGGTATGGCCGAAAAAGGAGGTGGACACCTATGAAGAAAAAAACGGATTCTCCGAAAAAAGAGCAGCAGGACAGACGGGTGTCCGCCGGTGAAGGAATAAAAGACCGTATTCTTTCCGCGTGGTACCGTATTGTGGACAGCGGTTATCCGCTCTGCTATCGTATGGGTATTCGCACGATGCGCGTCAGCCGACGTGTGTGGCGCGTGATGCGGCACGTTTGCGTGCCGATTTGGAACGGAATGAAGAAAGTGGGAGATTTTTTCACCCGTCCGTTCCGTCGTATGAAAAAAGACCGACAAACGGTTTCCCGTGAATGGAGAAGAGGGAAACTTTGGGTAAAACGCGGCTGGCGTCGCAATAAATTGCGCGGCATTTGCCGTGCGGTGGCCATGCCGTTTGTCGGTGTTTACAAAGCCCGTAAATCTATCGGCCGCGCGCTAACGGTGCTGTTTCCGGTGGTGATGGCGGTGGCAGTGGCGCTTGTGATTCGCTACTGGTCCACCTCCACGTTTGCTTTGCGACTGACCTATATGGGACAGTACATGGGTGTTATCGCCGACGAAGAAGTGTTTGACCGCGCGGCAGCGTTGGCGGAAGGCCGTGTGGCAAGAGAAAATTCCGATTTCCACGTTGAACGTTCGCCGAAACTGGAATTGACACTCTATCCCGAGGGAAAACTTTTGGACGAAAACAAACTGTGCGACTTAATCCTCAGTTCCTACGATAACGAAGTGGAGGAGATGTGCGGCCTATATGTAGACGGCAAATTTGAGGGCGCGGTCGATTCCGAAAAGAAAGTAAGCGTGCTTCTCAATGCCATCTTGTCCAACAGCGCGGATGAATATTCCGATTTGATTTTGTCCGACGTGGAAATGAAATTTTCGCAGGACGTTCAGTTGGTGCAGGGATTGTACCCGAAATCCACGGCGCTGTCGCTTACGGAAATGCGAGATTTACTGACCGACCGTTCGGTCAACCAAAAATGGGTTACGGCCGAAGAAGGAGAAACGGTGGAAGATATCGCCGCCGAAAACGGTCTTACGCGCAAGCAATTGTTGGCGCTCAACACCGAGATTACCCCTTCTAAATTGCAGGCCGGAGACAAACTGCTCATTCAGGAATCGGGTGCGTATCTTGATGTGGAAATGACCTGCACCGAGGTGGAAAACCAGTCGATTGCTTTCAAAACCGAAACGGTAGACGATAAAAGCCGCTATATTGGCGATAATTACGTAAAAATCGAAGGCAAGCCGGGTGTGCGCCGTATTACCTATGCCGTCACTTACGTGGACGGAAAAGAAGTCTCCCGTACCAAAGTGTCGGAAGAAGTGACCAAACAGCCGGTGACGCAGGTCAACGCCAAAGGCGCGATGAGCGCCGGTGCCAGTACAGTTCCCGGTGACGGTGTGGCTCAAGGAAAGATGATTTGGCCGCTTCCCAGCAGCACCGGTATCGGCGAAACCTACGGTCCGCAGGAAGGCCGTTTCCACAACGGTATTGATATCTACGGCAACTACGGTGCACCGATTATTGCGGCGGACGGCGGAACGGTCGAGGAGGCGTTGGGCTCCGGCTATAACGGCGGTTGGGGACTTACGATTTTGATTAGACACGGCAACGGCTATGAAACGCGTTATTCCCACTGCTCTGCCGTTTTGGTGACACAAGGTGAGAAAATTTCTCAAGGGCAGGTCATCGGCTACGTCGGTTCGACCGGTTACAGTACGTGCAACCACCTGCACTTTGAGGTCTATCACAACGGAAATCGAACAGACCCTTATCCGTTTATCAGCGGTTAAGAATAAACATGGAGGATTACTGAAATGAAAAAACTGGCAACTCTCTTGGCAATCGCACTGCTTATTACAACGATTCTCAGTGTGATGACGGTCTCTTCGGCGGCGGACACCAGCACCGTCACCGGTGGTTACGGCTATTACTATAATGAAGCCGGCGAACCGATTATGGATTTTGTGGATAATGCTGACAAGGCCCAAGTAGGTGTTTGGTGGTGGAATGAAGACGACGCATTCCAAATCAACGTTCGCGACAAATACCTCAATTTCTTTGAAGAAAACGGTGTGAACGAGATTTACTACTACGGCTACTATTTGCTGGGAAGCCAATCCAGCCGTCAAAAGCTCCACGGCTTTGTGTCCGAAGCCAACCGCCGCGGTATTGCTATCTCCTTCATCTTTGATGAGCAGGAGATCGCCGATTACAGCAATAGTCGTCTGTCTCAGGTTGCGACCGAATATTTGACATACGTTTCGGAATATCCGGATGACGTGCTGAACGGTATTCACTTGGATATCGAACACAGAACGCCTGCGAATTTCGCCAATTACCTTGTGTCTCAGTTTGCTGACGTTCGTGCGCGCGGTGTGCCGATTTCGATGGACGTCAACTGTGCGATGAACATCAACACCCAAGTGTCCGCCGGCGGTGTGACCGGTAATATCTACGAAGTGATCGCCGCAAACGTGGATACGCTGACGTTGATGTCGTATAAAGATACGTACAACGCCATTTGGAATTTGGGAGCTAACGCGTTGGCGGCGGCGAAAGCCAAAGGATGCCGTGTTGTGTTTGCGGTGGAAACCGGTGACTACAGCACGAATGTGGCACCGCACTACGAGACGTTTAACTCCACGTCCGACGAGTTTGCCCAAGAGACCAAAGAGTATATGTACGGCGAATTGGCGAAAGTGTACGAGTCGATGAAAGAGAATGCGCCTGCCGGCGGCATCGGTGTGGCGATTCACCAGCACGAAGACTGGTATAACCTGAAAAAATCGCCCACGCCCATTACGACCGACGGCGCGGACAAAACCGAAAGACAAACGGTAAGCCATGCATCCATTTCGGGCGAGACGACCAATCCCACCAAAGTGACGCCGTCTACTCCGTTGGAGGAAAACGTGCTGTGGTCGGGTAACGTGAATCAAGACGTGATTGTCGGCCGTCCGGATGCGTATACCGGTCGCCTTTCCGGCAACGTGGCGGAGGAAATCAACGCCGCTATTCGCGCGGATTTGGCGGAAAACGGTACGATTTCCGGCGACGAGTATTATGAGATTACCACGGTCGGTTCCGCTTCCGGCGGAAGCGGCTACGCTACCACTGGGTTCGTCGTGAACGGAGAAGACCAGCTGTGGACCGAAGGTAAAGTGGCCGGCACGTCGCTTTTGCAAGATGCAAACGGTACCTACACGCAAAAACTGTTCGGTACGACCACCGACAAGGGTGGTAACTTGCTCGCTCCGCAGATGAACGACACCACCGAGTTTGTGTATTTCAGCGATGCGAGCGGCTATACCGACACCATTTCGGTGGAAAGCCTTGTGATTAAGGTTTATCGCCATGCGCCGTACACCGGTACCGAAACCGCAACGCAGCCGATTGTGACTGAGCCGAGCGTGACCGAACCTGTTGTGACCGAGCCGAGCGAAACCCAGCCGATCGTGACCGAGCCGAGCGAAACCCAACCGAGCACGACGGAATCCGGCAAAAAGGTCAACTATACGTTTGTTGACGAAAACGGCAACACGGTAATCGTGTATTCCGACGGCACGGTGGAAATCGTTCCGAAATCTACCGAGGTCGAGCCGAGCGCGACCGGCACCGACACACCGTCTGTTCTTCTCGGCGATGCGAACGATGACGGTGCGGTGAATATGAAAGATGTGTTGGCGATGCGCAAAGCCATCGCGGATTTGGGAGTTACGATTAACGCCGTCAACGCGGACGTCAACTTTGACAATTCCGTGAATATGAAAGACGTGCTGCTCATTCGCAAATATTTAGCGAATATCATCACGAAATTCTAACAAAAGTCTATTACCGAGCAACGCGAGTTGCTCGGTAATTTTTTTGCGAAAAACCTTGCACAAAGCGGTTTTTTATGCTATACTTAATCGGTTAATGAACTCTACAAAAAGGGAAGCGAATCGACTATGCAAAAACGAGAAGACATCCGTAACGTTGCCATTATTGCCCACGTTGACCACGGTAAAACCACGCTTGTTGATCAACTGCTTCGCCAAAGCGGTATTTTCCGCGATAACGAGCAGGTGGCAGAGCGCGTGATGGACTCCGGCGACCTGGAACGTGAACGCGGTATTACGATTTTATCGAAAAACACCGCCGTGAAATACGGTGATACCAAAATCAACATCGTGGACACTCCCGGACACGCCGATTTCGGCGGCGAAGTGGAACGTATTCTACTTATGGTGGACGGTGTGTTGCTTTTGGTGGATGCGTTTGAGGGTTGTATGCCCCAAACCCGTTTTGTGCTGAAAAAAGCGCTGGAAGCCGGCAAACGTCCGGTGGTCGTCATCAATAAAATCGACCGCGACGGTGCCCGTCCGGCGGAAGTGATTGACGAGCTGATTGATTTGTTTATCGAACTGGATGCGGACGAAGACCAACTGGAATTCCCGGTGGTATACGCCTCGGCGAAAGACGGTTACGCCTCGCTCGATCCTACCGTGCGCTCGGGAGATATGAAACCGCTGTTTGAAGCGATTATGAAAAACGTCCCTGCGCCGGAAGGTGAGCCGGACGGTCCGCTTCAAATCCGCTTTTCCAACATCGACTACGACGATTATATCGGCCGCATCGGTATCGGCCGCGTGGAGCGTGGCTCGGTGAAAGTGGGCCAAGCGGTGACGATTTGCAAAGAGGACGGCAAAACGATGAATGCCCGTATCGGCAAACTGTATCAGTTTGAAGGTCTCAGCCGCGTGGAGTGTGAGGATGCCAAACTCGGCGACCTCGTGTCGGTCAGCGGTATTCCGGACCTTAATATCGGCGAAACCGCTTGCAGTCCGGAGCACGTAGAGCCGTTGCCGTTCGTGCATATCGATGAGCCGACGATTTCGATGCTGTTTATGGTCAACACCAGTCCGTTTGCCGGCAAAGAGGGCAAATTCGTCACGAGCCGCAACCTGCGCGACCGCCTGTTCAAAGAAGTGGAGACCAACGTGAGTATGCGCGTACGAGAAACCGAGACGACCGATGCGTTTGAGGTGTCCGGCCGCGGCGAATTGCATTTGTCTATCCTTATCGAACAAATGCGTCGCCAAGGATACGAATTTGCGGTGAGCAATCCGCGTGTTATTATGAAAAAAGACGCAAACGGCAAGTTACTCGAACCGATGGAACTTTTGATGATTGAAGTGCCGGAAACTTACGTCGGCGCGGTTATGGAGCGTCTCGGCAACCGCAAAGCGGAGCTCATCAATATGGGTACGCGCGACACCGGCATTTCTCATCTTGAATTCCGTATTCCGTCTCGCGGGCTGATGGGCTATCGCCAAAAATTCCTGACCGACACCAACGGTCACGGCATTATGAACAGCCTGTTCGACGGCTACGATGAGTATAAAGGGGAGATTCCGCAACGTACCCAAGGTTCGCTCGTTTGTTTTGAAACCGGCGAAACCACCGGCTACGGTTTGTGGAACGCCCAAGACCGCGGCAGTATGTTTGTGGGGCCGGCAACTCCGGTGTATGAGGGTATGATTGTCGGCGAATGCCCGAAAAACGAGGATATTACCGTCAACGTGTGCAAGAAAAAGCACGTGACGAACACTCGCGCTTCCGGCTCGGATGAGGCGCTTCGTTTGACGCCGCCGGTCAATCTGTCGCTCGAACAATCGTTGGAGTTTATCAACGACGACGAACTGGTGGAGATTACGCCGAAATCCATTCGTTTGCGTAAACGTATTTTGTCCCACGAACAACGGATGAAAGACCAGTTCCGCAAGAAATGAGTATATTTAAGCGGCCGCTGTTGGCGGTGGGAGTTTCCGGTTTTACGGCGTTGTGCCTTTGTGTCTGCTTTTCGCTTTCTTTCGGGACGGCGGCGGCAGTCGTTTGCGCTGTCACGGGCGTTGCCGGCGTGTGGTTTTCCCGTTTTCGCAAAGCAGCGGTATGTTTGCTTTGCGCATCGGTTGCCGCCGGAATGTTCTTGTTGAATGAAACAACGGTGTATCGTCCGCGAACGGCTTTTGACGGAAAAACGGTGGCGGTGGACGGCATCGTGACTGAAAGCGACGGGCTGTACCACGGCGTGTTAGCGGCAACGGTGAAGGTGACGGGTGGAGACCTTCCCACTGACACCAAGCTGTTTATCCGCGTGCCGTTCAACGACCTTTCGCCGGAGTATGGGGACAAGGTATCCTTTACCGCTGCGCTTGCGTCGGAAACGGCGGAGAAACTTACGTTGTTCGATTCCGCCAAAGCCGACCGCGTGTTTCTTTCCGGTTGGATTGAGGATGCCAAAGACCTTCGCTTAACGCGAACGGACAGCCGCTCTCTTTTGAAAACCCTTTCTGCCTTGCGGCAGAAAACGGCGGATGCGCTGCTCGAAGGACTGCCGCAAGACGTGCGGCCGCTCCTTTGTGCTATGTGCCTCGGTGACAAAAGCGCTCTCGACAACGATACTGTTGCGGCATTCCGTCAAAGCGGCGTGTCCCATTTGCTGGTCGTTTCGGGATTGCACATGTCGATTGTCGCTTTGGGCGTTTTCGGCCTTTTGCGGAAATGCCGTGTCGGTCGCCGCGCTTCTTCGGCGGCGGCGCTGATTGCTTTGTGGCTTTTTGCGCTTTTAGTAGGCTTTCATCCGTCAGTGGTGAGAGCGTGCATTTTGAATACGTTGGTCCTTTCGGGCAACCTCTTTCACCGCCGCGCCGACGGGCTCAACTCCCTCGGCGGCGGTTTGCTTATTTTGTGGCTTGTCAACCCTTATTGTGTGTATGATGTGGGATTGTGGTTATCGTTTGGTGCCACGTACGGGCTTTTGCGGTTGCTCCCGTTGATGAACAGGGGATGCAAACGGTGGTTTGTGTGCCATCCTTTGGGTGTAATGGAACGGCCGGCGCGGTTTGTGGCTTCGTCGCTGTGCGTAACGTTCTCGGCGACACTTCCGATTTTGCCGATTTGCGCGTTGGTGTTCGGCGAAATCTCGCTTGTTGCGCCGCTGACCAACCTCTTGGCAGTTTTTCCTGCAACGCTGCTTTTGTGGAGCGCTGCCGCCGGATTATTTTTCAAGGTTTGCTGTCTCGGCTTCTTTGCCGGCGCTTTTCGCTTGATTGCTACGCTTCTCGGTCGCTATCTTTTGTGGATTACCTCGCTTTGCGGCGGTCTTCCCAGTGCCGTGTGGAATACCGAGGCGCTGTACCGCCGCGTGTGGGTGGTTGTGTCGCTTGTTTTGTGTGTGCTGTTGTGGAAACGGTGGGGCAAAAAGGCGAGCTTTGCAGGGGTTGCCGGCGCTTTGACGGTGATTGTTTTGCTGTGTACGATGGAAGTGGCGTGGTTAAAAGGCAAAACCCGTCTTATGGTGAAACACGCTTACGGCGATACCGCGGTGGTGCTGATACAAGACGAGGAGGCCTGCGTGATTTTGGACGGCGGCAATGCCTGGACAGCCGCCAAAAGCGTGTTGGAAAAAGAAAAACGGACCGCGGTCGAGGCGGTCGTCATTTTGGATGAATATCGTAAGATTACTCGCAAATGGAACGAGTTTGACGATGCGATAGAGGTAGCGGAATACCGCCTTATGCGGCCGGAAGATACGACCGCAAAAGAACTGTCCCAAAACGGCGTGCCGGTGGATGTAATGACAGAGCGTTTGCCGATTTTTGACAACGTTTTCCTTGAAACGGCGGAAAATTCCGTGATGGTGACGTGCGGCGAAGAGAACGTTGTGCTGTGTCCTACCGAAAAGGCAAAAGACTTTTTGCCGCCGCTGTTTCAAGCGGCAAAATCGTGGATTTATTTCGACGATACGGAAGATTGTTTTTATGTGATGGAATAAGAAAGGAGTGCGTACAGTGGTTTATACGGAAGCTGACTTAAAGAAACAACTGAAAAACGAATCGCTCAAATCGCTGTACGTGCTGTACGGGGAGGAGAGTTATCTCACCGCCCATTATGCGCAAAAAATCACCTCGCTCGCGGTCACGGAGGATGAAGCGGATTTCAACTTGGATAAATTGGACGGCGACGTGTCGGCAAATGAGATTGTTGCTGCCGCCGAAACGCTTCCGGCATTTGCTGAACGCCGCGCGGTGGTGGTGTGTGACTATAATGTGGCGACCGACACCCAAGGCGGTGACGTGTGGGAGGAATTTTTCGAGGATATTCCGGAAACGACCGTGTTGATTTTCTGGTATTGCCGCGTGATGCCGGACGGGAAAGCCAAATGGAAAAAATTCCTGTCCGCTGCTCAAAATGTGGGATTTGTGACGGAGTTTCCGCATCCGTCGGTGAACGAAGCTGCCAAACTTCTTTGCGGCGGTGCGAAAAAACGCGGCTGTGTGCTGTCGGACAAAACCGCCGAACTGCTCGCTACCCGTTGCGGTACCGATTTGCATACGCTCTTAAATGAACTGGATAAACTTTGCGCTTGCGCCGGACAAGGGGGAGAGATCACCCCGGCGATGGTGACGGCGCTTTCTCACGAAATGTTGGAAGCACGGGTGTTCGACCTTTCCAAAGCTATTTGGCAGGGAGACGGTGCTCGCGCCCACACGATTTTGCATACGTTGCAAGCGGATAAAGAAAAAGCCACCGGTGTGTTAGCGGTGCTGTCTTCTTCTTATGCCGACGTATACCGCGCCAAAGTGGCGATGTCCGCAGGCGAACGCCCCGAAAGTCTTGTGCGCGACTTTGCTTACGGCAAACGGGAATTTGTGCTTCGAAACGCCGGCCGCGATGCCGGACGTGTCAGCCTTTCGACACTGCGGACGTGTATTGCGTTGCTCGCAAAGGCGGACACGGCGATGAAATCCTCTTCCATGGACAACTGGTGGATTTTACAGCGTACCGTTGCCGAATTGCTGTTGCACGGTCGGGGGTGAGCAGATGCTTCACGTTCATGAAGTGGTGGTCGTCGAGGGGAAACACGATGCGGTGAAACTTGCCGCTGTTACCGATGCGACCGTATTCCAAACCAACGGGTTTCGCATTTTCAAAGATGCTGATCGGCTTGCACAGTTACGTGCGCTTGCCAAGGTGAAAGGCTGTGTGCTGCTCACTGACAGTGACAGCGCCGGATTCGTTATTCGCAACTATTTAATCGGCGCTTTACCCGGCATTGCGGTGAAACACGCCTTTATTCCCGAAATCCCCGGCAAAGAAAAGCGCAAATCCTCGCCCGGAAAAGAGGGGTTGTTGGGTGTCGAAGGAATGGACGAAGAGATACTAAAAAAGGTATTGCTCGCGGCAGGTGCTACGGTGGATGAATCCTCGCAGCAGGCGGAACCATTTGTGACGAAGGCGCGACTGTTTCAGGATGGGCTTTCCGGTAGGTCGGATGCAGCACAACGCCGTGCGGCGTTTCTAAAACGCTTTGATTTACCGCAAAAATTGTCCGTTTCGAGGATGATGGAGTTTATCAACACCGCACTTTCCGAAGAGGAATACGAGGCGGCTTTGGAGGAAATTCAATGAAAACCGTAACCGTTCTTTGTGTGGGAAAATTAAAAGAAGCCTACTGGCGAGACGCGGTGGCGGAGTATGAAAAACGGCTTTCCGCGTTTTGTAAGTTTGATATTGTGGAACTGGACGAGTGCCGCTTGCCGGATAATCCGTCGGCGGCGCAAATCGAAAAGGCGCTGGATACCGAGGGAAAAGCGATTTTGGCGAAGATTCCTGCGGGGGCGGCGGTAGTGCCGCTTTGTATCGAGGGAAAAACACTGTCGTCGCCCGACCTTTCGGCATTGCTCCAAAAATGGGCGGTGGAGGGAAAATCCAAAACCGTGTTTATCATCGGCAGTTCGTTTGGTTTATCGCCGGAAGTAAAAGCCGCGGCAACCTATCGTCTTTCTATGTCGCCGATGACGTTTCCACACCAGTTGGCGCGAGTGATGCTGTGTGAGCAGGTGTATCGCGCAATGCAGATTGAGGCCGGTGGAAAATACCATAAATAGTCCTGTTAAGAAATAATACTTGTCAAATGGGAAAGAATAGTGTATACTGAACATCACAGAAAACACCACGCTGATTTTCTTTTGGGAAAGGAGGGGACCGCGTGGCTTTGGATTTTCCGATTTTTGTGAGTCTTGAAGACAATACCTGCGTGCTGGTGGGCGGTGGCGAATATAGCGCCGATGCCGCCGAATTGCTGTTGTCCTTCGGCGCGAAAATCACGGTAATTGCACCCGAACTTTGTCCGCGTCTGCGCGCTATGGACGAGTCCGGCCGCATCCGCCACATTCCCCGAAAATTCTTCCGTGGTGACACCGCCAACTGTTATCTCTGTGTGGCCGCTTCCGGTGACCGCGCTACCAACATTGCCGTGGCGGTGGAATGTAAAGCTCGCCACGTGCTTGTTAACGTGGAGGAGCCTGCCGAATACGGCACGATGACTTTGCCGAAAGTTGTGAAAGCTGACGGACTTGTGGGCGGCTTCGCTTCGGATGATGCCGATGCCCTGGAAAACCTGTGTGCGGCGATGCAGAAAAAGATTCCCGACGTATGGGAACAAAGTGAAACTCGCGCAAAACGTTTGCATTCTGATGATTAAAAGGGAGATACACACCGTATCTCCCTTTTTCTACAAAAACGGAGGAATAGTGTATGATAATCCGCTCGGCAACTCTTTCGGACAGCGAGGGCATTTTGGCTCTGCTTGTGCAGGTCAACAACGTCCACGAGGAAAACCGTCCCGATTTGTTTATTAAAGACCAAACCAAATACACCGCCGCGGAATTGGCGGAAATCATAGCGGACAAAAACCGCCCGATTTTTGTGGCGGTGGATGAAAAGAATGCGGTTCTCGGCTATGCGTTTTGTGTGTTTGAACCGCATACCGCCAACAACAATCTCCGCGATTTTTTAACGCTGTATATCGACGATATCTGTGTAGACGAGTCCGTTCGAGGAAGCGGCGTGGGCACCGCGCTTTTTGAATACGTGCGCGCGTTTGCCAAAGAGAACGGTGTCTATAATTTAACCCTTAACGTGTGGGACAAAAACGATGCCGCACAAGCGTTTTATGAAAAATGCGGTTTTCATATCCAAAAATACGGGATGGAAACGATTTTATAATTTCAAGACATCGATGAAACTTTTTGACAAAAACAACCCTATTTCAGATGAATACACTTTGAGGAGGAAGTATTTATGCCCAAAAAGAAAGTAACTCCGGAAATGCGCGCTTCAGCTGTCCAAAAACTGAACGATTTGAGAGCGAAGATGAAGGATGGTGATTTGAAAATCACCAAAGGTTCGCGAGAAGAAAAACAGTTTATGGATACCATGCGTGAGATGGCGAAGGCCGGAATGCTGTTAAAGTATGAGGGCGGATCAAACGCAAGAGAAACGGACTTCGTGGGAGAATATGATGAAGGGTATTCGAATATGTGGGTGTATGACGATGAGACCAAAGCCCCGTATTTCCTGTACTTAAAAGAAGGTAAGATTCACCTGGATACCGAGCGTATGACTTCCGAAGAGATGCAGAAAGACTTGAAACATATGCATCGCCTGAAGGATACTCCTGATTGGCTGGATAAGCTTTTTGACGTTGTGGAGCGCTTTCTTTTCGGCGGACGCGGCGAACCGTCTTGCCGGGCTCAGGAGAGAGAAGAAATCCGAGGTGATAGTAAAACCTACAGTCTTTTGAAAGCGGCAGGCTATGAGCCGGAAAAATCACAGCGCTTATTAGAGGCGGAACGAGAGGTTGCTGTTGCCACTTATGTTAAAATGATACGTGAGGACGAGTATCAGGCGGATCCCGAAAACAGCATTAACCCCTATGACCATAAGAACTACTATATCAAGGACGATCCGCTGTATAAGGAACTAATCAAGAGCGATAAATTGGATTCTTTTATGGAAAAAGACGAGGTGCAACAAGCACTCCAAAGCCTGCGAGAAAGAGATGCAGAGCGCGCTTTTACTGCCGATGACGTGGATCGTGTGCAGTTCTTGGTGGTGCAGGCTTCGAAGAAAGATGGAATAGAAAACTATTATGATACGTTATGTGCGAAGATGTTTATGGAAATGGACAAAGTGCTGCAAAAAGCGCCCGATGGTATGAAACATCTGAACGTGCATGATGATCTGCCGGGGATTCACAAAGAGGTTGTAAATGCCCACGATGAAGCTAAAAAGGCTGAACAAGCCGAAAAAGACAAGAATTACGATTACGCCGCGGAGGACAAACGCGATATTTTGTTCTACGCCAAGCAATACAAAACCTTGCAGCAAAAGGCGAGCGATAGCGATCTCGGTGTTGTTGAAAAAATTAACGTCAAGAACGAACTGGATGATGTGGAATATACGCTTCGTCACATGACGGCAAACGTCATCAGCAAGGAGTTCTTTATGAATCATGTGGCTACGGGCAAGGCGACGGTGCCGGAGGAATTTTCGGAATACAATTTGAACACCGAGGATGGTTTGCTCGAGGCGTGTGACCGCTTCGAGAAGATGATGAATGGCACGGACGTCAACACTCTTCCGCTGATTCCGCAAGCGCTGAATAATTTGGTCGCGGATGAGAACTTTGAGCAAATTGCCGCCTCTTCCGATAAAATGGTCGATGCGTTTTTCAAAAATTTGAACATGTCGTATGAGGTGCAGCAACAAAACGAGGCGAACATTGAGAATCCCGAGGTTGTCAATGAGGCTTCTATGGGTGTTCCGACCTAAAACAACAAAAAAAGAGCGCAGGGAATCTTTTGTGAACCCTGTGCTCTTTTTTTCATTTGGAGAATACCCCTTTGAGCAAGTCGCGGCGTTGCTTTTTGAGTTTTTCTTCCGGCGAAAGGGGACGGGAAACGAGAATGGTCTCTTCTCCGATGATTTCGATTTCCCTCCAAGGAATAACAATGTCGTCTTCGTGGCCGAACAACCCCAAAAACTTCGGTCGCCCGAAAATCACTAAGGCGGTGAGTTGGGCATTGCCCGTGTCCACTTCCACGTCATCCACACATCCGAGGCGGCTTCCGTCGCAGACGTTAATGACTTCTTTATCGTGTAAATTGGCAATACGGCACAGCATAGACAAGTCCTCCTTTTTTTCTATTTCTATTGCAATTTGTGAAAGAATATGCTATACTGACGTAAAATATACCACATTTTGTATAGGAAGGAGGAATGTCCCGATGATGCACCTTTTTGCGGAAGCAAAATCGCTGTGTAAAGAGCGCTATATGTGGGTTATCTTTTGCGTGTTGGGCGTGTTCCTCCTTCCGGAATATTTGGCAGTTATTTCGGCAATCGTTGCCGCGGTATTGGCCCATAAAGAGGCAACGGAAACCTGCTGTCGCATCCATAAATACGGTGAAACCGGCCGCCGCTCTTTGTTCTTCTTATGCGGCCTTTTGCTGACGTTGACGTTTTCTACCGCCTTCTTGTCCAGCGCCGCGACGGTATTGATGTGGCTCGTTATGGCGTTATTATATTTTTCGTTGCTTACGGTCATAACCAATAAAGAGCGACTTTGTCGCTTGTTCCAAGCGCTGACGTTGTGTGTCGGGGTTTTAGGGTTGATTAGTTGCATCCAGTATTTCGGTGTCCGCTATCTGCACTGGGGAAGGGAAGCGCTTCAACTGTGGAATTTCTTGGATATTCCGCTGTACGGTATGGTCTTTAAGGGGCCGGAATTCCATTTAATAACGTCGAGCAGCCGTACCGCTGCCACCTACACCAATCCTAATATTTTTGCTGAAGCGATGATTTTCCTTATTCCGCTTTCGGCCTATTCGATTCAATCCGCGCGGCACCATTCTTCACGATTGCTGTTTTCGCTTTGTCTGGCAATTGGTGTTCTCGGCACGGGTTTCAGCTTTTCTCGCAGCAGTTATTTTTGCTTACTGGGTATTTTGTTTTTGTTTTTGATGTATCTGGTGCCGCGTCTGAAATGGCCGTGGAACTTGATTTTGTTTGCCGGTTCTATTGCGCTTGTGATTTTGCTCGCCAAAACCCCGAACGTGTTTGCACAGCGGATGCAGACGTTGGGGCAGGGAACTGCCGATAAGTCGATTTCGGAGCGCAGCCGCCTTTGGATGGCGGCGTTAGATGCCATTACCGAGCGCCCGATTTTCGGTTACGGTGCCGGTGTGAAAACTTCTACGCAAATTATGGCGCAGGCTGGACTTCCGACGGTCCCACATGCCCACAGTTTGTATTTTCAACTGCTCATTGAAGGCGGCGCGGTGCTCCTGATGCTGTTCTTCTTGCCGCTGTTCAACATCGTGTATACCCAGTGGGACACGCTGTTCCGAAAAAAACGTCAGCCGCTTTTAGGGTATTCGGTGATGGTGTCGCTTGCAGGACTGTTGGCGTTTGGCTTGGTGGATTACCCGTTGCAGTGCCCGAAATTGGTGGGAATTTGGTGGATTTTGTTTGCGCTATCCGACCTTTCGGGGGCGTTTTATGCGAACCAACCACTTGGCCGTTTGATAGAAAAAAAGGAACCCATTTCGGAGCAAGAGGGGGGCGAGCCGGATGCGTGACGATATCACCAGTATTCCGATTAGCGAGATTTTTGAAACGCAGGACGGTTGTCCCATCTGCCGGATGCGAGATTTGTTGGAACAACGCACGGTAGATTATATCACCGGTGCCGCGATGATGGAGCCGGACGTGCGTAAAGAGACCAACAAAAAAGGCTTTTGCTATACTCATTATGAGCAAATGCTTAAAAAACACAACCATCTCGGCATTGCACTGATGATGGAAAGTCATTTGGATTCGCTGGAAAAACGCATTTTCGGCGGGCTGATTAAGGATGCCGGAAAACAGGGGAAAGCCGCAAAAGAGGCCCTGTCTACCTGCTTTGTATGTGAGCGTGTGGATAAAAATATGGAACAGATGGCAGATAACCTCTGCAAACTGTGGGAACGGGAGCGCGATTTCCGCGACACCTTTGCCGCGCAGCTGACACTTTGTCTGCCGCACTATGCCTTTTTGGTGGAAGCTGCCGGACGAACCATGGGGAAGCGGTATCGCGGAGAATTCTGTGATGCGGCTGGAAAACTGGCGCGGTCGGAACTGCAAAATCTCCGCTCGGACGTGCATCATTTTTGCTCGATGTTTGACTATCGCAACAGCGGCGAAAATGCCGATTGGGGAACGTCCAAAGATTCCGTGGAACGCTGTGTGCATTTTTTCACATCCCGACATACAAAGTGAGTTGACACTCCGTAAAGGGGTTTCAACAGACTGTCGAAAAATAAATTCAACTTTCCACAATTTGGGGATGGAAAAACCACTTTTCCCCATAAAAAAAGCCTAAAATAGCGCGATTCTTCCACTTTTTCCACCGGTTTTTCAACAAAAATGTGAAAAAACGCCGCTTTACAATGTGTAAAACGGTGGAATGTCAAGGGTAAAAAAAGTCTGAATAGGTTGCAAATTCCGTCACATCCGGTCGAAAAAAATCCTTTCAAAAAGGGTTGACAACGACGGGGGAAACCGCTATAATAGACGAGTGCTTGGAGAGGTGTCCGAGTGGTTTAAGGAGCCGGTCTTGAAAACCGGTGACTCGTCAGAGCCAAGGGTTCGAATCCCTTCCTCTCCGCCAACCTCAAAAAGCCGCCGCTCCTTGCTGAGCGCATAAAATTTTATAGAAAACGGGCGGGCTCACCTTCCGCACCGGATTCATACGGAGAAGTACTCAAGTTGGTGACGAGGCGCCCCTGCTAAGGGCGTAGGTCGGGCAACCGGCGCGGGAGTTCGAGTCTCCCCTTCTCCGCCAAAAACCGACAAGACACGCTTGAGTCTTGGCGGTTTTTA
>JAZLLJ010000030.1:0-72110 GCA_045598065.1 Acutalibacteraceae bacterium
TGACCTACGTCACCGCCCCTACCGCCGACCAAATGGCGAAATTAGAGGTATTTGTCAACAAAAAATACAATCGCCCGGATGTGGTGTTCGAGACGGTGCAGGATGAGTCGCTCATCGGCGGTTTCAAACTGCGTTGCGGCAACCAAGAATACGATTGGAGCGTGCAAGGACGCACCGAGCAACTGCGTAAAACGCTCGCCGGCGCTCCCTCTTGCGAAAAAGGCAAAGAAAACAAATTGCTCACCGTTTTGCGGCATCAAATCGAGGGCTTTGACCTCTCCGCAACCGATTCCAGTTTCGACCTTGCCGCCGAAGACCGCGAAATCGGTGTGGTTGAAAAAGTCGGTGACGGTATCGCCACTATCCGCGATATTCACCACGCGATGTACGGCGAAATTCTGCTGTTTGACTGCGGTGTGCAGGGCATGGTGCAGGATATCCGCCCGAACAACGTGGGTTGCATTTTGTTTGGTTCGGATGCGCAAATCCGCGAAGGTTCGCGCGTGATTCGTACCGAAAAAATGGCGGGTATTCCGGTTGGCGAAGATTTCCTCGGCCGCGTTGTGGATGCGCTCGGCGCTCCTATTGACGGCGGCGAACCCATTAAAGCGGACGGCTACCGTCCGGTGGAAAACGCCGCGCCCGGTATTATTGACCGTAAATCGGTCAGCGTGCCGCTGCAAACCGGTATTTTGTCCATTGACTCGATGTTCCCCATCGGCCGCGGTCAGCGTGAGCTGATCATCGGCGACCGTCAAACGGGTAAAACGTCCATCGCAGTGGATGCTATCTTAAACCAGAAAGACAAAGACGTACTGTGCATTTACGTGGCCATCGGGCAAAAAGCCTCGACGGTGGCAAAAATCGTGGGTACGCTCAAATCCCACGGCGCAATGGATTACACCACCGTCGTGGTGGCAACGGCAAGCGATCCTGCGCCGCTGCAATATATCGCACCGTACGCCGGCACGGCACTCGCTGAACAGTTTATGTATGAGGGCAAAGACGTGCTTATCGTGTACGATGACTTGTCGAAACATGCCGTCGCCTATCGCGCCCTTTCCCTGCTTTTGGAGCGTTCGCCCGGCCGCGAAGCCTATCCCGGCGACGTATTCTATCTGCACTCCCGTCTGCTCGAGCGTTCCAGCCGTCTTACCCCCGAAATGGGCGGCGGCTCGATTACCGCGCTCCCCATTATTGAAACCCAAGCCGGCGACGTGTCGGCGTATATTCCGACAAACGTGATTTCCATTACGGACGGTCAAATTTTCCTCGAGAGCGACCTGTTCTTCTCCGGTATGCGCCCGGCGGTCAACGTCGGTTTGTCTGTGTCCCGTGTGGGCGGTGCCGCGCAGACCAAAGCGATGAAAAAAGCGGCAGGCAGTATTCGTCTGTCTCTCGCCCAATACCGTGAAATGGAGATTTTCACCCAGTTCAGCTCCGATTTGGATGCGAACACGCTGGAATTGCTCCAATATGGCCGCGGTTTGATGGAACTGCTTAAACAACCGCTGTGTGCGCCGCTTTCGATGCACGAGCAGGTCATCACCCTCGTGGCGGCGACCGGCAAAGTGATGTTGGATATCGAGCCTGCGAACATCAAAAAGTTCCAGACCGCGATGCTCGCGTATTTTGAGGAAAATCATTCTGAAATCGGGCGCGAGATTGAAAACCAAAAGACGATTGATGACGACGTGATCGCTCGCATCCGCGAGGTGGCCGGCGAATTCAAAGCCAATGAATGGATAGGCGGGTGAGTGTATGGCAAGCATCCGTGAGATTCAAGGGCGTATCAAGAGCATTGAGGATACAAAGAAAATTACGAATGCCATGTACCTCATCTCTTCCACGAAACTCCGTAAAGCCCGTAAGGATCAGGAAAGCACTTCCCCCTATTTTGCCGCGGTACGCACGATGATTTCCCGTATTTTTCACGATTTGCCCGACCTCGAAAGCCGCTACGTACAAAAAGCCGGCTTTACCGGCGGTAAAAAGTGCGGATTTCTTGTCATTACGGCGGACAAAGGTCTTGCCGGCTCGTATAACCATAACGTGTTAAAACTGGCAAATCAGCACCTAAATGACGCCGAAGAACCGCTGTTATTCGTGGTAGGTGAAGTGGGACGGCAATATTTCCGTTCCCGTAAGATTCCGGTGGAACAAAGTTTTCTCTACACCGCCCAAAACCCCAACCTCGACCGTGCTCGCGAAATTTCCGGGCGACTTTTGGAGCATTACGAAAACGGCGATATCGACGAGATTTGTATCGTGTATACCAAAATGAAAAACAGTTTGGCGATGGAAACGGAATTTGCTCGCTTGCTTCCGCTTTCGAAAGATGCTTTTGAAATGCCGGAAGACGCGCCGCAAACCCTCAGTAGCCAAACCTTCGAGCCGTCCGCAGAGGCGGCAATCCAAAGTATTGTTCCGAACTATTTGACCGGCTTTGTCTACGGCGCGTTGGTCGAATCGTTCTGCTGTGAACAAAACGCCCGTATGATGGCGATGAGCGCCGCCAACGACAACGCGGAAGAGATTCTTCGAGAACTCAACATCCAGTTTAACCGCGTGCGTCAAGCCATTATCACCCAAGAGATCACCGAAGTTATCGGTGGCGCAAAAGCACTGAAAAGCAAAGGAGATGCTATCTAAATGAGTACTCCAAACACCGCACAAAGCGGTAAAATCGTACAAATTTCCGGCCCGGTTGTGGACGTTACCTTTGAGTCCTCTACCCTGCCGAACTTGAATGACGCCCTCGTGGCGCATACGGACGACCGCGAATACGTGATGGAAGTGGCGCACCACATCGGCAACCACACCGTCCGCTGCATTATGCTTAACGCGAGTGAAGGACTGTCCAAAGACGTGCCCGTGGAAGCGGTCGGCGGCGGTATCCGCGTGCCGGTCGGTAACGCCACGCTCGGCCGTCTGTTCAACGTTCTCGGTCAAACCATCGACAACGGCGAGGAAATCCCGGAAGAAACGCCCTATTGGAGCATCCACCGCGCTCCCCCGTCCTTCCAAGACCAAAGCCCGGTTGTTGAAATCCTTGAAACCGGCATTAAGGTCATCGACCTGCTTGCGCCGTATGCCAAAGGCGGTAAAATCGGTTTGTTCGGCGGCGCCGGTGTCGGTAAAACCGTTCTGATTCAGGAACTTATCCAAAATATCTCCAACGAACACGGCGGTTACTCCATTTTTACCGGTGTCGGCGAGCGTTCCCGCGAGGGTAACGACCTGTGGACCGAAATGACCGAGTCCGGCGTTATCAAAAACACCGCGCTTGTGTTCGGTCAGATGAACGAGCCGCCCGGAGCGCGTATGCGCGTGGCGGAAACCGGACTTACAATGGCGGAATATTTCCGCGACGAACAGCACCGCGACGTGCTCTTGTTTATCGACAACATTTTCCGTTTTGTCCAAGCCGGTTCGGAGGTTTCGGCGCTTTTAGGCCGTATGCCCTCCGCCGTCGGTTATCAGCCGACGCTTGCTACCGAACTCGGTGCACTGCAAGAGCGTATTGCCTCCACGAAAGACGGCTCGGTTACGTCGGTGCAGGCGGTGTACGTCCCGGCGGACGACTTGACTGACCCGGCGCCGGCGACCACCTTCGCTCACCTCGATGCCACCACCGTGTTGTCCCGTAAAATCGTGGAGCAAGGTATCTATCCCGCGGTTGATCCGCTGGAATCCACCTCCCGTATTTTGGAGCCGGACGTGGTCGGCGAAGAACACTACAACGTCGCGCGTACCGTGCAGGAGATTTTGCAAAAATACAAGGAGTTGCAGGATATTATCGCCATTCTCGGTATGGAAGAGCTGTCTGAGGCGGATAAATTGACCGTCAATCGTGCCCGTAAAATTCAGCGCTTCCTCTCCCAGCCGTTCCACGTGGCGGAAGTGTTTACCGGTATTCCCGGCAAATTTGTGCCGCTGAAAGAAACCATCCGCGGCTTCAAGATGATTATCGACGGCGAGATGGACGAGTATCCCGAATCCGCGTTCTTCAACGTCGGCTCAATTGACGAAGTCATCGAGGCCTGCAAAAAGTAAGTGAGAGTATTCCAATAAGGAGGTGTCGGTATGAACACCTTTCCTCTGCGTATTATTTCCAGTAACCGCGTGTTTTTCGAGGGCGAGGCTACGTCGCTGACCATCCCCGGAATGGACGGCGAATACGGCATTTTGGCGAACCACGAAAATGCGGTCGTGGCGATGAAAGAGGGCGAATTGCGCCTTGCCGCCGCTGACGGCACGAA
The DNA here is from genome assembly GCA_045598065.1 of Acutalibacteraceae bacterium. Classification (GTDB taxonomy): domain Bacteria; phylum Bacillota; class Clostridia; order Oscillospirales; family Acutalibacteraceae; genus RGIG426. The sequence goes on from JAZLLJ010000030.1 coordinate 4,263, forward strand.
CGAGGTCGCTATTGTCGGTTTGGGCTATACGGAAATTGTGGACAACACAGTGACAGTGTTGGTGGATTCCGCTGAACGCCCGGATGAAATCGACATTGTGCGCGCCGAGCGTGCCGCCGCGAAAGCGAAAGAAGAACTCTTGCAAAAGCGTTCTCTGCGCGAAAACAAAATGACCGAAGCCGCCCTCTCCCGCGCGATGCTGCGAATCAAAGAGGGCAAAAAATTCTCCGGTTTATAAAAAACGCAAAGACCGCTGACAACGAATTGTCAGCGGTCTTTTTTTATCCGATTCCTCCGAGGCCGAAACTCACCGAAAGGGCTTCGTCCACCCGTTCCATTGCCGAGGTGTCCAGTCGCCCCATATGCTCTTTTAAGCGGCGTTTATCAAGAGTGCGTATCTGTTCCAAAAGAACGATAGAATCGCGCGTAAGGCCGCTTTTTGATGACGACAGCGCAATATGCGTGGGGAGTTTTGCTTTGTCCTGCCTACTCGTAATAGCGGCAGCAATCACGGTGGGACTGAAACGGTTTCCCACGTCGTTTTGCACAATGAGCACCGGACGAATACCGCCCTGTTCCGAGCCGACCACCGGGCTTAAATCGGCATAATAGATATCTCCGCGTTTTACCGTCATAACGATTCATCCTTTTTTAAGAATTGGGAAAGCCGCTGACCATAGTGTGCCCCGTTTTTGCGGCTTTAATCTTTCGGAAGTGGGATTCCTCGTTCTTATTGTATGCTCGTCCCGGCGGATTGACTGTGGCGAGTATTCGACATTATTTGACAAAACGGCTTGTGGAAAATTGACGAATAACCGTGATTTGTCAAGAATTTTCACAAAAAATGGGGATAAGGTTATTGACAATTTTTGGTTTTTACGCGATAATAGTTGTACATTCAGAAAAAGGAGAGATCAGTATGGAAGCGGAAGGCATTGTTCGTTCAATCGATCAACAAGGGCGCGTTGTAATTCCGATGGAAATGCGCCGCCGCTACGGAATTGAACTCGGTGATCCGGTCGAATTTTTCTCTGATGACCGGTCAATCATATTAAAAAAATATCATCCTTCGTGTGTGTTTTGCGGCGAAGTGAAAGATACGATTTCATTCCATGGCCAGTTGATTTGCCCCAACTGCTTGGCGGCCCTCAAAAAACAGAAAAAATAAGAAAAAAGAGCCTCGATTGAGGCTCTTTTTTTATATGATTTATTCTTCGCTTGTCGGCTCGGAAGGCGCTTCTTCGGTCACTTCTTCGGTCGCTTCTTCGGCAAGCTCTTCCGGAAGGGGTTTATCGCCCATCATTTTATAGAACGTCTTCCCGTCCATTTTTTCGTGAGCAATCAGGTATTCGGCGATGACGGTAAGTTTATCCATGTGGTCGCCGACTTTCTGTTTGGCGATGGCAAACGCCTCGGTAACGATGCGTTCCACCTCGTTGTCGATAATACCGGCGGTTTCTTCCGAATAGTTACGCGTGTGGCCGAGATCGCGGCCGAGGAACACACCGGCGGATTCGGATTCGCCGAACATCAGCGGCCCTAATTTCTCGCTCATACCGTATTTGGTGACCATTTTCCGCGCCGTTTCGGTGGCACGTTCAATATCGTTGGAAGCACCGGTGCAGATATCGTCCAGCGCGAGCATTTCCGCCACGCGGCCGCCGAGCAGCACTTGGATGCTTTCGAGCATATTGGTTTTGGTCATATGGGTGCGATCTTCCTGCGGAAGATTCATCGTATATCCGGCGGCCATACCGCGCGGAATAATCGAAATCTGGTGCACCGGATCTTGGGTAGGCGAATAATACGACACCACCGCGTGACCGGCTTCGTGGAATGCGGTGATTTTTTTGTCTTCCTCCGAGATAATGTGACTGCGTTTCTCGGTACCCACCACCACTTTAATAGTGGCTTCTTCAATTTCCTCCATCGTAATGGAGTGAATTTTGCGGCGTGCGGCCAACAATGCCGCTTCGTTGAGCAGATTTTCGAGATCCGCGCCCGTGAAACCGGAAGTGGATTGAGCAATGACTTTCAGGTCAACGTCCGGGCCGATGGGTTTATTTTTGGCGTGGACTTTAAGAATCTCCTCGCGGCCTTTCACGTCCGGATAGTTGACCACCACTTGACGGTCAAAACGGCCGGGACGGGTAAGTGCCGGGTCGAGGATATCCGGGCGGTTGGTGGCGGCAATCATAATCACGCCTTCGTTGGCACCGAAACCGTCCATTTCCACCAGCATTTGGTTAAGGGTTTGTTCGCGCTCGTCGTGGCCGCCGCCGAGACCGGCGCCGCGCTGACGACCGACCGCATCAATTTCGTCCACGAAAATGATGCAAGGTGCATTTTTCTTGGCTTGGTCAAACAAATCGCGGACACGGGAAGCGCCGACACCGACATACATTTCCACGAAATCCGAACCGGAAATCGAGAAGAACGGCACGCCTGCCTCTCCTGCCACGGCACGGGCAAGCAACGTTTTACCGGTACCGGGAGGGCCTACAAGCAACACACCTTTCGGTACACGGGCGCCGAGTTCTTCATAGCGTTTTGGGTTTTTCAAGAATTCAACCAATTCTTGCAGGTCTTCTTTCTCTTCGTCCGCACCGGCAACGTCATCAAACGTGACTTTGCGCTTTTCGTCCGACGGTTTTTTGATTCGCGCTTTGCCGAAACCAGCGATTTTGCCGTCGCCCATAGAGCCCATGGAACGGCGCATCATAAACCAAACAATCAACGCAAACAAAACCATCACGATAAGCGTGGGCATCATACTGGCAAGCAGCGATACCTCGCGTTGCCCCTCGATATCGTATTTGACGTTGTTATCGGGATCATCGTCACGGTTGGCCGGATCGACAACGTTGGTAATTACCGATTCCACAAACAGTCCGGCATTCGGGACTTTGTAGGTAATAACGTCGTTCTCGTCCTTTTTACCGTCTTTATTCAAGTCTTCACGGTAGTCTTCGCGAAGTACGATTTTCAACGAGGAATCTTCCAGACTGAAATCGAACTTCTCCACTTTATTTTCCTCAAAGTAGCCGACGATTTCCGAATACGGAGTCTCCTGCTTGCGGTTATTCAGTCCGTTCATTACGAAAAAGGCGACAAGAATCATCAGGATGATACCGACAATGAGTACCCAATTTCGACCTTTCTTTTCTTCGTTGTTGTTCGGGTTTTCGTTAAAATTCAAAAAAACCCCTCCTTTCGCTTTGCCGACGGCAAAGACTTATGCTTTCATAATTATTTTTGATAAATTTCGGGTTTTAACACGCCGACAAACGGCAGGTTGCGGTATTTTTCGTCATAATCTAGGCCGTAACCGACGATAAATTCGTCCGGCACGGAACAACCGACGTAATCGGGAGTAAAGTCCACACGGCGACGTTCCGGTTTGTCGAACAACGTGCACACTTTCAGGCTTTTCGGTTTGCGAGTCTTAAACATCTCGCACAGGAAAGACAGCGTGACACCGGAGTCGAGAATATCCTCGACAATCAGCACGTCTTTATCCTCCAACGTGCAGGAAATATCCTTCATAATACGCACGTTACCGGACGTTTTGGTGCCCGCGCCGTAGCTGGACACCGCCAAAAAGTCTACGCTGCACGGAATGGACAGCGCACGCACGAGATCTGCCGCAAAAATATACGAGCCTTTCAGCACGGGGATAATAAATAGATTTTTCCCCTCATAGTCCTTGGAAATACGCGCTGCCACGTCGGTAACGAGAGATTTAATTCTTTCCTCGGTTACCAGCGTGTAGGCGACGTCTTGTTCTCCGTTCATTTTGAAACCCTCTCTTTTTCAGTCGAATTATTTTTCACGAAACGTTTCCGTTTTGGCAAACACTAAAACGTTTTCGGTTTTTTCGGTAATTTTCGCCCGTTCGTCACAACCGAAACCGGGCACCATCACAACGCCGCACTCATCGCACAAGAGCGGTAGCTTGCGGCGGTCATTTTCGGAAAGTCCTGCTTCGTTTAGTAATTTTTTCAGTGTCTTTGTTCCCCGACCGACCGGACGGTAGGCATCGCCGGGAAGACGGTTTCGCACCGTCAGACCGCCTTTGATTGTAGCATAGTCACAGCAAGAATAAAACAACAAACTGTGAACATTTCGACAATTTTCGAATTCCTTTGCCGAAAACAGCCGCAATGTATAGGATTCCCCGGCCACCGTCACCGATTCGTTGACATTGACGGGAAAGCAAAACGGCGCGACGTCCTCTTCGACTTCGGCAAGAAACAGTCGGTTGTTTTCCGAAACCACGTTCACGCCGCCGGGAAGCGTCACGGCGCCGTCTTCCCGTGCCAGACGGCAAAGCGCGTCGATATGCTGTTTTTCCACGTTGACGGCGGTGGGAAGCATTTGCAATACCGCGCGGCGTAAAATAGCAGGCGGCGCGGCGCACAGCACTTCCTTGTCGTACACACCGGGGTTTTCTTCAAATTCCGCACATTCGAGGAGCAGCAGTCCTTGATCGCGCAAACATTCTTCGTCTTCACGCAACGTCTCGCAAAGGCGCAACAGTGCCAACTCCGTTTGGGGATTAACCGCTTTCAGCTCCGGCATAACCGTCGCGCGGATGCGATTGCGTGAATACGCTGTGTCACCGTTGGTTTCGTCGGTAACAAAATCCAAACCGTTTGCCTTTGCGTAGGCTTCCACGTCGGCGCGCGTGGCAAACAAGAGTGGGCGCACAAGAGAATCTCTTTTCGGAAAAATTCCGCAAAGCCCGTGCAATCCGCTTCCCCGTGTTAGATGAAGCAGCACGGTTTCGGCGTTATCGGATGCGGTATGCGCGGTAACAATGACGCCTTTTGCCGCGGAATACAGTGCTTCATACCGTAACCGACGGGCGGCTTGTTCCACGCTTTCCCCCGTTTCGGCCACAGTGGCAGGTACGTCCGCTTTCACCGCGGTAAACGGCACGTTCCACCGCGCACAAAGGGCTTTACAAAACGCCTCGTCCCGGTCAGCGGTCTCTCCGCGAAGTCTGTGATTAACGTGAAGCGCCGCAATCTCGCCCAAAGAAAGGCGATTCTTGGCGGCTAACAGTAAATGCAAAAGCACCACTGAATCCGCGCCGCCGGAAAGAGCGCAAAGCACCGGCTCTTTCGGCAAAAACAAACGGTGTTCTTCGGAAAAACCGCAAAAGCGGTCAAGCATCTCAGAAGGGATTGTCGGCATTTTGCGCCTCCTGCTCCGAGCGAGACGCGGTAGAGAACTGGGTAAACTCGCCGGAGAAATTCATATCCACCGTACCGAGGCGGCCGTGACGGTTTTTCGCCACAATGACCTCGGCGGTGCCGAATTTGACGTTCGACGGATCTTCGCCGGGATTGGCGGCCATTTCCTCACGGTAGAGGAACAACACCTGGTCGGCATCCTGCTCGATAGAGCCGGATTCACGCAGGTGAACGAGTGTCGGGCGCTGGTCACGGGTTGCGGCTTCGCGGCGCAACTGAGCGCATACCACAACGGGGATGTTCAGTTCTTTGGCCAAGATCTTGAATCCGCGGGTGATATCCGAAACCTCTTGCACACGGTTTTCGGTCTTTTTAGGTGATTCCATAAGGCCGAGATAGTCCACGATAACCAATCCTACGTCGGGAACACGGCGCAAACGGGCTTTGATATCCGGCGCAGTGACGTTGGTGCTGTCGTCTAAGAAAATGTGTGCCTGCGAGAGCACGCTTGCGGCGGCGGCCAACCGTGTCCACTCCGCCGGAACGAGGTTGCCTACGCGAAGCCGCGTAGACGGCACTTTTGCCTCAGCGGAAAGAAGGCGGTTGACCATTTCCTCTTTGCTCATCTCCAAGTTGAAGATGGCAACGGTACGGTGTTGTTCAATGGCGACGTTACGCGCCAAGTTCAGCACAAACGACGTTTTACCCACACCGGGACGGGCACCGACAATAATCAAGTTGCCGCGGTTAAGACCGGTGGTAATGTTATCCAGTTCCGGCATACCCGTCGGAATACCGACCAGTTTTGCCCGTTCTTCCGGAATAGACATTTTATTGTAGATATCGTAATTCTCTTGGATGGCGGTGGCGATGGGTGTCAATCCCCCGTCGTAGCGGTCGTGGCGAATGTCATAAATTCGCTGTTCCGCGTTTTCGATAAGGTTATCGAAATCCGCCGAAGGGTCCATGGACTCGTCCAAGATTTTACGGGAAGCGTCAATCAATTTGCGAACGTCCGCCTTTTTCTGGACCATTTCGGCATAGCGACGCACACTACCCACTGACGGAACGATGTCCACCAATTTGAGCAGATACTCTTTTCCCTCGTTGCCTGCAAAGAAACCTTCGGATTTCAGCGCTTCGCGAACGGTTACGAAGTCAATGACTTCGTTTTGCATCATTTTTTGAATCATCACGCGATAAATCGCCTGATGTTCCGGCAAATAAAAGTGTTCGGCTTTCAGCATATCGGCGACTTCATTGATAGCTTTCGCATCAATGAGAATCGCACCGAGCACCGCCTGTTCCGCTTCGAGACTGTACGGTAAGTTCAGTCCCTCGGAATAGGTTTGGGTATCTTTCGGCATACTTACTCCTCCGCAACAGTAACGTTCAGCGTGGCAGACACTTCCTGATGGAATTTCACTTTCACCGGGAAGGTGCCGAACTGTTTGATATCGTCCATTTGGACAAATTTCTTTTCCACCTCAATGCCGAACACGGTTTTCAGTTCTTCGGCAACGCGTTTGGAGGTCACAGCGCCGAACAGTTTGCCGGCAGAACCGGCTTTAGCGGCGATACGGATTTCTTTGCCCTCCACTTTAGCGGCGGCTTCTTTAGCTTCTTTCAGCGCCATTTCCGCGTGGTACTGTTTCGAGGATTCGCGGTTTTTGAGTTCGCTCATCGCTTTGGCATCTGCCGGCGTGGCGAGGTTACGGGGAAACAGATAGTTTCGGGCGTATCCATCGGATACAGTGACCAGTTCCCCTTTTTTGCCTTGCGCTTTAACATCTTGCAATAAAACGACTTTCATTGTGATTTCCTCCTCTATTGGTTACACATCCATGATGACCGGCAAGATCATCGGGTTGCGTTTGGTTTTTTGGAATACAAAGCGAGACAGTTCATCTCGCACACGGTTTTTCATCATCGGCCAATCGCGACTGTGAGTGCGACAACAGTCTTCAAGCGTTTTTCGTGCCACCTGCTTCATCTCATCAAGCAGTTCTTCCGCCTCTTTGGCATACACGAAGCCACGCGTCACGATATCCGGGCCGGACACCAGGTCGCCGATAATAGAGTCGATTGACGCGACCACCACGATAAGGCCGTCCTGCGACAGTTTGGTACGGTCGCGTAACACCGCATTGCCCACGTCACCGATGCCGAGACCGTCCACCAGTAAGCGGCCGGCAGGCACAGTGTTCGTTACTTCCATCTTGTCGCGCGTAAGGGACACTTCCTGCCCGATATCCGAAATCAATACGTTTTTCGGGGACATCCCCATTGACACCGCCAGCGCCGCGTGTTTGCGTAAATGGCGCTGTTCGCCGTGGACGGGAATAAAGTATTTCGGGCGGACAAGTCCGTGAATAATTTTCAGTTCTTCTTGGCAGGCGTGGCCGGACGTATGCACGTCGTACATCTTCTCATACACCACGTCACAGCCGCGGCGCATTAGCTCGTTGACTACGCGACTGACAGATTTCTCGTTGCCGGGAATGGGGGTAGCGGAGATGATAATCGTGTCTTGCGGCCCGACTTCCACCTGACGATGGTCGGAGAACGCCATTCTTGTCAATGCGGACATCGGTTCTCCCTGGCTGCCGGTCGTAATGATGACCAACTTACAAGCAGGATAGTTTCGAATTTCCTCAATGTCAATAAGGATGCCTTTCGGCACTTTTAAGTAACCGAGTTCGGTCGCAATCGCCACAAAATTCACCATACTGCGACCGGAGATGGCCACTTTGCGTTTTTCTTTGGCGGCCGAGTCGATAATCTGCTGAATACGGTGCAAGTTCGATGAGAACGTTGCGACGATAATACGGTCGCCTTGCGCTTTACGGAACAGATTGGCGAGGCTGTCGCCCACCATTCGTTCGGTCGGCGTATAGCCGGAGCGCTCCACGTTGGTGGAATCGCAAAGAAGCGCCAATACGCCTTCGCGCCCCAATCCACCAAAACGGGCAAGGTCAATCATTTTGCCGTGAATCGGCGTACAGTCAATCTTAAAGTCGCCGGTGTGCACCACCGTTCCCTGCGGCGTTTTAACAGCAAGCGCCACCGCATCGGGGATCGAGTGATTGACGTTGATAAATTCCACCGCGAGTTTACCGAGTTTCACCGTTTGCCCTGCCGCCACTTCGTGATAGTCAGTGGTTTTGTCAAGACCGAACTCCGTGAGTTTGGAGTTGACGAGCGCAAGCGTAAGTTTTGTACCGTAAACCGGCAGTTTCGCTTCTTTTAAGAAATACGGTAACGCACCGATATGGTCTTCGTGTGCGTGAGTAAGCACAATGCCTTTGATGCGGTCTTTGTTTTGCACCGCATAAGAAAAATCGGGTAATACCACGTCCACGCCCGGCAAATCGGCTTCGGGAAAGGTCATACCGCAGTCGATGATGATTGCATCACCGTCGTATTCAAGCATCGTCATATTTTTGCCGATTTCGTTAAGACCGCCGAGGAACGTAATTTTCACCGGTGCGGTCGGCAACGTCTCTTTGCGATTTCTTTGTTTCTTTTGCGGTTGTTTTTTCGCCGTTTGGGGTTTTTGTTGTTTTTTCGGCGGTTGTTTCGCCGTTTTCAAAGTCCGCGCGTCGGCCGCCGTCGTATTCTTTTTGGCAGGTTTCTTCGCGGATTTTTGCTGTTTTTGTTCGGACGGATTCGTCCGTGCGTTTTGTTGTTTTTTCAACGAATTTCCTCCTAAAATCTACAAGAAAAGACAAAAAGTCCTATAAATAACGCAAACACAGATATTAGTATATTCCATTTTTGCCGTTTTGTCAATCGAAAGTCTGTCGAAACATGCCTTCTCACAAATTTTTTCCGTTTTCTCTTGTATGTGGAGAAATTTTTGGTATAATGGAATGGAAAAATCCGACACTAAGGAGGCGGCTTGTTTGAAACACGTGGATTTGTTTACCGACGGCGCTTGTTCCGGCAATCCAGGTCCCGGCGGCTACGGTACGATTTTGCGCTATAACGGAAACGAAATAGAACTGTCCGCCGGTGAGGAATCGACCACCAATAATCGCATGGAATTGACCGCCGTAATCGTGGGGCTTGCCGCACTAAAAGAAACCTGCGACGTCACGGTTTACAGCGACTCAAAATACGTGGTGGATGGCATCCAAAAAGGCTGGGCGGAGAACTGGAAACGCAACGGTTGGCGCAAAGCGGACAAAAAACCGGCGCTCAACGCGGATTTGTGGGACAAGCTCCTCTCGCTCCTCGCTATCCACGAGGTCCGCTTCGTGTGGCTCAAAGGTCACGACGGCCATCCCGAAAACGAGCGATGCGACAAAATGGCGGTGGCGGCGTACCAAAAATTCTTGCAAAAACCGTAATTTTTTGTGACGAAAGTATTGCAATTTCTACCAAATTGGTGTATATTGATTTTCGGTAAAAATTCCCCTATGAAACGAGATGATTCTGTGGCAAAAATGATTTATGCCGACAACGCCGCCACCACGCGGTTGTTGCCGGAAGTTTTGGATGCGATGATGCCGTATCTGACCGAAGAATACGGCAACGCCTCTTCCCTTTACGGCTTCGGCCAAACCTCCCGTTATGCGATTGCGGATGCGCGCGAAGATATCGCAAACTGCCTCGGCTGTCTTGCGAGCGAAGTGTATTTCACTTCCGGCGGCAGTGAAGCGGATAACTGGGCGATCAAAATGGTCGCCGCCGAAATGGCGAAAAAAGGCAAAAAACATTTGATTTCCACCGCGTTTGAACATCACGCCGTTCTTCACACGCTAAAAGCGCTTGAAAAACAGGGCTTTGAGGTAACGCTTCTCCCCGTTTACGACAACGGTGTGGTGCGCGTGGAAGACGTGAAAAACGCCATCCGCGAGGATACCGCACTCGTGTCCGTGATGTTTGCGAACAACGAAATCGGCACGGTACAACCTATCGCCGAAATCGGCGCCGTTTGCCACGAGGCCGGTGTGCTGTTCCACACCGATGCGGTGCAGGCGGCCGGCCATTTGCCGATCAACTTCAAAGAGATGAACGTCGACCTTTTATCCCTCTCCGCCCACAAATTCCACGGGCCGAAAGGCATGGGCGCATTGCTCTGCCGCCGCGGACTTCGCTTCCCGAACCTCATTGACGGCGGCGCGCAAGAACGCAACCGCCGCGCCGGAACGGAAAATACCGCCGGCATCATTGGTACGGCAACCGCGTTGAAACTCGCCTGCGAAAAGCTGGATACAGTTACCCCCGTTATTACGGCGAAGCGCGACCGCCTGATTGCCGGCCTTTCGCAAATCTCCCATAGCCGCTTAAACGGCGATGCAAAGAAACGCTTACCGGGCAACGTCAATATGAGTTTTGAAGGTGTCGAGGGCGAAAGCCTGCTCCTCTATCTCGATGCGAAAGGCATTTGCGCCTCCTCCGGCTCGGCGTGCACCTCCGGCTCGCTCGACCCGAGCCACGTGCTGTTGTCCATTGGACTTAAACACGAAGTCGCCCACGGCTCGCTGCGCCTGACGATTGACGAGGACACGACCGACGACGATATCAACACGATTTTAACCGCCGTTCCCGAAGTGGTGGATCGCCTGCGCGCGATGTCGCCGCTGTGGGAAGATATGATGAAACGAGAGAAAGAAGGAAACTGAAATGGCCTCTGTTTACAGCGAAAAAGTAATGGATCACTTCACGAATCCCCGCAACGTCGGCGAAATCGCGGACGCGAACGGTGTCGGTGAAGTGGGCAACGCCGTGTGCGGCGATATTATGAAAATGTACATCAAAGTGGAAAACGACGTGATTGTGGACGTGAAGTTCAAAACGTTCGGTTGCGGCTCCGCGATCGCCACCAGCTCGATGGCGACGGAACTTATCAAAGGCAAACCGCTTTCCGAAGCGCTGAAACTCACGAACAAAGCCGTTGTGGAAGCGCTGGACGGTCTGCCGGCGCATAAGATCCACTGCTCGGTTTTGGCGGAGCAGGCGATCAAAGCCGCAATTGCCGACTATTACACCCGTCTCGGCATCGATCCCACCCCGTTTGTGGGCGAACTTCCGAACTCCTGTGACGGCGACTGCTGCCATACGCATTAAAACACAAAACACAAAACCCGCAACCGAAGGCCGGGAGTTCTTAAGGAATGTGTTGTTTCTCGCCTAAAAATTCCCGTCTGCATTGTTCCAAAAGCCCGTAAGGCGTCAGCCTTACGTGCTTTTTCAACTTCCCAGAACGAAAATTTTTATCGGCTACGAAACCGCGAAGCGCCTTAAAACACAGATTTTGGATGAAGAACGCGAAAAACCGCCTCGACTATACTGGCGTATAGCGGGGCGGTTTGACAATGTTCTGCGCCAAAATCTCGTGTTCTTAAGGAATACATTCCTTAAGAAATCCCGGCCAAAGAACGGGGATTTCAAAGGATATTCATAAAACGTGTGTCCGTAAATTTCTTTCGAACATTCACCGGATTACCGCAGTATTATTGTTGTTTTGGCCCAAAATGTATCAGATCTTCAAAAGCGGATTGCAAATCCGCATACTTTTGAATCGGCGTACCGGAGGAAAAGCTTTCACATTCCTTGTTATCAACCGTTATGAACACGGTCATTACTCTTCCCAAATCTGCCGAAGATTGTATTTGTTTAATGCTTTCTGCATCCAGCGTTTCCTTAATCTTTTCTTCCGCCCAGCAAGCCTCTGACTCAGACAGAGTACGACTGTCTTTCTCCGAGAAAAGGCTTTTTACTGAAAGAATATAATGTCCTTTCTTTTGTTCCAGTGAGCAAAAAATCTTAAAGTTGTTTTCTTTTGAAATTTCTATGTAAGCCTTATTAACATTCATCAGAGGCGCTTGGTCGCAATATTTCGAAACGTCGATTCCGTATTTTTGGTTTAATTCAGCTTCGTTTTCTTTTGCCATGCGTTCCGTTTCCGCAATCAGTTGCTCTTTTGCTTTTTCCATTTCTTCATCAAATATCATTTCCCAATCATTCGCGGTTTGAAAACACTGTAATACATCCCAAAAGCGATACTTGACAGCGATTGTGTGGAACTCTTCCGGGGTGACGGGGCAGACAACAGAAAACCGTTCATCTTCAAGCAGTGCAAACGGCTTGTGTGTATTTAAATCTAAGTAGAACCGCGCATAATAGAAATGTGAACGCGCATAATCGGGAAAACAAATGGCAATATCACCATGTTCAATATGAGAAAACAAATCGCCTGCCGGTGGAATATCCGAATTGTATTGTAGTCCTTCTTTTATGAGTTTTTTTCGAAGTACGACAACGTTTTTTTCCAATGACGAAGCAAAATGAAAAATCCCAAAGCCTTTTTTCATTGTCACAACCTCCGTTCTTGCTGAAATTGCAATCCTCTTTGGTGCGAGTGTTCATAAGGGATTTCATTAAGAACAATGTCCGGTAGCGAACACACATACTCGCCGCATCATTTTCATCAAGGTTTTTAGAACTTTCCATAACAAGCGAACTCCTACGAGTGTTTTTGCAGTTATTCTTCGTTCTTCGTTTTTTCTTTGTATTCAAGGCATAGCATAGTAATATCGTCAAACTGCGGCGCATCACCGACGAAGGCGTCAACATCCGCTTTGACTGCCGGAAGTAGGTCAGCGGGAGAGGCATCGGCGTTCTTCGTCAAGATCGCCTCCAACCGCTCCATTCCGTACAATTCGTTGTCGGCGTTGGTCGCTTCGGTGATACCGTCGGTGTATTGGAACAGTTTATCGCCCACGTCCAACCGGATAGCACCCGACTGGTATTTCATCTCTTCGATGCCGGCAAGCACAAACGCGGCTTTAATCTTGTACGGCTTAAACGTCTGCCCTTTTTTGCAAATAAACGGCATTTCGTGTCCCGCGTTGACAAAGCGGAATTCGCCCGTCCGCAAATTCAAAACACCCTCAAACGCGGTGACAAACAACCCCTCGCTGTTGGATTCGCAGAGCAATTCATTCACCTTGGTAAACACGTCGCCGAGGTCGTTGCCAATCATCGTGTGGTCTTTAATCAGCGTTTTGGCAATGACCATAAACAGCGCCGCCGGCACACCTTTGCCCGACACGTCCGCCATCACGATGGCGAGGTGGTCGTCATCCACCATAAAGAAATCGTAAAAGTCACCGCCGACCTCTTTTGCAGGAATCATGCTGGCGTACAGTTCAATTTCATCGCGTTCCGGAAAAGCAGGGAAAATCCGCGGCAGCATATTGGCTTGGATAGTGGTGGCAAGACTTAATTCCGTTTCAATCCGCGATGCTTTTTTGGCGTTTTCCGATTGCATTTCAATCATCCGTTTGCCGCGGCTGGCGACGTAACGGCAACTGACCGAAAGCGCGAGGAAAATCAGACACCGCGGGATAAAATCGTTGAGGAACAAGCTTTTGATGTACGCGGCTTTATCAAATCCCGCATTCAAAACGGCATCGCGCAGCGTACTGTCTTGCAACACGGACAGTTCCGCGCCGTTCGGGAATTGCAGCATATTCAGGTTGATGATGCCGTAATACCCGTTGACAAAACTCGCCGCTGCAAACGCTATCGCCGTTACCCATGCGACGATGCGGGTGTATTTTTCGTCAAAATAGCGGGTGCTCACCACGACGGGGAACACCATGGCGAGCGTGACGTTGTGACCGAGCGTGGCGCTTAAAATGGCACACACCAAAATCAAATCCACCATCAGCGGCACTTTAAGCCACTTTTTCGTGCCCACGTATTTGGAGTTGAGTACCGTGATGGGCAACTCGATAACGGTGGCGATGACGACCGCCCACCGCATAATGGTTTTATCGGCGGTAAACACACCGACCTCGTTGAGAATAAGACACAGCATCATAACGACCACGATAATCATCATCGTGGTACCCACCATAACGTTGGCGGTAATTTCATTTGCCAAAAAAGCGTCGCCCGACGCAATCGCATTGTTCACCGCCTCGTGCATACGTTTTCTTGCAGATTTGGAACTCGGCATACTGGTTCCTCCTTATGTTTTTTTATATAATAGCACATTTTTCCGTAACTTTCAATACGAAAAGAAGAATATCATGGAAAAAGACTTGTCTTTCGACAAGTCTTTTTCCATGATGCCGGTAGCCGGACAGCGACTCGCGCTCAGCGCTCGCTTGCATATGTTCCGCCACGCCAATCGCGCACGGCGCTCTTAGAGCGTCATGTATTGAACCTCCGGTTCTCATCCGGTTCTCGTGACAAAAAAACTCCCCTTGAGGCGTTGCCCCAAGGAGAGTTTTGGTGCGCGAGACGGGACTTGAACCCGTACGTCGTCGACACACGCACCTCAAACGTGCCTGTCTGCCAGTTCCAGCACTCGCGCAAATGCAAGGTGTATTATAACACCCGTTTTTCGGTCTGTCAAGCACTTTTCCCCTCTTTTTTATAAAAAAAGCAAAAAAATCCCGAGGATAGATATCCTCGGGATTTTGTCTTTTTGCCAAAGAAACGTTTTATGCCAAGGGGCTGCCGCATTCGGGGCAGAATTTCGCTCCACCGTCGGCTTTAGCGCCGCACTTCGGGCACACGCCGCCCTCCGGTTTTTTCGCGCCGCAGTTCTCGCAGAACTTGCCGCCGTTCACCTGACCGCAGGAGCAGGTCCAAGTACCTTGCGCCGCAGGTTTCGCTTTGCCGCATTCCGGGCAGAATTTGCCGGTAGCGGTCGCGCCGCATTCACATTTCCAACCGTCTGCCGGTTGTGCCGCAGCGGCCGCTTGTTTGTTTTGCTCGTTCATAGCGTAGAGGTTGCCGGCGTTAATACCGGTCGCACCGGCGGCCATACCCATACCCATAAAGCCCATCATCGCGCCGTTTTCATTAGACGCGGCAGCTTTCATCGCTTCCGCCTGGGCGCCGGTAAGCGTACCGGCAGCCATACCCGGATCACGAAGCATACCGGCCTGTTGCGCCTGTTTGAGCATCGCGGCGTCTTCGTCGGTAAGAGAAATCGGATTCAGCGCGATAGACACGACTTTGATACCGCGTTTTTCGAGCCAATCACGAGTGAGTTCTTCGTTCATGTAATTACACATTTCTTTAGTGTGGCTCATCAGTTGGTTCGGGCGCAGTTCCAAATCGGACATACGGCCGATAACCGGCATCAGCGCGCTGATGAATTCGGTTTTCAGTTGCTCGTCAATCTCCGAGCGCATATACTCGCGTTCCACGTTGCCGCAGACGTTGGTGTAGAACAGAATCGGGTTTTCGAGCATATAGGAATACACACCGTTGCAACGAAGCGACATATCGATGTCGAGACCGATTTTGCTGTCCACCACGCGGAACGGAATGGGCGTCGGCGTGCCAAATTTGTTGTCGAGAATTTCTTTGGTGTTGAAGTAGTAGACACGCTGATCTTTCGCCGTGTCACCGCCATAGGTAAAACGTTTACCGATGGTCTTAAAGGTCTCCAAAATACCGGTACCGAGTTTGCCGGTAAAGATGCTCGGCTCGGTAGAGGTGTCATAGGTGAATTCACCCGGTTCGGCGCACACTTCCACGACTTTGCCCTGCTCGACGATGATCATGCACTGACCGTCGGCAACGGCGATACCGGAGCCGTTGGAAATGATGTTGTCGTTGCCCTTCGTGTTAGAAGAGCGGTTGCCGATTTGTTTTTGTCCTTTGACCACAAGCGTATCTTTAGAAAGCGCATCGCAGTAGAAAAATTCTTTCCATTGATCCGCCAAAGTGCCGCCGGCCGCACCGGCGATGGCTTTAATAAGTCCCATAAGTAAAAATCCCCTTTCGAATGAGTATACAAGGTATGTTATAAAAAGGCGTATGCCGTTTTACCGAAATAAATCGTCTGTCTTTTTGGAATACGGGTTTTTGTTCATCGTTTGGGGTTGCGGAGCGTTGCCTGCTTTGGAGGCAAGGCACAACAGCGCCACCGCCACCAAAATCCACAAAATCCACAATCCCACGGCGGCGGCTGTCCACCACAGCGACAGCCCGAACAAAAAGTGGAGCACAAACAGCACCACCGCCGGGAAAAGCCACTGCAAATTCAGCGCCATGGTAAACAAAACTGAGGCCAAAAATCCGGTCGAATTGGAACGTCGAAGCATATCGATTCCCCCATTCTTCGTCAGTATAACACATTTTCGAAAAAAAAGCAAGGAAAAATCCGCTTTCGATTTTTTCGAAAGCGGATTTTGACCGTTTTAATCTGTTATGTTCAGAAATCCAGGGTTTCCGGCGCCTTCATTTCCTCGCCGTCCATTTTGAACTTCTCATCGATCTCTTTTGCAAAAAACTCTCCGTTTCCGAATTCCTCGCCGTCCAAAATGTTTTCAAGAGCCTTGACGTCTTCTTCCTTCAGCGGATTCAAAACGTTTTCGTCCTCATACATCACGCGGTCGTATTCCTCGGTCTCCCAAGGCTCCGGTTCCGGCTCCGGACCGGGATCTTTGCCGGTCTCCAAAATCACCTTTTCGCGGTCGGAAAGCGTGCCGAGGAATTTCTCGGTCAAATCATACTCCGTGATCTTGCCGGCGGCATAGTCATCCAGCATCCCGCGGTTGTTTTCGTCCATCTCGAACAGAAGCAGCCGATCGGCAAGCAATTCGTTGCCGAATTGCTCGGACATTCTGGCGGAAAACTCAAACATTTTTTCTTCGATTTCTTTCTGTGTTGCCTTTTGGGCAAAATCTTTGAATTCCGGCCCGAGGTCTTCGCCGCTGTTGAGCTTGTTATAGAGGATTCCCGTGGCGATGGCAGCTCCAATACAAGAAGCCGTATTGTGTTTGTAGGTATCCAAGCCGGTTGACAGCATCGCGCGCTCATCGGCATCTATCGAATTGCCTTTCAAATCGTTCACGATATCGTCCTGTTTTTCGAGCAAACCCTTCAGCATATCGCGCAGGCGATCCTGCACTCTGTCCAATTTGTCGAAAAAGCCTCGGTATTCCGCAACGGCTTCTTTGTTTTTAAGATGGTATTCGCGGTCATCGTTGCGGTCGGCTCTGTGCAAGTTTTGTTCGTACACTTTAGCCACTTTCTCACGGTCTTCCGTCAGTTGCTCCAGCATTTTCTGCTTTTTATCCGGCCACTTTTCGTTCAACAGCTTCGACTCTTTGTAGTCGTTATATTCTTCGTCCCCTTTTCCGTCTCCGAACAGCTTGTTCCACGCATTGCGGAAAAAGGCCGCAAGAGAAAACGACACTTTCGGCGGGTCGTTTTGCTCGATCATTTTTTCGATATGATCCAGTTCATCTTTGTAGTTTTTTCCGGGATAATTGAGAAGACGATCGGAACGCTCTTGAATATCCTCAAACTGTTGATTCCAAATGTTCCGCTTTTGTTCGAAATCGACACTAAACTTCGGCATAACGCCACCTCCGATTTTGATAAACTCAATAATAATACCGCTATACGCGGGAAAAAGTTACGTGGCTGGCGAATGGTTCTCGTCCGCGACTCCATCGGTGTCAGTGTACACTTTTTTTCCTAAAAGCGCACATCCGGAAACTCCGAATTGCTTCATTTCAGGGTATTTTTTGTAATCGATATACGGTGTGCCGCAATGGGGACAGTTAAACGAGTTGTAATATCGGAATGTTTTTCCATCCACCGTACGTGTCCAAATGTCTTTATCGATTTCGTACTCAGTAATTCTGCACACGTCCAACCCGTCATCCGAATACGCAACGTCTTCTTGTACCATATAGAAGGCATAGCCATAGAAGGTAAACGAGCGTTTGCACTCCGGACAAATACCGATCAACCGCACGTTGGAAGGCGTGGTGGATCCCGGATACTTCAATCCTTTCGACACGAGATCGCGCCCCCGCACTTGCTCATAGGACTCTGTTTCCTCCGCGCCGTTGCAGGAAAGACAAAATCCTTCCAT
Organism: Acutalibacteraceae bacterium; assembly: GCA_045598065.1. GTDB lineage: Bacteria > Bacillota > Clostridia > Oscillospirales > Acutalibacteraceae > RGIG426. The sequence goes on from JAZLLJ010000030.1 coordinate 22,326, forward strand.
GCGATAACCGATATCCTGTAACGTCATCGCACATTCTTCTTCGGTGTCGGAGATAAATCCGTCAATTTGGAACGCAATAAAGGACGACTCATTCTGAGATTGGGTAAAGTGCATTCTCACGGAAATATGGAAATATTTCCCGCTGAAATCCTCTTCGTCCTCTGTCTGCAAGCAGAAACTTCTCACCAACTGATCATTACCGTACACGCAGATCGTGGGCGTTTTCTCGGAAAGGAGAATGGCCTCATTTTTTTCGTATACATCTTCGTTGAGATGATTGCATTTCCAATCAATCAAAGCATCGGGATGGAAATGCACTTCCGTTCCCTTAATGGCAATCGGCTCTGCGACGGCTTTTTCTTCATTCTGTTGCGTCCTGCGTTCCTCAAAGCAATGATACAAATAGTTTCGGAAAGAGATAATGTTCTCGATGTTCAGTTTTCCGGATGCGAAAAGGATATGATTGCCCAGCAACGTCCACGCCTTTATCAACTCCACATCCGAGGCGGCAGCCACTTTTTCCTCCACACGCGACGTTTTGGTTGCTCCCAACAAATCGTTCATGACAAGCGTGATCGTCGCCGTTGCAACATATATTCCGTTAGCGATATCTTCTTTCGTTTCCCCTCTCAGGGTTCCTTCCGCTCGTTCTTTCTCATAATCACTCCATATCGCTTCAACGAAAACTCTTAACGGACCAAGATCCACCACAGGCGAAAGCGCTGTCAGTTCTTCTTGGAAACCGTTGTAAAAAAGTGGCAATTTCGCAAACTCCGGCGCAAAAAAGTGACCGATTCTTCTCATTTTATACACATCGCCATCACTGTATGCATAGGACGGAATATCCAAGGTTTTCGAACCGGTAAGTTTGTTATATTTGATCCGCGCATACAGTATATCCTCAAGTCTGAACTTGTAAAGCGTGTCAAGGTTCTCTCGCGCTGTTCCTGATGTATCCCACACTACAAAGTAGTACATCAAAGTGATAAACGCGACAAAAATAAACAATCCTCCTATGCCACTCAACCTTTGTTGGGGTCGAAAATCCGTTGTTTTGGCATTGAAGACCTCATAAGTCCTGCAATACGTCGTCTTGGGACCGGGCGCAGAATAGACAGCATACGGATCGACCGGTGTTTTGATTGAAGGCAAAGAATACGTTCTTTCCCGACGTTCCATTGTTCCGTAAAAAGTCTGCGTTACCGTTTCATTGTCTAAGTCAAAAAGCGCCTTTTTTACTTTTGCTTTTTCCTTGTCGGAAAAACATATATATCCCGTTGTGCCGTCCGGTGTCAAAAAGGTGAAAAATTGATTAACACCTGAACCTCCGACATTGTCGAGCAATTGCATTACTTCCAGTTTCATATAGTCCGACTTATTCTCGCTATACGGCACCGGCTTTTCATGAAAGATAAAGGAAAGTCCCAAGAATACAACCGCCATAGCCGCCATTGCTCCTAAGATTATGTAGCGCAACCGACGGCTTTTTTTCATTTTTTCCATTCTCTTGATTTTTTTCTTCAGCTCTTCTTCGCTCTTGTCAAAAGATTGAATTGCTTTTTCGAGCATGGTAATCTCTTTTTTTAGATCCTTTCCCTTCTTTTTCTCGGAATCGCCTTTCATTCTTTATCCTCCCATTCGCTTATCACTCGTTCGCAATACCTCTGTGGGCATTTTTGGAGTTCGGCTTATTCTAAAAATCCCGCCTTGCCCTATAAGGGGACAAAGCGGGATTTTGGTGCGGATAACAGGGGTCGAACCTGCACGCCTTGCGGCACCGGATCCTAAATCCGGCGCGTCTGCCAATTCCGCCATACCCGCGTATCTCGCGTAAAGGTGTTGTCCTTTACGCGATGAAGTCGGATTTAACCGATGGCGGCCATGCTCTGTTCGAGCAGGGCGAGTTTTTCCTGCAGCCGCGCGGCCTGCTCACGAGCGCCGTTGACCACAGCTTCGGGAGCTTTATCGGTAAACGCAGGGTTGGACAAACGGGCATTCACGCCGTCCAGCTGTTTTTTAACGTTTTCCATTTCTTTTTGCAGGCGTGTTTTCTCCTGCTCGGTGTCCACCAGTTCCGCGAGCGGGATCTTGATGGTCGCGTCCGGCGTAACGATGCTGACCGCACCGGCCACATCGAAGCTCTCGCCCACGTTCACGTCGGTGGCAAACGCCAAACGGTTCATAAACGCGGCGCCGGTCTTAAAGGTGTCGGCAAACGCGGTTTCGATGAACAGCTCCGTTTTCTTGGACGGCGGCACGTTCATCTCGGCGCGGCGGTTGCGGATGGCGCGAATAGCTTCCATCAAACGTTCCATCTCTTTTTCCTCCGCCGTAAAGGCAAGCGCCTTGTCATACGCCGGCCAATCGGAGCGCATCAGCGTGTCACCCACGTGCGGCAACGACTGCCAAATTTCCTCCGTGATAAACGGCATAAACGGATGCAGGAGTTTGAGCATATTCGTCATCACGTACACAAGCACGCGGCAAACGTTCTCTTTATCCTCGCCCTGCAAGCGGTTTTTGCACAGTTCGATATACCAGTCGCAGAAATCGTCCCAAATAAAGTCGTACAGTTTCTGCACCGCCATACCGAGTTCGAATTTTTCGAGGTTATCGGTAACGGCCTGCGTCAGCGTGTTGAGTTTGGAAAGAATCCACTTGTCTTCGAGCGTCAGCGTATCGGGCAGCGAGAGTTCGGTGTTGTCGCCGAGGTTCATACGAATGAAGCGAGCGGCGTTCCAAATCTTGTTCGCGAAGTTACGGGAGGATTCCACTTTCTCCTGCATAAAGCGCATATCGTTTCCGGGGCTGTTGCCGGTTGCGAGCATAAAGCGCAGCGCATCCGCGCCGTATTCCTCGATGATTTCCAGCGGATCAATGCCGTTGCCGAGGGATTTGGACATCTTGCGGCCTTTGGAGTCGCGCACAAGGCCGTGGATAAACACGGTGTTGAACGGGGCTTTGCCGGTGTAGGCAAGGCCGGAGAACATCATACGCACCACCCAGAAGAAGATGATATCGTAACCGGTCACCATCGTGTGAGTGGGATAGAAATAGTCGTATTCGGGCGTTTTGTCCGGCCATCCCATGGTCGAGAACGGCCACAACGCGGACGAGAACCAGGTATCGAGCGTGTCCTCATCCTGATGCAGATGGTCACAGCCGCAATGCGGACAAACGGTCGGATCTTCGCGAGTAACAATGGTTTCGCCGCATTCCGGGCAATACCACGCCGGAATCCGGTGGCCCCACCACAGTTGACGGGAAATGCACCAGTCGCGGATATTTTCGAGCCAGTGGAAATACACTTTTTCAAAACGCTCCGGCACAAATTTGGTTTGGCCGGATTTCACCGCTTCTATCGCCGGTTTCGCCAGCTCGTCCATCTTCACGAACCATTGCAGCGACACACGCGGCTCCACGGTAGTGTGGCAGCGGTAACATTGGCCGACGTTGTGTTTCATCGGCTCGATTTTGACCACGTAGCCACCGGCTTCGAGGTCTTCCATAATCGCTTTGCGGCAATCGAGGATGCTCATGCCCTCGTATTTGCCGGCAAGTTCGTTCATAAAGCCGTCTTCGGTCGTAACGGTGATGACTTCGAGGTTGTGGCGCAAGCCAACCTCAAAGTCGTTCGGATCGTGGGCGGGAGTGATTTTCACCACGCCTGTACCGAAGTCCATCTCCACGTATTCGTCGGCGACGATCGGGATTTCTTTGTTGACGATCGGCAAAACCACATTTTTGCCGACAATGTCTTTATAGCGTTCGTCATCCGGATGCACCGCCACGGCCGTATCACCGAGCAAGGTTTCCGGACGGGTGGTGGCGAGTTCCAAATAGCCGTTGCCGTCCGCCATCGGATAGCGCAGATGATAGAAGAACGCATCTTTTTCCTCAAACTCCACCTCGGCATCCGAGATAGAGGTCAGGCAATGCGGACACCAGTTGATGATGCGCTCGCCGCGATAGATTTTGCCCTCTTCATACAGGCGCACAAACACCTCGCGCACCGCTTTGGAACAACCTTCGTCCATCGTGAAGCGCTCGCGTTCCCAGTCACAGGACGAGCCCATTTTACGCAGCTGCGACACAATGCGGCTGCCGTATTGCTCGCGCCATTTCCACGCACGTTCCAGGAACTTCTCGCGACCGAGATCGTCTTTCGTCAGTCCCTCTTTTTTCATGGACTCCACGATTTTCGCCTCGGTAGCAATAGAGGCGTGGTCGGTGCCCGGCATCCACAGCGCTTCATAGCCCTGCATCCGACGCCAGCGAATAAGGATATCCTGCAGCGTGTTGTCCAGCGCGTGGCCCATGTGCAGTTGTCCCGTAATGTTCGGGGGCGGCATCACGATGGTGTAGGGTTTCTTATCTTTATTTACCTCCGCGTGGAAGTAGCCGTTCGACTCCCAAAAGTCATAAATACGGTTTTCCACCTCACGGGGATCGTAGGTTTTTGCCAATTCTCGCTCCATAATCGGTCGAGCCTCCCTTGTTTTTACATATATGAAAAAGTATAGCCTATTTCCGTAAAAAAAGCAACCAAAAAATTTCATTTTTCTCTTTTCTTTTGCGAAAAAGGGTGTTATAATGGCAGACGAATGAATGGAAAGGATGATTTTCTTGAAATACGCAGTGCTTTTATGCGACGGTATGGCGGATTACCCCGTACCCGAATTGAATAACCAAACCCCCATGGAAGCCGCGAACAAACCGACGATGGATGCACTTGCAAAAGTGTCCGAACTGGGACTTATGAAAACTGTTCCGGATGGAATGCCTGCCGGAAGCGACGTTGCCAACCTGTCGGTCGTGGGCTACAATCCTGCCGATTGCTACACCGGCCGCTCTCCCCTTGAAGCCGCCAACATCGGTGTCAAAATGGCGGACGATGACGTGGCGCTTCGCTGCAACCTCGTCACGCTGTCCGACGAGTCGGTCTACGCCGAAAAACGGATGGTGGACTACTGCGGCGGCGACATCTCCACCGCCGAAGCGGACGAACTCGTGAAAGCGCTGCAAGCGGCGTTCGGCGGCGGCGAATTCGATTTTTATACCGGCACGGCGTATCGCCATTGTCTCATTTGGCACGGCGGCAAAACCGAGCTCGGCAAAATCACTCCGCCGCACGACATCAGTGGCCGCGTGGTCGGGGACTATCTCCCGAACGATCCTGCCGCGGCAAAACTTAAAGACATTATGGAAAAGAGCGTAGCGGTGCTCGAAAACCACCCGATTAACGTCGCACGCCGCGAAAAAGGCTTGTCTCCTGCCACCTCCGCGTGGTTTTGGGGCCAAGGTTCCCGTCCTGCGCTCGAAAATTTCAAAGAAAAATACGGCCTCGACGCCGCAATGATTTCCGCTGTGGACCTGCTTAAAGGCATCGGTCGCTTGGCAGGGATGAAAGTCTATAACGTCGAGGGCGCGACCGGCTATATCGACACGAATTTCGACGGTAAAGCCGCCGCCGCGATTGATGCGTTCAAAACCGGATGCGACTACGTATATATCCACGTGGAAGCGCCGGACGAATGCGGTCACCGCGGCGAAATCCAAAACAAGCCGCGCTCCATCGAACTCATTGACGAAAAAATTCTTGCGCCCCTGCTCACCTATTTGCGCGAAAGCGGCGAGGATTTCGCCCTGCTCATCTGCCCCGACCATCCGACGCCGCTCTCCATTCGCACCCACGTAGCAGACTGCGTGCCGTATCTTCTCTATCGCAGTAACGCCGAAATGAGCGGTGCCGACCGCTTCACCGAACAAACCGCTAAAGACACCGGACATTTCCTGCCCCGTGCCTCGGATATGCTTAAAAAAATGATGAATGCTTAACAGCAAAAGGAGATGTCGAAAATGTATAAACGTGTCTTAACCATCCAAGACGTGTCGTGTGTCGGTCAGTGCTCGTTGACCGTCGCGCTGCCCATTCTCTCCGCCTGCGGACTGGAAACCGCGGTCATTCCGTCCGCCGTACTGTCCACCCACACCGCAGGATTTTCCGGCTATACCTTCCGTGACCTTACGGAAGATATGCCTGCCATCCTCGCGCATTGGGAAAAAGAAAATCTGACGTTCGACTCCATCTATACCGGCTACCTCGGCAGTACCGAGCAAATCGACTACGTAAAAGCCATCGCCAAAAGTCGCTTAAAAGCCGGCGGCAAACTTATCGTTGATCCTGCCATGGCGGACAACGGCAAGCTCTACCCCGCGTTCGACCAAGCCTACGTGGACGCAATGAAAACCCTCTGCGCCGAAGCGGACGTGCTCGTCCCCAACATCACCGAAGCCTGCTTCCTCACGGATTTCGAGTATAAAGAAACCTACGACGAAGCGTATATCCTCGACTTGTGCAAAGCGCTCTTTGCGCTCTCCGGCAAGGATATCGTGCTGACCGGTGTCGGCTACGAAGAAGGTGCGACCGGCGTTGTCACCTTTGACGGCGCGGATTTACAGTATTACAAACACCGCAAGATCGCCAATGGGTGCCACGGCACCGGCGACGTGTACGCCTCCGCTTTCGTGGGCGCGCTCGAAAACGACCAGTCGCTTTACAACGCCGCTAAAACCGCCGCCGATTACACGTTGCGGTGCATTGAATACACGCAGGGCGACGAGAGCCACTGGTACGGTGTCAAATTCGAGCCGGTGCTGAAAGAACTCATTGAGATGCTGTAAAACCGCAAAAAACAAAGAAAAAAGACGGGTCTTCCCGTCTTTTTTTAATAAGTGTAATCCACCCGCCCACGGTGGTTTCACAGGAGACATTCACGAATGTCCCCCTTTTCGGTCGGTGCAAAAAACAAAATGGGGGGATTCATGAATCGCCCCTACATACACGCCGAAAACGCCATCAAAATTCCGCGGCGGCGCACAAACGCGGTGTAGGGACCGGCGTCCTCGATGGTCCATTTTTTGAATTCTGATAAAACCCGTGGCGGTTTTGTAGGGCAAGACCTTGGTCTTGCCGCCGTTGGTCGGTGCGGAATTCTAAAACTTGACTGCCACACCAAAAAAGAGGATGCTATCGCATCCTCTTTTTTTGCATTTTCTTCGGCAGTCGCTGTACCACAAGCCCGCCGAGCACGCCGATGACCGCGCCGGCAATCGTGCCGGACAAAAGCAATACCGGCAAATACCACGAAAGCGACACCGTTTGCATCACCAAAATCGCGCAAATCAGTTGGCCGATATTGTGTGCCACACCGCCGACAACGCTGACACCGACCGGCGAAAACATCGGCAGTTTTTTGAAGAGCCACATCACGAGAAAGCTCAAAGTTCCGCCGCAAAACGCATACAGCATCGAACTTAAACTGCCAAACGTAAACCCGGCCAACACGATGCGGCAAAGCGCCACTGCTGCCGCTCCGGGAACGGGAAGCAAATAGAGCGCAACAAGCGTTACAAGGTTGGCAAGCCCCAATTTCACGCCGGGAATACCGAGCGAAAACGGCATAAGCGCCTCGACGTAAGAAAACACAAAAGCCAGTGCCACCAGTATGCCGTAAAGAGGAATATTTTTCTTCATCTTTTCTCCCCCTTACACCACGAAATCGACCGTGTCCGAGGCTTCATCGTCCACCACAGAAACCGTCATTTTATGCGGCAGGCAGACAATACTCTCCCCCGGCCGCGAAATAGCGCGGCTTTTGACACAGATTTGATTTTTGCAGTCCGCCTCGCGCACAAACACGCGGCCGTTTTCCACCACCACAACGTTATAGCCGTCATCCGTTTCCACGGTGTATGTAGAATTTTGCGACAAGGGCAACGTTTTCACCGTTTGGTTGTTGACGGTGATTTTCGCCACCGCGCCAGTCGGCTTCGGCGCGGCAAAATGAAAGACGAACAGCGCTGCCGCCAAAAGCAGCAACGCTGAAACAATCACGATATCTCCTCGCTTTAAAAAACGCGGTTTTTTCGTCTCATTCGCCATCATCTGTCAAAAGAGCGGCGAAACCGGACGATTGCGCGGTGGTGCCGTCGGCAAGAATCCAAAACGCCTCCACACCGTCGGTTTTCTCGATAAGCGCTTTGCCCTTTTCGAGCGGAAGCAGAAACAACGCCGTAGACAACGCATCACACAGTCCTGCATCGTCGCCGACTACCGTGGTTGAACGGAACATACGGGCAGGATAGTTGGTATCGGGATCGATGATGTGGCAGTAACGCTCGCCCTCCACCTCGTAATAGCGCTCGTAGTCGCCGCTGGTAACAACACACTGGTTTTCCACGGAAATCGCTTCAATATACCCGTTTCCGTCCGGATCGGCGATGCCCACCGCCCATTTGGAACCGTCATCTTTCGTGCCGATAGTGCACACGTTGCCGCCCATATTCAGCGCCGCCGAGGTCACGCCCAACGCTCGCAGATATTCACAGCCTTTTTGTGCCGCGTACCCTTTGGCGATGGCGCCGACGTTCAACTGCATATCCGGATCTTTAAGAAACGCGGTACTGTTGTCACGGTTGATGACCACATCGTCAATATTCGAATGGGCGGCACATTCCGCAAGCGTGTTCTCGTTAGGAAGCACGTACACGTTGTCCTCTTCCGCCACTTTCCACATCGTATGCCATTGCGCAAGTACGCGGCCGTAGGCGATATTCACTTTGCCTTCGCTAAATGCATAGGCTTCTTTGCCGAGTTCCAGCAAATCGAGGATTTCACCGTCAACGATAAGCGGTTTATCTCCGGCGGACATATTGAGTTCGCGCAGATTCTTCAAATCGCCGTACGCGTTATAAATATCGTACATCTGCTGGTAGGAAAGCAGGCGTTCATGCAGGTTTTCCGAAAGTTCCTTAAACTGCGCCTCGCTGTCGGTGTAGGCGATAAACGTGCAAACCGTATCGAACAAATCGTAGTAGGTTTCTTCATATTTTCCCGGTCCGGGATCTTTCGACGTTTCGCTTTCAGAGGTGCCCGTCGCTCCCATCGGTTGACCGTTTACCGATACGGCCGAGCCGTCTTGCTCCACGGCTTTGCAGGCCGGCAAAGCCAGGCACAGGCACACACACAACGCCAAACACAGTAATTTTTTCATTCCGTTTTCCTCCGACTTGCCTCTTCAAAAGCAAAGGCAAAAGCCTTTACTTTTGAAGAGAACGAACTGTTTATCTGGATTCTATTAATTCTTCTCCTATACGGCTCAACGTGTCCTCAACTCGGCTGGCAACGTCTTCTGCCACGCTAGCCGCCTCGTCGAGAAAGCCGTCGGCCTCGGTTTTCGTGTCATTTTCCACCGTGGCATCCGCGGACGTTTCGTCCATAGCTTTCAATACGTTTTCGAGCATTTCCGACACGCGAATATCGCATTTTTTCGCCAATTCGGTGTCGGCGGCAGGTTTCCCATTCGTCAAGGGCGTAACCTTTACTTGCTTTGCCGTCTTTCCCACCACATATTCTTCAAACGCCTTGGCGCAGGCAATCCATTCCGCGTCTTTTTCCGTGTCGGACGTGTCATCCATTCCGGTTTTTTGGTCTTTTTTCGAAGAAAACGCTCCGGCCGTTCCGTCAAATGCACCGTCGGTCACAGCCACTTTTTTGCCAGCAACGTCCACTTGGCAATCGGTGACAACGCCGCGAGAATTCATACACACCGCCGCGATATGCACGTCCGTTTGCACCGCCTCGTCGCTGTTATTTGTTCCGTCCGTCGCCATCAACGCAAGCGACAGCGTATCCCCTTCCTGTGCCCCTCGTTCAGCCGCCATATCGCAGGCTTTTCCGATAGCTTCCAAAAACGGGGTAATATCCAGTTCACAGCGCGAGCGCAGAGCCTCGTCCTTTGCCACACCGTTTTCAACGGGAATCTCCGCTACCTGTGCGGCGGTCTTTCCCACCACGTAGTCACAAAGAGCATCCGCCTGTTTGTACCACGCTTTCGAGAGCGGAGCCGAAGTGTTCAGACCATAGTCCTCCCCTTGAGCATACTTACTGCGTGGTGACTTCTCCCGAACAATTTTGCCGTCGCTCAGTTTGGCATCGGTCTCGATCTCGTCCAGTTTGCAGGCGGCGATTTTTCCGTCTTTCTCCATAGCAACGGCGGCAACCACCGTTTTTTCGGTCAACGCATCGTCCGAGACGGCCAGTGTGTTCACCGAAGCCAGTCCCGTTTTCACCATAGCGACCGGCAAAGTAGACGACTCCGCCTTTTCGCCTTTGGAAATGTTGCTCTCACACGCCGTCAAAAGCATCGTCAGCGCCAGCAACACCGCCGGCAGTATTCTCCATTTTTTCACAAAGATACCTCCTTACAGTTGTCGGCGATTTCACGCCGCTGTAAGGTAGTATATCCGTTATCTGCGCCGAATAACCTTTGTCGGGCATTTTTCTACACACCAACCGCAGTTGATGCATTCCGATTGGTCAATATGCGCAATATTGTTTTTAATCGTAATCGCGCCGGTAATACACTCTCTGGCGCAAAGGCCGCAACCGATACAACCCGCCTCGCACATATCTTTGACGGATTTGCCGCGCTCTTGGGACAAACACGTCACCACGTATTGGGCGTCATACGGCACCATTTCGATGATGTTTTGTGGGCAGGCATCCGCACATTTACCGCAGGCGGTACATTTTTCTTTGTCCACCACCGCCACACCTTCAATAATTTTGATGGCGTCATATTCGCACACTTTCACGCACGAGCCGAAACCGAGGCAACCGTAGGCGCACGCTTTAGTGCCGCGACCGGGAACCATCGTCACGCGGCGGCAATCCTCGTCGCCGAAATATTCGTAAATATGACGGGTTTTCTCGCACGTACCGGAACAGCGAACGTAGGCGGACATCCGCACAAAGTCCGCTTTTTTGCCGGTCAATTCTCCAATCAATTCCGCGACCTTTTGGCCGCCGACAGGACAAGAGGTCGGACTGGCCTCTCCTTTGGCGATGGCTTCCGCCAACGCATCACATCCTGCATAGCCACATCCGCCGCAGTTGTTACCGGGCAAAACGTCTCGGATTTTTTCGGTGAGTTCGTCGGTAGGCACAGATAAAAACTTATCTGCCGTCACAAGCAACACACCGATAAGCAGGCCCATACCGCCTACCACCGCGGCAGCAATCAACACAGCCGTTCCCATAAGGTCGCCTCCTTTCGAGAAGATCAGAAATTACAAAAGCGATTTGAATCCGTAAAATGCAATCGCCATCAACCCCGCAGTCAACAGCGTAATGGGCATTCCCTTAAACGATTCGGGCACGTCGTTGTTGGCGATTTTTTCGCGCAATCCTGCCATCACCACAATCGCAATAAGGAAGCCGAGAGATGTGCCGAATCCGTTGGCCACCGAGGTCAAAAACCCGTTTTCCTGCTGCACGTTTTGCAACGCCACACCGAGCACCGCGCAGTTGGTGGTAATAAGCGGCAAATACACGCCGAGCGCCGCATACAGCGGACGGCTATACCGTTTGAGTGTCATTTCCACCAGTTGCACCAACGCCGCGATTACCAAGATAAAAGCGATGGTGTTCATATACTCCAAATGGAGCGGCAACAAAACACCGGTATATAACAGCGACGTAATGGCAGAGGACAGCGTGACCACACACATAACCGCCAAACCCATACCGGCGGCGGTTTTCAGTTGTTTGGAGACGCCAAGGAACGGACAAAGTCCCAAAAACTGGCTTAAAACCACGTTGTTAACGAGCGCGGTAGTCAGCAAGAGAAGAAGCATGGTCGTCATCGGTCATCCCCCTCTCTCTTGGCATCTGCATCCGCGGCGCAACCCAAGCAGCCGGAGGGGCAAGCGGCACAGTTACCGGAGCAAGTGCGGTTTTTCGCTTTGGGGGTATTGGTTGCCGACGGCGCTTTCAGTTTGTTTTGCAGCGCCGTAAGGCACGCAAGCACAAAGAACGCGCCGGGCGCCATCGTAAAGATTGCGATGCGTGCCACGTTTTCCGGTACTACCGTCAGCCCGAACACCGAACCGTTACCAAGCAATTCGCGCACCGCACCGATACAGGTCAGCGCCAACGTGAAGCCAAGCCCCATTCCGAGACCGTCAAACAGCGACGGCCACACGGGATGTTTGGAGGCATACGCCTCAGCGCGACCGAGGATAATGCAGTTGACCACAATCAGCGGAATATACAGTCCGAGCGCCTCGTTCAGCGACGGGACGTAGGCTTGCATCAGCAGTTGAACCATCGTCACAAACGTGGCAACGATGACGATATAGGCAGGCATCCTCACTCTTTGCGGAATGACGTTGCGCAAAGCGGAAATCATCAGGTTGGACAGTGTCAGCACCGCCGCGGTGGAAAGTCCCATGCCGAGGCCGTTGATGGCCGCCGTTGTTACCGCGAGTGTCGGGCACATACCAAGCATCAGCACAAAAGTGGGGTTTTCTTTGATAAGGCCGTTATACAGCCGTTCCCACGCTTGTTTAAGCATCGGCGCTCACCCCGCTTTCCGCCTCGCGTACCGTATACAACGCCGCGCCGCAAATTTCTTTCAGCGCGTTGGACGTGTAGGTGGCACCGGAAATCATATCCACATCGGCGGCGGACTTGTCGCCGACAAAGGTTTTTTGGTAGTCTGCATCATCGCATTGTGCGCCGAAGCCGGCCGTCTCGCTGTGGGAGATGACGGTCAAACCGCAAATTTCTCCCTCGTTCGTCACACCCACGGCGGCCACGATGTCTCCGCCGTAACCGCTTTTGGACGTCACGGACAGCACGTAGCCGCACGGCGCGCCGTTCTTGTCCACCGCGCGGAGGATTTCCGACACGGATGCTTTTTTAAGCGACCAATCGCCGTCTTTCGCCTCGCCGGAAGCAAACGCCTCGTTCGCATCCGAGAGAAGGTCTTCCGCCTTGTCGATGTTCTCGAAAGAGACATCATCAAATACTTTTTCATACGCCTCTTGTTTGGTTTCCTCGGCGGCTTTTTCGATCGGTTCTTTCGTCAGCGCATACACGCAGGAAAGCGCCACCGCCGCCACCAGCGTGATGGTGAACAGGATCAGGGCATCTTTGAGCAGTCCTTTTTTCTTCATAAACGACCGCCCCCTTTACCGAACGCGCGGGGCATCGTGATTTTTTCAATCAGCGGCACCAGCAGGTTGGCGGTGATAATAGCGAACGATACGCCTTCCGGCATTTTGCCGAGAATACGGAACGCCGCCGTCAAAAAACCGAGGAACAATCCGTATAGCAATCGACCGCCGTTGGTAATCGGGCAGGTCACGTAGTCCGTCGCCATAAAGAAAGCGCCGAGCATCAAACCGCCGCCGCACAGCTGCGCAGCAAGATACGGCAGCATATCCATATCGGCAGGCACAGCACCTTTCACGCTTGCAAACACCGCGAAAAACGCCGCAGCAGAGGCAAGATACGCCACGGGAATATGCCAGGTAATCACGCGGCGGAAGAACAAATAGGCCGCACCAATCAGCACCGCCGCCACCGAGGTTTCACCGATACAACCGGCGTGCGTTCCCAAAAACATACTCAAAAGATCTACGCTGTTGCCGGCTTTCATTTCCGCAAGCGGCGTGGCGGAAGAGATAAGATCCACCGCTTTTTGCGTTTGTTCGGTATGAATCGGAAGATATTTTGTCATCTCCTGCGCAAACGAGATAAACAAAAAGCAACGTGCCGCGAGCGCAGGGTTCATAATGTTTTGGCCGATACCGCCAAACAGTTGTTTTACTACGAGAACAGCAAAGATTCCGCCGATAATCGGGATATACAGCGGCACGGATGCCGGCAAGCAATACGCCAGCAAAAGGCCGGTCACGACAGCACTACCGTCCGACACGGTCACGGGACGTTTCATCGCTTTTTGGAACACGAATTCCGTCAACATACAGGTAATAACGCTCGTCGCAATCACCCACAACGCCTTTAAGCCGAACAGATAAACACCGCAAATGCCGCAGGGCAAAAGCGCGATAACCACGTCCTGCATAATGCGCTCGGTGGTTACGTCACAGCGAATATGCGGCGCGGAAGAAACATGAATTTTATCGGTCATTTTTCTCCCCCGCTTTCTTTCGTGGATTTTACTTGTAACAGGGCTTTGGTTTTCCGTCGGGCATATTGGAAACTTTGTGTCAACGGAATTTTTGCAGGACAGACGTACGTACACGAGCCGCACTCGATACACTCCATCCCGTTGAGCTCCATAAACCGCTCGAAATCCTCCGCTTGCGCAGCAGCATGCATCGAACGTGGCACGAGCAGTTCCGGGCAGGCGCGCAAGCACCGTCCGCAATGGATGCACGCGGTGGTTTTCGACTGTTCCACCTCGTCCTCGGCAAATGCGAGGATGCAGGAAGAGGTTTTTACCACGGGAATTTCGAGAGAGAACAACGAAAGTCCCATCATCGGGCCGCCGGAAATCACTTTTTTCGGTTCTCCGATAAAGCCGCCCGCTTCTTCCACAACGTGGGAGTACAAATCACCGCAGGCAACGCGCAGGTTGCACGGATGTTTCACCGCATCACCGGACACCGTAACCACACGGTGCGTCAGCGGCAACCCGTCGCACACCGCTTCTTCAATCGCGACCATCGTGGCGATGTTGTCCACAAGGCAGCCAACCGCGGCAGGCAGTTGACCGGAGTGGATATCCCGACCGGTCACGGCGTGGATAAGCATCCTCTCGTCGCCTTCGGGGTACTTGGTTTTAAGCGGCGCCACCGAAATGCGCGGCTCGCTTGCCACTTTTTCGCTCAAAAGCCGAATGGCTTCGGGTTTGTTTTTCTCAATAGCGATAATCGCCTTGGCATGGGGGAACATCGACAAAACGATTTGCAATCCGCGAATGATTTTGTCGGGCTGCTCTATCATCAGCCGATAGTCTGTGGTGAGGTACGGCTCACATTCCACACCGTTGGCAATAATCGTATCAATTTCCTCCGGCTTCGGAGGGCTCAGTTTGATATGTGTCGGGAAGCCTGCACCGCCGAGACCGACGATACCGGCACCTTTGATAATCTCGCGAATTTCATCCGGCGACAGTTGGGTATAATCCCGTTTTTGACCGAAACCCTCAATCGTTTCGTACTGTTCGTCGTTTTCCACTACAATGGCATCAATCATCTCGCCGCGCACACCGAGGAACGCGCCCACGCGCGTGACGGTGCCGGACACAGCAGAGATAACGTCGGCAGACACCGCAGCAGAAGCGGCGGCAATCGTCTGACCGACCAACACGCGGTCTCCTTGGGAAACAAGTGGCGAAGCAGGACGCCCGATATGCTGCGCCAACGGGTACGCCATAATCTTTCCGGGCAAAATCTCACGAATGACTTCATTTTCCGCCAACGCTTTGTTGCCATCCACGTGAACACCGTGTGCAAAAGAACGCCACATATCGTTTCCCTCCTTTTGGGCGAAATACTGAGAAATAAAAAATCACCCATTCTCCGTGAGTATATCATAGCTTATATAATAAATCTATGTTTTCGCGCATTTTTATAAATATTTCGACAGAATTTACAACAGAACCAAAATTTATAGCCTTTTGGAATGGTTTTTGTTGACAAATCCCCTTTCTATGCGGTAGAATAACCATAGGAATGTATAAAAGGAGGGGATTTCCCATGACCAATATTCCGGAAATCTTCGGCTCGATGGTTTTCGGCGATTCCGCAATGAAACGGTATCTGCCGTCGGACACCTATCGCGCTTTAAAAAATACTATGGAGAACGGCAAGCGTTTAGATCCCGCTTTGGCCAACGATATCGCCGCGGCAATGCGTGACTGGGCGGTGGAACGCGGTGCGACGCACTATACCCACTGGTTCCAGCCGATGACCGGCATCACCGCCGAAAAACACGACAGCTTCCTGATGCCCGACGGCAAAGGCGGCGTCATTATGGAATTCTCCGGCAAAGAACTGGTCAAAGGCGAGTCGGATGCATCCAGCTTCCCCTCCGGCGGTCTGCGCGCCACCTTCGAGGCACGCGGCTACACCGCATGGGATCCCACGTCCTACGCGTTCATCAAAGACAACACGCTTTGCATCCCCACGGCGTTCTGCTCGTTCGGCGGCGAAGCGCTCGATAAGAAAACGCCGCTCCTCCGCTCGATGGAAGCGGTCAGCCGCGAGGCACTCCGCGTTCTCCGTCTGTTCGAGGTGGGCGAAAAGTCCGCTATCAATATGGTCCATCCCACCGTCGGCGCCGAGCAAGAATATTTCCTCGTTGACCGTGCGATGTTTGATGCTCGCCGCGACTTGATTTTCACCGGCCGCACGCTGTTCGGTGCAAAACCGCCACGCGGTCAGGATTTGGATGACCACTATTTCGGTACCATCAAACCCCGTGTCGCCGCCTTTATGCGCGACTTGGACGAAGAGCTGTGGAAACTGGGCGTTTACGCCAAAACCGAACATAACGAGGCCGCTCCCGGACAACACGAGTTGGCCCCGTTCTATAACACGGTCAACATCGCCACCGACCACAACCAGTTGACCATGGAAACCATGAAAAAACTCGCCACCCGTCATGGGATGGTGTGCCTGCTCCACGAAAAGCCCTTTGCAGGTGTCAACGGTTCGGGCAAACATATCAACTGGTCGTTGCAAACCGATACCGGCGAAAACCTCTTTGAACCGGGCGACACGCCGCACCAAAACGCTCGCTTTCTCTTGTTCCTCTGTGCAGTGATTAAAGGCGTAGATGAACATCAAGACCTTCTGCGTATCTCGGTTGCCGGCCCCGGCAACGACCACCGTCTCGGCGCGAACGAGGCACCACCTGCCGTGGTATCGCTGTTCCTCGGGGACGAACTGACCGAGATTCTCACCGCAATCGAAGAAGGCATCCCCTACGATCCGAAAGAAACCGTGTCGATGAAAGTGGGCGTGCACGTACTGCCCCGTTTCCCGAAAGACACCACCGACCGCAACCGCACCTCGCCGTGTGCCTTTACCGGCAACAAATTCGAATTGCGGATGCTCGGTTCTTCCGCCTCGGTTGCCGGCCCGAACATCGCCTTAAACACCATCGTCGCCGACGAGTTAGCGCAGTTCGCCACTCGTTTGGAATCGGCAAGAGATTTTCAAGCGGAGATGCACAACCTTATCCGCGAAACCATCCATGCCCACAAACGCATCATCTTCAACGGCAACGGCTACGATGACCGCTGGATTGCCGAAGCAACGCAAGGCCGCGGTTTGCTCAATCTCAAAACCACACCCGATTGCCTGCCCTACTGGGTTTCCAGTAAAAATGTGGCGCTGTTCTCCCGTCATCGGGTGTTCACCGAAAGCGAGCTCCGTTCGCGTTGCGAAATCTTGCTCGAAAATTACGTCAAAGTGCTGAACATCGAAGCGCTGACCATGCTCGATATGGCGCGCAAAGATATCTATCCGGCAGTGTCCGGCTATCTGCGTAAACTGTCCGAGAGCGTTCTCCTTCGCAAAACCGCTTTGCCGGAAGCGAACGTCGCCTCGCCGGAAGAAACCGTTATCGCAAAACTGTCCACGCTGCTGGATGCGCTGGGCAAAGAGATTGACACGCTCGATGCTGCTTTGTCTAAGGCGAAAGAGTATCCCGATGCGTGGGAACTTTCCGTCTACTACCGCGACTACGTGCTGCGCGCGATGAACGCTCTGCGCGAAACAGCGGACGAAATGGAAACGCTCACCGCCAAAGCGGATTGGCCGTTCCCCACCTACGGCGACATTCTTTTCAGCGTCTAAATAACCAACCGCTCGGGCGGCTTTCTTTCGGGAGAGCCGCCCTTTTCTAAAAGGAGATGCCTTATGGATAAATCTGCCATTCTCGCGCGCGTGGACCACACTCTGCTTTCCCCCACCGCCACGCGAGACGAACTGTATGCCCTTTGCGACGATGCCCGAAAATTTGCCTGCGCCTCGGTGTGTGTGCCACCGTCGCTCGTAAGCGCTGCCTATCGCTATATGAAAAAGCGTTTTCCGGTGTGCACCGTCATCGGTTTCCCGAACGGCTACAACTCCACCGCCGCCAAAATCGCGGAAGCGCGGCTTGCCATTGAAGACGGCGCGACCGAGCTGGATATGGTGGTCAATTTAGGGATGGTGAAAGAGGGCGATTTTGCTGCTGTCACCGCCGAAATTGCCGCGCTCAAAGCAGTGTGCGGCGACCTTGTACTCAAAGTCATTGTGGAGACCTGCCTTTTGACCGAAGAGGAGAAAATCGCGCTGTGTCACTGTGTTTCGGATGCCGGCGCGGATTTTATCAAAACCTCTACCGGCTTTTCGAAAGGCGGCGCCACAGTGGAAGATATCGCGCTGTTCAAGGCACACGTTGCCGAAAACGTCAAAATCAAAGCCGCCGGCGGCATTCGCACCTTTGAAGCCGCCGAAACGCTGATTAAAGCCGGCGCGGACCGCATCGGCGCCTCCGCGCTTGTGAAACTGATGAAAGAATCCTAACGAAAAGGAGTGTTGTTTATGATTCCCTCTACCCCCCATATCAAACTGCAAAACGACCGCGGTTTTGCCAAAACCGTGTTGATGCCCGGCGATCCGCTCCGCTCGAAATATATCGCCGAAAATCTGATGACCGATGCCGTTTTAGTCAACGACGTGCGCGGTGTGCAGGGCTATACCGGTCTTTATAATGGCAAGCCCGTGTCGGTGATGGCAAGCGGTATGGGAATGCCGTCTATCGGCATTTACTCCTACGAACTCTATACAAAATTCGGCGTGGAAACCATTCTCCGTGTCGGTTCTGCCGGCGCAATGCAGGAACATCTCCATTTGCGCGACGTGGTGGCCGGCGCCGGCGCTTGTACCAACTCGAATTTTGCCGCTCAATACGGACTTTCCGGCACGTTTGCCCCTATCGCCGACTACGGCACACTCAAAAAAGCGGAAGCCGCCGCGGCAGAAATGGGGCTGACACTTCACGTAGGCAACATTCTCTCCTCCGACACGTTTTATTCGGACGATACCGAAGCCAACGCGAATTGGAAAAAGATGGGCGTGCTCGCGGTGGAAATGGAAGCCGCCGCACTCTATATGACCGCGGCGCGGTGCGGCAAAAAGGCGCTTTGCCTTTGCACCATCTCCGATTTGCTGTTTGACCAAAGCCGTGAACTCACCCCCGACGAACGCCAACAGGGAATGAACGATATGCTCCGTTTGGCATTGAATGTCGCTACCGCCGATTGAAAGGAAAAACTATGACCAAACGTATTTTTTGGATTGTGCTCGACAGCCTCGGCATCGGCCATGCACCGGATGCCGCCGCTTTCGGTGACGAGGGAAGCCACACCTTAAAAAGCGCCTATTCCGATCCCGTTTGCCGTCTGCCCAACCTGCAGAAACTGGGACTTTTCAACATCGAAGAAGTAGACTGCGGCGAAGCAATCACCGCTCCTACTGCCGCTTTCGGTCGCCTCACCGAGCGTTCCGGCGGCAAAGACACCACTTCCGGCCACTGGGAAATGGCAGGACTTGTGTCTGAAACGCCGTTTCCCACCTATCCGAATGGGTTCCCCGACGAAATCCTACAAAAATTTTCCAAAAAAACCGGCCGCGGCGTTTTATGCAACATGCCCTATTCCGGTACGGAAGTCATTAAGGACTACGGCGAGGAACATCTGAAAACCGGCGACCTTATCGTGTACACTTCGGCGGACAGCGTATTCCAAATCGCCGCCCACGAGGACGTCGTGCCGGTAAAAACACTGTACGAATATTGCCAAATCGCCCGTGATATCTTGCAGGGCGAACACGGTGTCGGCCGCGTCATCGCGCGCCCGTTTGTGGGCACTTGCGCCGCCGATTTCACTCGTACTCCCCGTCGTCACGATTTTTCGCTTGTGCCGCCGAAAGACACGGTGCTGAACGTGGCGGAAAATGCAGGACTTTCGGTGATTTCTATCGGAAAAATCCGCGATATTTTTGCCGGAAGCGGCATCACCGAGTCGAATCCCACCACCGGCAACACCGACGGGATGGACAAAACGCTCGCGGTTGCCGACCGCGATTTTACCGGCATCTGCTTTACGAATTTAGTCGATTTTGATATGCTCTACGGCCATCGCAACGACATCCACGGTTACGCCGCCGCTTTAGCGGAATTTGACGCGTGGCTTCCGCAACTGCTCGAAAAACTCAAAGCCGACGACGTGTTGCTCATCACCGGCGACCACGGCTGTGATCCTGCCACCGACAGCACCGACCACTCTCGCGAGCGCGTACCGCTTCTCGTTTACGGAAACGCCGTCAAATCGGGGAATTTCGGCACACGCGCCTGCTTTGCCGACCTCGGCAAAACCGTTGCGGATTTGCTGGGAATCGACGGCTCTTCCCTTTCGGGCGAAAGCTTCAAAAAGGAGATTGTAAAATGAACGAATGGAATTTGATAGAAGCCGCCGAACAGGCGCGCAAACACGCCTACGTCCCCTATTCCCACTTTGCGGTTGGCGCGGCGCTCCTTTGTGCCGACGGCACGGTAGTGACCGGTTGTAACGTGGAAAACGCATCCTATCCGCTCGGCAACTGCGCCGAGCGAACGGCGATTTTTGCCGCCGTCGCCGCCGGAAAACGGGAGTTCTCCGCTCTCGCTATCGTCGGCGGAAAAGAAAACGAATCCGCCGACACACTTTGCCCTCCGTGCGGCGCCTGTCGGCAGGTCATCCGTGAATTTTGCGCTCCGGATTTCCCCGTTTTTCTCAAAAACGGCAGCGAAATCGTCCACCGCACACTTTCCGAGCTTCTTCCCGACAGTTTTGGACCGGATAACCTCGCCTGATATCACCGTTTTGCTGTAAAGCGTTTCGCCTTTTCGCATCAGAAAAATTCTCTTGATTCATCCAAGCGTCCTTCAAAGAAACCGCTTTCCAAAGCGGTTTCTTTTGTTTTATCTTTTTTCGTCGAAACGGGCAACATCTCGAAAAAGTATAAAGCGAAATCCCTTTACGAATTCGCGCATTTTCCCCAACGCGAAAAGTGACGAAATCCGCGAAAAAACTATTGACATTTCGATTGTTTTTCTGTATAGTTATATCGTTGCTTTCTTATATATATAAAAAAGAATGCGTCTTTTTTCCATCGGCAGGTGCCGATAGCGGCAGAAACGAATACGCCGCAGGCGACTTTTTTCAAAAAAGTACGCTTGTGAAAAACCCTTTGCGGAGGGCGTTTTCAAAATCTGCCGCGGTTTCTTGTTCCAAGGAACGCCGGAACGTTCGATTTCGGCTGACTACGGGAGACTTCATACGCGGTCAAATCCGCGTATCCGCAAAGGGGGATGCACTCAATGAACAACTCTATCATTACGCTCAAAGACATCGCTGTATCGTTTGACGGTGAACAGGTGCTGAAGGACTTTAACCTTAGCATCTCCGATGGCGAATTCGTCACCTTGCTCGGCCCTTCCGGCTGTGGCAAGACGACGACACTTCGTCTTATCGGCGGTTTTATTTCACCAACAAGCGGCGATGTTTTTTTTGGCGAAAAAAACGTCCGCGACCTGCCGCCGTATAAGCGTGAGGTCAACACCATTTTCCAGCGGTATGCCCTGTTTCCGCACATGGACGTCTACGAAAACGTAGCGTTCGGTTTACGCGTGCAAAAAAAGAGCAAAGCCGAAATCGAGGAAACGGTACAGCAGATGTTGTCTCTCGTCAACCTTAAAGGCTTCGAACACCGCAAGGTGTCTACCCTTTCCGGTGGCCAGCAACAACGTGTTGCCATTGCCCGTGCGCTTGCCAACCGCCCGAAAGTGCTGCTTTTGGATGAGCCGCTCGCCGCGCTCGACTTAAAACTGCGTAAAGATATGCAAAACGAGCTGAAAAGTATGCAAAAGCAGCTCGGTATTACGTTTGTTTACGTTACCCACGACCAGGAAGAGGCTCTCTCGATGTCCGACACCGTCGTCGTGATGGACGGCGGCAAAATTCAACAAATCGGCACGCCGCTCGATATTTATAACGAGCCGATTAACGCCTTTGTCGCGGATTTTATCGGCGAAAGCAATATTTTGGACGGCGTGATGAAACGCGACTTTTTGGTGGAGTTCTTCGGCCGCACGTTTGAATGTCTCGACAGCGGTTTTGCCGAAAACGAACCGGTGGACGTGGTTATCCGCCCGGAGGATATCGATATTGTGGAACCGATTAAAGGCCACCTGATGGGTACGGTGACGTCCGTAACGTTCAAAGGCGTCCACTACGAAACCATCGTGGACTTCAAGGGTTTCAAATGGCTCATTCAAACCACCGATTACTATGCTCCCGGCACCGTCATCGGCATCGTCTTAAACCCCGAAGACATCCACATTATGAAAAAATCCGAATACTCCGGCATGTTCGGCGATTACAGTTCCTATTCCGAGGAATTTGACGAAATGGCCGATCCGGAAATCGACCTCGTTGAAGAAACCAAGGAGGCCGAAAGCTATGAATAAAAAACGTCTGGCGGCTCCCTTCGGGCTGTGGATGTTTTTATTCACGGTCGTTCCCCTCGGTATGGTGCTTTGGTTTGCGCTGACCGACCAAAGCGGCACATTCACTTTTTCGAATTTGCCGAAAATCACCGTCTATTCCAAAAGTTTTTGGTACTCTCTTTACGTAGGGGCCGTGTCCACCGCGGTATGTCTGGTGCTTGCCTATCCCTTGGCTTTTTCCATCTCGCGCCGCAGCGAACGCGCCCAGCGCATCCTCGTTATGCTCGTGATGCTTCCTATGTGGATGAACTCCGTTTTGCGCATTACGGCGCTGAAAAACATCTTGATGAACAACGGTATCCTCAACGCACTTCTCTCGGCACTTCACCTGCCGGAACAGCATCTAATGTATTCCACCGGCGCCATCATTCTCGGCACAGTGTTCGACTTCTTGCCTTTTATGGTACTGCCGCTCTACTCCGTTATGACCAAAATCGACAACAAAGTATTGGAAGCGGCTCAAGACCTCGGCGCCAACGGATTCCAGGTGTTTTGGCGTGTCGTTCTCCCCTTGTCCGTTCCCGGCATTACCGCCGGCATCACAATGGTGTTTGTGCCGTCGGTCAGTTCCTTTGTTGTGTCGGTTCTCTTGGGCGGTCAAGACAATATGATGATCGGTCAATGGATTGAAAAACTGTATACCGGCACCTCCCCTGATTTCAACGTCGGCGCGGTGCTGTCCCTTGTGCTGATGGTGCTGATGCTCCTTTGCATGGCGGTCATGAACGTCTTCGATAAAGACGATGACGAGATGGAGGGGATGATTGCATGAAAACACTCTCCAAAATCTACAATTTCCTCATTTTCGCGTTCTTGTACGCTCCTGTATTGGTGCTGATTGTCTTTTCGTTTAACGACGCAAGAAGCCAATCAAAATGGACCGGTTTTTCGTTTCACTGGTATCAAGACCTTTTCACAGACAGCGAGATTATGGAATCGCTGAAAATCACGTTGGAAATTGCCTCTCTTGCCGCCATTATTTCCACCGTCATCGGCGTGCTGTCAGCGCTCGGCATCTTTGCGATGAACGGCAAACTCCGCAAAACGTTTTTGGCGGTCAACAACATCCCGATGGTCAACCCCGAAATCGTGACCGGCATCTCGCTGATGCTGCTCTTTGTGTTCATTTACCGCGCCATCGGGATCCTACAACCGGGTTTTGTCACGTTGCTGATCGCCCACGTCACCTTCTGTATCCCCTACGTCATCCTGCAGGTGATGCCGAAACTGCGGCAGCTGGACCCTCACCTTTACGAAGCGGCGGTCGATCTCGGCTGCCCGCCCACCAAAGCCTTTTTGAAAGTGGTACTTCCGGAAATCACCTCCGGCGTACTCACCGGCGCGCTGATGGCGTTCACCATGTCGCTCGACGATTTCGTCATCAGTTATTTCAACTCCGGCTCGACGGCGCAAACGCTGTCGGTGTATATCTACAACATCACCAGAAAAAAAGTTCCGAACAGCATCAACGCACTGTCCACCTTGATGTTCGGCGCCATTTTGCTGTTGCTCGTTCTTATCAACATCCGCCAAGTGCGGGATATTGACAAAAAACAAAAGGGGGTTTCCAAATGAAAAAATTTATCGCGCTCGTTCTCTGCTTGGTTCTGATTGTTCCTTTTGCCGGTTGCAACAACGGCAAGAACACCGTCACCATCAACGTTTATAACTGGGGCGAATACATCGACGACGAAGTGATGGACGTCAACGCAGAATTTACCAGACGTACCGGCATCAAAATCAATTACAAGACCTTTGAAAACAACGAAAGAATGTATGCTCTGCTCAGTAAAGGCGGTGCCGATTATGACGTCGTGTGCCCGTCCGATTATATGATGGGAAAAATGATTGACGAAGGAATGATGAAAAAACTCAACTTCGACAATATCCCGAACTACAAGTACATCGGCGACGAGTACAAAAACCTCGCCTATGATCCCCAAAACGAATACTCCGTTCCCTATACGTGGGGCACGGTGGGCATTTTCTATAACTCCAAATACGTGTCGGAAGAAGACGTGAAACAAAACTGGGACGTCCTTTGGAACGAGAAATACAAAGGAAAAATCTTAATGTTCGAGAGCCAGCGCGATGCGTTCGCTATCGCGCTGCAAAAACTCGGATATTCCCTCAACACCACAAACGAAAGCGAGTGGAACGAGGCGTATGACCTGTTGGAAGAACAAAAGCCGTTGGTGTTGCAATATGTTAACGACCAAGTGTACGACCTTATGATTAACGAAGAAGCGTGGATTGCGCCGTATTATGCCGGCGACGCCAACATTATGATTTACGACGAAGCCGGTAACGAGGACATTAAGTTCTACATCCCCGAATCCGGCACCAACTTCTTTGTGGATTGCTGGGGCGTTCTTGAAAACAGCAAACATCCGGACGAAGCGGAGCAATATATCAACTTCCTCTGCGAAACCGAAGTCGCCAAAGCCAACGCGGAATACATCGGCTACTCTACACCGCACGTCGAGGCGCGCAAAATCCTTGATCCGGAAGTGGGCGAAAACCCCTATTTCTATCCGCCGGAAAGCATTATGAAAAACACCGAGATGTTCCTGCCGCTGGACGATAAAATCAACAAACTGCAAGATGATTTGTGGGTGAAACTGCGCCAGTAATTACAACGTCGTCGAAAAGGAGAAACCGCTATGTTAACAACGCTTAAAAACGAAACGACCACCGTTACCATTTCCTCGCTCGGTGCCGAGATGCAATCCTTTGTGTCCGGCGGCATTGACTATCTGTGGAACGGCGATCCTGCCTACTGGTCCGGCCGTGCGCCGCACCTGTTCCCCATTGTCGGCGGCCTCAGAAACGGCAAAGCCACCTCCTCCGGCGGTGACGTCACCTGCGCAAAACACGGTTTTGTGCGCAAAAGTGAGCTTGCCTTGGTGGAGGCGGACGACGAAAACGCCACCTATGCGCTGTACGCCAACGACGAAACGCGCGCGGTGTATCCGTATGACTTCGCGTTTTTCGTGAAATACCAACTGTCCGGCGTGTCGCTCAAAGTCACTTATGAAGTCCACAACACCGGCGACAAACCCCTGCCGTTTTGCATCGGCGGCCATCCGGGCTTCCGCGTGCCGCTGACGGCGGACGACTGCTTCGAGGATTATTGCATCGAACTGGAGCAAAAAGAAACCCTCGACTGCCCGCAGGTGGATATGTCCGCCGCGCTCATCAACGACCGCATCCGCAACCGCGTGCTGACCGACAACAACAAACTCACCTTAAACCACGTGATGTTCCGCGGAGATGCGCTCATTTTCGACCGTCTTCAATCCCGTGTTATCCGCCTCTATTCCCAAAAAACCGGCCACGGCGTGGATATGAACTTCGAGAGCTTCCCCTTTGTCGCCGTATGGACGCCGGTGGAAGACAGCCCGTTCGTTTGCTTGGAGCCGTGGAACGGTATGGCAACCTGCGTGTCGGAGGACGACGTGTTCGAGCATAAAATCGGCGCGGAAATCCTGCCTGCCGGTGAAAAGAGCGTCTATAACTTCACGCTCACCGTGTATTAAACGAAAAACGCCGTTTTTCGGGCTTTCTTCGAAAGAGACTCTTTCCCGCAAAATGAAAATAAACGCAAAAAACCGCCCGTATTCTTGCGAATACGGGCGGTTTTCATTTTATTCTTCGGTCTCGTCAATTTCCGGCGTTTCCTCGTCAGGTTCTTCATCAAGAGCGGCTTGCAGTTTCTCCAATTTAGCTTTCATCTTCTGTTTTTTCCGCTCTTTCTTTTCGGCGGCGGCGCGTTCTTTCATTTCCGCCTTGTACGCTTTTTTCTCCTCTTTGGTCATTGTTTTCTCGATGACTTTTTTGTCCTCGTCGGTCGCATCCTTCTTGGCTTTCTTAATCTTCACCACATCCAGGCGTTCCAACTCGTAAGGAATATTCCGACTCCACTTCCAAAACGCGTGAGCAGCGTTAAGGCGCGCAATCAGCGTACGAGCGGTCACTACCGTCATCTCCACGGCCTCCTCTTCCTTGTCGAGAGAAAGAAGAAGTACCGAGGGGTTATAGAGGACCGGGGCGTAAAAGGTGGCAATTTGGTCGGGATCAGCATCCAGAAGCACACGCCGTCCGAGGTTTTGCAAAGATTTGTCGCCCTCTTCAAGCAATTTGCGCGCCCGTTGTTTTTTTCGGGTATCGCCGGTTTTACGGTTCTTTTTCTTTTCCTCTTTAGAGAGCACGTCCGACGACGACTCCTCTTCCGAGAAACGATAGCGGCGCTTGATCGCCGTAACACCAAATACACGAGCAAAACCCGTCCCGTTAAACGTGCCAAGCATCCGCATTTTCACCGATTCCCGAGCGGCCACGATGCAAGTATCGTAGTATGCGATATATCCCAACAGAATGCGGCGTATTTCTTTTTTTACATCATTGATGTCGCTCATAACGGCTCTCTCTTTTCTAAAAGTTCGCGAATATACTGATTATTCCGCTTCGGTCGAAACCGGCGCAAGAGTTACCCACTCGTGCGAGAGGATTGAAAATCCGCCATCGTCGTTGTGCTGCAATTCCACTTTCAAGGTATCGTTGTTTTTCGCGTCGCGAATATAAATCAGACAGTTTTCCGTGCCGGAGCAAGCGAACGAATATCCGACAAGCGACACGCCGTTACCGACTTCTTCGCCCATATCCATTTTCTCATACTTCACTTCACCGCGCATCGGGAAAAATTCCCATTCGGCATCTTCTTTTCCGGCAACGGTGACCGCAAAGCTACCGTCTGCCAGTTGTTTTACGGTATAGGAATCACTCTCAATGTCATCAGCCATTTCTTTGTGGCTCAAAGCCTTGTACGTGACCTTTTGCCCTTGCGCCGTTGCCGTCATGAAAATCTGACTGCGAACATCCGTGCGAGAGAAAACGTCTCGCAAAGAGAACGTCAAGCAAGACTCGCCGGACATCAACGGCTTAATAAGGAACGTAGTTCCTTCTTCATTGGTGCTTTCAAGAACGGTGGACAGCGTGTTTCGCTCGTAGTCCGTGACAACCCACTCGTATCCTTCGAGAGAGCCTTTGATAAACAGTTTAATGTTGTCACCGTCTTGCGTCACGGTACACGGATATTTCGCGCTGCTGTCGTCCGCGTTCAGCGGAACAATCGCAGGCTTTTTGGGCGTGCAAAGCCACAGAATCAAGAGCGCCACCGCCAAAGCGACCACGATACCCAAAACAATCCATATCACTTTCTTTTTCACAACGATGTCCCCCTTGATACGTGGTAAAACTTATTCGGTCACAGAAGTTGTTGTCGGTTCGGTAACTTCCGTTTCCGAACCGGAGGCGACGGTTTCCGTCGTCTCCGGCGAAGTCTCTTCGGTAGGTGTCGGCTCGGTAGATGCTGTCGTCGGCTCAGTGGTCGTGAGCATCGTGTTTTCCGCCTCAACGCTGATTTCCACTACCGCCTGAACAGCCGGGTTTTCATCCGACGTGATAATCACACGGTACACTTCGATTCCACCGGTCGTGTTCCGCGGCGAATCAAACACAATCTGACTGCCGTTTTTCGTGAAGCAATCCACTTCGGAAACCGCGTCGCCGACCGCTTTGACCGCCGACACCGTGTACCCGTATCCGGCAAGCGAACCGTTCACTGTCGGTTTAATCGTCACCTGATCGCCGGAGTACACGAGCACCGCGCTCTTCCCTTGGGAATCGCTGTTGATGGTGCTGGATTTTTCAACTTTGCTGTTATAGAAACTGGTCTTCGTCGAAATCGAAATGTTGCACAGGTTAATCGTGCGCGGATCACCCTCACGGATAATCGGATCGGACAATTTACGCTCAGCCAACTGCTCTTTGCCGTCAACAATCGTCCGCACTTTGAGATTTTCTATACCCCACGCCGCCTGGCTGTACGGCTCCTTGGAGTGCGGTTCAATAACGACATACCGAATCTCACTGCAATTCTTCATCAGGAAACTAAACGTTGCCGTTTTGCCGGCTTCCAGTTTCCCGTCGGTCATATAGGCACGCACGTCGTCGATGGCCATCGTACGGGTTTGGCGACCATCCTGGCTGACATAACCAATCGTCATGCGAATGGGATCCGCCGTAGACGAACTTACAACATCTGTGCTTTCCGCGGTAGTAACGGTAATTTCCACGGGCGCAACGTTGACATCCGTCACACTCATCAGTACCGGAGTAGCTGTAAGTTTGGCCGCTGCCGCGAAGTTATACCATTTGGTCGGCGTGCTGGTATCACCCTGTATCGGATAGCAACCCACCGTCATTCCGTCCACCGAAGCATTGACGCTGCCGGTGCCGGCGACGGTAATGCCGGTAATCTCTTTCAGGTTGGGGATAGCAAAAGGAACCTGAACGAGCAATCCCGGTTTCACAGCCGCATACTTCATAATTTCCTGTCCATCAGCATCCTTTGTCTTCACATCCGTCAGGAAAACGTACGGCGAACTGTATTCTTTCCCCAGAGGATCGCCTTTCAGCGTATAGCGAATCGAAATAGCCACATCGGATGCCTCGGCAACCAAGCCGGAGGCAACCGTGTCCTTACCAAACAGCATCGTAACGATCTGCTGTTCAGTGGATATGGAATGCTTGCTCGAGGGGAATTGCTCACCGGTACTGCTGAATACGTTGATGGGATTTCCAGTACCCGGCGTATGATAATCCATATAGTAATATCCGATAACCACACCGGAACGTACGTGCTGAACAATCATATGGTCCACCAAAGCGCTGACCTTATCCAAACTGGGCACGACGAGGTTCGTCTTGTTCAGCGTGGTAAAGCCGTACGCCGTGATGCCGGTAGCATAGAACACTCTGTCGGTAGTATCGTAGTTAAGACCGTTGACCGTCATTCGCATCGGGCCGTCGTGATCGGAAGATTCATACGTCAACTCCGCTCTGAGGTCATAGACCTTGGTGGTCTGCCCGTTCGATACTTTCACCGGTGACTGAGCGTTTTCCGCCATATAGACGTACACGTTCAGTGAATCGTTTCTATTTTCCGGTTTACGGGTGATCGTAGAGGACCAACCCTCTTCCGATTCCTTCGTTACAATAGTGTTGTCCTCAAAAGTGATTACCTGGTTACCCTCATCTTGGTTCGGAGGAAGAATGACGGCATAAGTATTTTGATCGCTCTTGGTAATCAATTTCATCTGATTATCGGTGTGACGTTGGAACTCATCCACGCAGTTTAGACGAAGCGTGCCGTTCTCCAACAACTGCCACACTTTCACTTCCTTGATGTTCCACGTTGTACCGTACACGTCGCGTGCAAAGAGTTCTATTTTCTTAATAGAAGTCACATCCGTCAGACTGATAAAGAAACGGTCGGTATGTCCCTCGCGGAACATATATTCGCGGTTGCTGACAGCGCAGACCACTTCTCCGCCGCTCTCGCCGGTCATTTTGCCGAGTGACTTACCTTCACGTGTCTCGTAGCGAGGTTGCTGACCGTTGTACTCGTACATCTTCTGGACAACGTCAAAGTTCTTCTTTTGTTCTCCGTCTTTATTGATGTAGGTAACCGTCGCCGTCACTGTTCCTTCAAACTGACTATCGAAAGCCTCACCCGAATACGTATCCTCGGCGGCCACATTATACGGATCCGTCGTAATGGAGACCATCAAGTTGGAACTGACGCCCTTTCCGGAGACCGTAAACTCACGCACCAAGTCGCTGGCGTTACGGCCTTGAAGACCGGACGCCGTGTTTTTCGGCGCATCGTCGCGGTAGTCAATCTTAATCCATCCGACGTTGTCGAAGAACCACGAAGTCGAAGCCACCGCCGAACTTTTCTTCGTCACGGTGATACTCTTGATATTCAATTTATCGAAAATGTCGGTGCTCTCGTTGGTATCCGAATCGTCCGGCAAAATGCGAATCGCCGTCAAGTCGCCGAGGTCTTGGTTCGTATAAATGGTAAACGATTCTTTCTCACCGGCACGGAAACCGTCTGCCGTCAACTGTTGGTTTGCGAGAACGTACCCACTGTTGCCGCCTTGGAACGTCAACTGGAAGTAGAACAAGTTTTTCGAGCCGGTGTCACCGTCTTTTTCGTTTGCGGAATCGTTGCCTGCCACCTGGACTTCCACCTCATAGGTTCCACGAACACGGTTGAAGCCCAGATCCTGCATCGACTCCTTGTAGGTCATAGAATGCTTCAGTTTGTTCCAGTCGAGATCGGTTTCGACGTCGCTTTCTTTGTTTTCGGAACTTTCTTCAAATTCCCCTTTACGGTTGGCGGTCTCTTCATCGCCACCGTTCACATAAATCGGCTCTTCACCGGGTTTCTCCTTGTCAGAGGCGCCATAAGAGCACATAATCGTCGATTTATCGAAATCACGGGTAATAATCCAGTTGGAAGTGACTTTGCCGGTACCGGCGCCCTCTCCCCGTTCATGAAGTTCCAAAACGCGATGGCCGATCCATTCGGGATCGTAGATGATAAGGCTCTTCATCTGCCAGTCGTCGGCGTAGGTGGAATTCATAGATATATCAAACGACTTGAATTGAGAGACATCGTCCACATCCATAAAGAACATAATCTCTCCACCGGGACGCAGCCCATAATAGCGATGGTAATCCGGAAATGCCGAACCGTCATCGTAGAATACGTTATCATAGTACGGCCAATATCCATAGAAATCCTCGGGTGCGGTAATCAATGAGTAGGTTTTGGTGGTTTTGGTAACACCGGAGGTGGATTGATAGGTGAATTTAATTTTCACCTCAGACGTCGTGCCTGCATCTTTGGGCGTATCGGTCTTGATAACGACCACGTAGCGACCTTTATAATCGGGCGACAAATCAGCACCGGTGTCATTTTCTTTCACCGAAAGCGTTTTCGGCGAGTCATAAGACAGCGTAATACCGCTGTTTCCTTCCGCCATCACATACGCAATCGGAATACCGTTGATAGTGTAGAACAAATCCGTCTCACCGTCACCGGTATATTCCAGTTGATCAACATTCTTATACAGTTTGAAGGACGAAATGGACAGCGTATCTTTTTCGAGTTTATCTTTCGTCCAGTTCTCTAAATCCGGTGAGAGTCTCCCTGAAACGGTGTTTTTAATCCCCGCGAGTTCAGGCACATCCAAGGTGTAGGACAGTTTGCAGGAAGTCATTTTCTTGAACGCAGGAAGCTTACCGGAGAACACTAACTGCTCTCCCTGCTGCAACACTTTCCACGGGCACAACGCTTTGTCGTATTCAGCATACCCGTTTTCCGTCGACCACGCAGCCGCGCTGGAAAGCACCGGGAGTTTTGCTGAATACGAAACACCGCCGACATCTTCATAGGTGATATCCAGCATCAGCACCTCTTTGATAAGTATCATATCCCGGAACGGACACTCGATCATCATTTTTTCAATACCGGCTTTATAAAAATCCGCAATATCGATTTCAAACAAGTATTCGTCGCTGTCATGGGTGGAATACGCCTCGTTGTTACCGCTGACGAACTGGTAATCGCCGCCGGAGGGGGCAAAGCAAAACACCTTGTCATTGCCGGACAGGTTTAAATCCACCGTCTTGTTGAAAGAGTAAATCGCTTTGCCGGAGAAATCAATGAACAGACTGGTAGAATAATATCCAATCATCTGCAGGCCGTAAAGCGTTTCCACTTTATAAATGCTGATACCTTTACAGGTCCACCCCTTCTTGTAGGTAGAAGAGTAATGTTCGTGAACGTCCACCGAGGTAATGCTGTCCACCGTGTAGTGCGGCGTAAACAGAATCTCATCGGTACTGTTGGGCATCAGCATATTGCTCGACATTAGATTATCAATGTCAACGGTATAGCCGGTATAGTTTTCGACGTTGCTCAGGCGTTTTTCCAAACCGCTGACAGACATCGCTAATTCATAGGTACTTTCTTTCGGATGGGAATTCGGCGACACAAATTCCACACGGGACACGCCACCCTTGTCCTTATAATGCACTGCAAAATAACTGACGTCCGCGCCGCCGTTGACACCGGTGGAAACGCGAAGGAGATAGGTGTTTTCACAGGCTTTCCCTTCCTGTGAAGCAACACTAACACCGCCGGATGACTTACTTATCCCTTCGTTTGCCGCAGATGCCGGCAAAGCAGGTGCAATATAAGGCATGACAAAGCAGAGGATCAGCAAAAGCGCCGTAAAACGCCATACTGTCCTCTTTGCTTTTTGCAAAGAATGCCGTGTTGTCGAGTGTTCCATAGCCATTCCTCCAAGTTTCCGCGTTTTGCAAGGTTTCTCTAACCAAAAAAGGGAAAAACGCGGTGAAAGGTTACATTATTAAAGAGAATATTTTCCGATACTTATCCGTTATCAATATGCAAAAGCCCTGCAAATCCGGTCATTTCAAATACTTCCATCACCATACGGTTAACACGGCGAAGGACCAGTTCTCCCTCTCGCTTACGCATTTTGATGTGGAGATTTTTAAGAATGCGCAGACCGGCGGAAGAAACGTACTCCATTCCTTCCATATTCAAAATCACACGGGAAAACCGTTCGGAAACGTTTTCAAAAATCGTTTCCATTTCCTTTGACGTTACCGAATCCAGTCGGCCCATCAGAATGAGTTCTCCTTCATCCCCTCGGTTAATCAGTTTTACTTTCATAGCAGGAAAAGAGAACCTCCTTTCTGTCCTTTGTTTCACTTAACCACGTTTCGAATTATAATGCGCCAGTTCTTCAATCGTAATGGCAATTACGGTCTCACCGTAATCTTTCATACGATCAATCGGCGACACATCGCCAAGGCGCTTGGCTTCCATAACCAAAAGCGACATAATATCGAAGCCGGATTTCTTCTTTTCCTCGTCGCCTTCGGCAGCGGAATCCGGTTTTTCCGCCGGTTTTTCTTCCGGTTTTTCCGTCGGTTTTTCTTCCGGTTTTTCCGTCGGTTTTTCTTCCGGTTTTTCCGCCGGTTTTTCTCCCGGCTTTTCTTCCGGTTTTTCTGCCGCCGGCGTCTCTGCTTTTTCGGCAACAGGCGGTATGTCGTTGGCCTCGTCTCTATCCACAGTCACTGTGCCGGAAGCGCCCGGAATCATACCCGGCACCTCATACTGCGCCACCGTAGGCTCCGTTGCCAATCCGCCGGAAGCATTCGTTCCACGCTCCACTGCCAAAGCGGCATCCACGGCGCGGCGAATCTCCTCCTGCATAGCATCGTGGCTGAATTTAGACAAAAGTTCCGCCAACAACCGCTCTGTTTCGCCGGAAGAAGCCGGTGCCTGCACCACAACAGGTTGCATCAAAGGTGTGGCCGACGCCGCGATAAGCGCCGGATCCACCGTCGGAACGACCGGAGCGGAAACCGCGTTGCTCTCGGGCAGGTCGAACTCCTCTTCCAGCTCGATTTCTTCTGTAAAGGCAACCGCCTTTTCAGAAGAACGTTTAGTTTCTTCGGCGGCAAGTTCTTCTTCCTCGGTAATCTCTTCAAATACCACGTGCGCACGAGCTTCTTTTTCAACGATTTCCTCTTCCATAACCTTCTTCACGTGGACATTCTGTTCGTGAATTTCACGGGAATCGCCCATAAAGTCATCCCATGCGGCTTCACCGTCGTCATCACGGAAATAACGGGAAATATACTCCCGTTCTTTGAACATCGCCACAACGTCCTCCGGCACTGCCACCTTAAAGGTGGAACGGCTTTGGGGCGACATAATAGCAAATGCCTGACCGCGAGGAGCAGAAATAATTTCTTCCTGCTCACTTTCGTTGATTCCGCCCGCTTTTTCATACAGCGTGCACAAATCTTCCATATCGTTCGGCGCCAAAGAGAACACAAAACTGTATTGGCAGGCATTAATGATAGCCGTGGATTTGCGAGCAATTTCTTCCGAGCCCACAAAGTCCTTGATGTTCTGGGTAATGACAATCTGCATACCGTTGTATTTACGAATACGCTTCGCCAACTGATACATAAAGTCAAGCGCGACCGGGAATTTGGTATCAATAAACACGTGTGCCTCATCAATAACTACCACAATTTTACGCTTGACACCGTAACGCATATTGTAGTCGCGGTTTTTGATGATCTCGTTGTCGATGTATTTCAGCACCAAAAGCATCTGTGCATTGGCAATGGTGCCGTTACGGTTGGCAAGCAAGCTTTGGAAGTTGAACACCGTGAAGTTCTCGTCGGTCGTAACCGTAGACGGACCGTTCCAAATGTTGGCGTTGCGCCCACCGGCAGAGAATTTCGCAATGTAGTTCATCAGCGTACGAAGCATAGTGCGAATATACTCGTTGTCGGTGGTCTGGAACTCCGACAGCACCGCATCGTACAAGTCATCAAACACCGGGTAATCTTCCGGGCGCAGACGGCTCAAATCCGTTTCGGCGGTGATACCCATATTGGTATACATCCGGTCGATAATGGAGTTTAAGTATTCCATCGCATCGCGGTCGCAATCCGGCAGAATCTGGCGGAAGAACTCCTCTAAGAACTGCAGGTGTGTCGCATAACTGCCCGAAACCGTCTCCGTTCCCTCTTCGTCATCATCCAAAGCGGTGATGATATGGAACGGGTTGAGTCGCCCATATTGCGCGTTGCCCACGTTGATAAACTTGCCGTGGAGGTTGTGCGCCAATTCGGTATATTCATTTTCCGGATCAAGGATAAAGATTTTGCTGTCATCTGCAGCCAAGTTAGCAAGCAGACTCTTGGTGGCATAGGATTTACCGGAACCGGATTTACCCACAATCACCATATTGGAGTTAACGCGCTCGGAATCGCGGCGGAAGAAGTCAATAAACACCGGCACGCCGTCCGATTGACCGAGTTTAATACCCTTTTCATCCGAAATGTGGGCGAAAATCCACGGATAGGAAGCCGCAACAGAGTTGCTGGGAATTCCGCGGCCGTCTTTGTGCATAGGATCCCACGCGCTGATTTGACTGCCCACAAACGCATGGACTTGGTCAAAGTCCATATTGTTAAGGCGCAGGTTGGATTCACTGTAAAGTCGACGGACCGTGCGTTTCATATTGGTGATGTTGGCAAGCGACGACTCTTTCAATTTGGGATCGTCGTTAAGCACGCACGTTTGGTTGATATCGTAGCAAGTCACGTAGATGTTGACCGAAAGAAGGGTTTCGTTATCCCCTTGCAGTGTGGCCAGTAAATCGCTTAACGTCTCAATGTGTTCTTGCAGTTCAATACGTTTGGAATCGATACCGGTAGCACGATATTGGGCGCGCAGTTCTTGCAGCGAGAAGTCGATGGCACGCACCGATTTATTGCGGTCCATCGGCGTGCATTTCACCACCACTTTGGTGGCCGGCATAGACATTACACCGGCAAGCCACGCATCGCCGACAACCGACGGATAGTTGACCACTCGCATATTGTGGGTAACAATTTGGTTAACGAGAACCGTCCGGGCTTTCATCTGCACGTACTGTGGCATCGCCCATTTGGCATAATCCTCGGGTTTCACGTTGTCAATCTCTTTTTCGTCAAAATCCAACGCGTTGGAATATTTAAGGAACACTGCCAATTCTTTGTTTCCGAGGCGGTGAACTTTGAGTTCGGCGTTACGCAAAAGGTCCAGCGCAGAATGCACCGCATTGTTCAGTTGATTGCGATCGCTGTCGAACAGCACGACGTAATAGAACGGCACCACCACTTTGTCACCGAAGCAGAGATTGCGCAGGTCGTTGATTCGATCATACAGCACCTCCACACGGGCTTTCATCTCATCTTCCGAGAGAAAGCCTTTTTCGTAGGACTGTTTCAGTTCGTCCAATTTGTCATACTCATGGTCCAAATGGCTTTCAAAATCGACCGGTCG
Organism: Acutalibacteraceae bacterium; assembly: GCA_045598065.1. Classification (GTDB taxonomy): domain Bacteria; phylum Bacillota; class Clostridia; order Oscillospirales; family Acutalibacteraceae; genus RGIG426. The sequence continues at coordinate 58,547 of JAZLLJ010000030.1, forward strand.
CTCAATCTTTACAATGTTGGCGGCAAATTCCGGCGGCAAAGAACGCAGCACACGCCCTAAACCGTTTTCAATGGAGTTTGCGCGGCGAGAAGGCGAGAAGAAACGGAATTCCACCGGATCAATCTCAATCGCCGCACCGTAATATTTGTTGCCGTATTTGATAAAATTGTCCCGAATATCGGTAAACGCTATAATCTCTTCCATCTCAAAAGAGTTAGCGGAAGGCGCGTTTTTCTTTTTCGCTTTTTCGCGTTTTTTCGCGGCACTTTGGTTGGCACGTTTCAGCCAAATCGCATCTTTTTCCTCATCGGACACGTTTTTGTCCTTCAGGATTTTGTCATCCGCTTTGCGCTCGGCTTTTTCGGCTTTGAGACGCGCCTTGCGGTTCAACTCGTTTTCCGGCGCCTGCTGTCCGTCCACAAACAGTTCCTCAAACGCCGCTTCTTTCATTCCCTTGTCGTTTTGTAAACGCAAAGAAGCGTCGTCATAGGTGCGCTCGTAATGGTGGCGATACCCGAAATGCCGCAACATATGGAGCAAAAAGATATAGTTCGGCTCTTTGTCTAAACGCACCAAAAGGATTGCTGCCAAAAACAGCAATCCTGCGGCAATAAACAGTCGTCCGGGGATGGTCGAAAGCAGAATGAGTAAAATCAGTCCCGCTGCCACAACACCAATGGCAACGTCTGCAATTCGAACGCCCTTAAAGAACTCGACTTGTACTTTTGTTCTGCCCGGAATCAGGCGCATAGGGGTTCACCTCCCAAAAGGTTCGGGGTTTATAACGGGGTTTACCCGACCGCGCAAAACACTTTTTTTGCGCGGTCGGGGATGCTAAAATTTATTTTTTATTTTGGTTTCCCGGAAGTGGCTTCGGATTACTCAGCGGATCGTAAATTCTCTTCGGCGGAGACTTTTTCTTCGGAACATCCACCGCCGCATTGCTCGCTTGAACGTTGCCGTTGTTCGCCGGGACGGCGTTGTTGTTCGCCGGGACGGCGTTGTTGTTCGCCGGGACGGCGTTGTTGTTCGCCGGAACAGCGTTGTTGTTCGCCGGAACAGCGTTGTTGTTCGCCGGAACAGCGTTGCCGCCGCCTTGGTTTCCACCACCGACATTACCGCCTCGGTTTCCACCGCCGACATTACCGCCTTGGTTTCCACCACCGACATTACCGCCTTGGTTTCCACCACCGACATTACCACCTTGGTTTCCACCGCCGGCTACGTTGCCGCCGTTTCCGCCTTGGTTTCCGCCCTTCGGCTGCGCAGGCTTACTCGGTGCCGGAGCAGGTTTCGATTGGTCCGCACCCACGGCATCCTTACCGTAATACACACCGCCGAGGCCTTTTCCGTCATGGCCTTTTTTGTAGGCATCGTTCTCGGCTTCGGTATACTTTTTGCCGTTTTCGGCGCGGCCGACGTACTGTTCACCGCGTTCGTTTTTGCCAAGACCTTTCAGCATGGACTGGCGTTCCGACTCGGTAAACGCATTGCCCATATCGTCTTTACCAACGTAGGCCTCACCGTCGGCATTAGTGCCAAGACCATAGTCTTGCTGACTCTGCGGAAGCGGTTGTTCGCCTTCGACATTCGTACCGTTTTCATTGTTCAAAGAGGTAGTGCTTTCCGTCTGGTTCTCGTTTCCGTTGCCCTGCTGATTACTCGGAAGCACGCCGTTTGTATTGTTGTCTTCGGTATTATTAGCCGTGTTCGTACCGTTTTGGTTAGTGTTATCCGTGGTGGTGTTGTTGTTATTATTATCCTTTTGCTGGTTGTCGGGCAAGCCATTAGAGTTGTTGTTATTGTTATTGTTGTTGTTTTCGGCTTTCTTCGCAACAGCACCAGCAGCGGCCGCACCGGCAGCGCCGGCAACACCGGCGCCGACTTTTTGCGCCAATTTCGCCGCTTTTTCTTTCTTCGCAGCTTCTTTCTTATCCTTTTCGCGATCTTTTTTCGCCTGTTTCTTCTCGCCGAGCGGATCATCCGGATCCTCGCCGCCGAAGTGCTTACCGAAGTGACGGCCGAACTGACGGTCAGCCAAATCGTTGGTATTCGATGCCTGGATAGCGGCAAAGCCCGCGTTGTTCGCCAAGATACCGGTGAGGATGCCGCTGAAACGGCTGACACCTTCCATCATACCGGTGATAAGTAAACCTTTGGCAACCACGTTTAACGTGGCGGAAGGAAGCAGAATCAAATTCGAATCCATCACCATAGGAACGAACAAAATGACAAGACGCATGGGAATAATGTTGCCGAACACGCCGAACATCTGGATAATCATAGAAGTCGTCCACTCCTTAAAACGACGACCGTCATCCAAAGACATAGTCGCCGCAAGAGGAGGCGCAATAACATAAAGTCCGACAATGTTTACAAGACGTGTGCAGCAGTTGAGGATACAACGGTACAAGTTTTTCAGTACCCAATATCCCACAAACCAAATCATAAAGTAGGAAATACCGCCAAGCTGATAACGGAAAGCGGATTTCACGTCGCTAAACGAATAAATGCTCTTTTCGCCGGTATAGAACGCACCGCGCAATCCATCAGAAACACTGGGATTCTTGTTAAAGTTATCATTCTTCGCCGCATTCATCGTTCCCATAAGGAACACCACGCGGTCAAGGGATGCGCTGTCGGCAGAAGTATATTCGTTTTTGTAACTCTTCAGTGCACGGAAACTGGCATCCGTTCGGAGAATATCCATAATATCGGTAAGTGCCTGCGAAGTCTCCGGATAATAGAGATCCATGCTCAACTCGTTTTCGGGGTTGGCCGCATATACCAACCGTTCGAGCTCACTTTGCCAGGTATGTATCGGTTTTTGCTCTTCGTCCCGGGTGGGATACACCAAATCGAATATCCCTTTGTCCTGCAAATAGAGCAGTTTAGGACGAATTTCGTTATAACAAGTATTCAAATTGTAACGATGGTTATACGTGGCGTTCATAGAATACTCATCAATGGTCGTGAGAATATCGAACATCACGGCACGATCCTCGTCCGTAAATTCAATCTCTTGCTTTTGAGTAAGCGCTTTATTTTGGTCAAACACGTAACTGACACGCTCGATAAGGACGTTTGTAAAGGTCATCGTCACCGACATAACAGCGGTCAACATAACCATCACAAACAAACTTTTCAGCATACCGCCGATAATCTGTCCCAGCGACTGCTGCTGTTTGTCGTTGATATCGAACATCTTTCGCACCACGGCGATAATGGTGAACACAACGGCAAGGACGGCGCCTATCATTACCATTCCCCAATAGATGCCGTTGATGGCCTCATTTTCAAAGAACAGGTTGGTCAGATAGGTAAAATCCTCTTTCATCTGCACCTTGCTGATGCCTGCAAACACCGCAAACACCGCGTATGCCGCTTTGATGATATCGCACCAGGCCCAGGTCAAGTAATAGCAAGCAATTCCAAGGCCTTCTTTGATCGCGTCAAGGATGGCATTACCGATGGCATCCGCGATACTGTCAAATACATCGCCGATAACATCAACGATGGAATCAAACACATCGAAAATGCCCATTATTCCCAAGGATCGGAACATATCTTAACGCTCTCCCTTCTTTGTGGATTTGTGCGAAATCAACGCACACGCAATTTCTTTCTGGAAACAACAAGATACGCAATGAGTCCTCCGAGCGTCGCCAACAACAGCAGGGCAAACGCGACAGCGGACAGGTTAAAATAAATCAAAATGCGGAAATTATAGGTAGTTTCATTGCCTGCGGCATCCGTGAGAATCAGGTGGTAGACACCGCTTTGTGTCAATTTGTCTTTCTTTTGAATTTCCCGATTGCCGAGCAGGATTTTAATGGAAACATCCGGCTCCAAATCGGAAATATCCACCGGGCCTTTGGCCACGTTGTTTTTCACCGCTTCCAATTTCAATGTCGGCGGCGTGTGATCCACTTCAACGCTAAGGGTGTACGGATGGTCAATCACATCACAGCGATAACTGATTGTGTATTTTCCCTCCGCAGACATATCCGCCACGTTAAAACTAAACGGAGCCTCCGCTCCATCGAGACGGGCATCTGTAATAGTAAACCCCTCAGGAACCATAAAAGTTTCAAGAAGTCCGGTTTTTTTTGCTAAAATTGTGAAGCGGAGGATTTGTTCGGCGCGAGTACCAACACCCGTAGCCAACAGAATGTATTCTCCGGTTTCTTCGATGTGGTCATAATCCACATCCTTCACCGTTTCTCCGTCACGGGTAAGTGTCGGAGTGACGCCGGCGGGAATTTTTATTTTCACCGGTTCCGTCGTGTACATTCCATCCGCCACAGAAGCATAAAAACTACCTTCCGGCGTAACGGTTTCTTTGGTATAGCAAAACATTCCCTCGTTTTTATCGTACCAGGTCGTTTCGTTGACACAAACAAGCGTGTAGCCGGTTTCCTCGTCCAGAGGTTGGTCGGTATCGGGGTTGATTTGTTCGATGGTGGTGGAAACCGCCGCTGCATTGAATCCAAGCGACATACACAGCACAACCGTCAAAACTATCGCAATAAGCTTTTTCACGTTCTCCACCCCTCTCACTGCTTCAGCACGGTAGCGTTTCGTGCCTTGATATCATAAAACGCTTCATCCGCTCGGAAAATGTGAGAACGAATCTCGTCCAAATCCATCCGACCGAACTGATAGAAGTCGCATTTGTATGACGGGGTGTATTTGGTCATCAGCGGATAGTTACCGAACGTCACGATAATGGCGTTACCGGTCGAGGTTTTATTGTTAAGTTTTTGCAAATCCGACGGATAAATAAGCGGACGAGTCTGCAACTGGTTACTGACGTTCATATCGCCGTCTTTCGAACCGAGACCGGCGGAAGTCGAAGTGGTACGCACCGTTTTGTTACCGCACAACTCCGAGAACTCTTTACAAGTGCCGATATCGTTCGAACCGATAAACATTTTCAGCGCACAGTTGGATTTCACAACGTCCGCCACGCCCTCGCCGTAAATATTGTTGAGCTGGGCGTAACTCTGCACCACCATATTGAACCAAATCTTACGGCTACGACCGACGGTAATCATCTTGTCGAATTTCTCGATACGCGGCATATTACCGAACTCATCGAGGATGAAATACACGTTGCGCGGCAAAGACAAATCCTCGCGCGCGGACGCGACTTTAATTAAACCCTTATAGAGACTCAGGATAAACAACGACGCCAATCCGTGTCGAGTATCCTTTTCGTCCGGGATTTTAAGGAACAACGCCGTGGGACGTTCGGCGAATTGTTCGGCGCGGATATCCGTGGCCGAAGTCAAGCCGCAAATGCCGCGGTCGTTGAAAATATTCAATTTATCGAAGGTAATAGACATATAGCTGGAAAGCGTTTGATCCGCCGCCGCCAACACCTGGCGAGACAGCGACACCGCTTGGGACAGTTTGCTTCTGCCCTCAAAATAGCGTTTTAAATGGATATAGTTTTTCTCACTGTTAGTGAGAATCTTGTTAAGATTAAAGAAATTGAATTTCTCCTTGGTCATGCCGAGGCGTTTATCTTGGCTGTCTTCGAGCATGGCAATGCAGGTCGCCAAAATGATAGAACGGGCACCTTTTTCCCACAAGGGATCTTTTTCGTTGGTAATGGGGCAAATACCCGAAATGAGGTCGTTTAAGTCCTCGTACATCTCATCGTAAATGCGCTGTTTCGCCACAGAAACGTCGTCCTGACAGTGGCGAAGGTCCGTATACGCTTTGCCGTCCCACTCGCACCACACCTCACCGGCAGGCTCGTCATCCATCCGCTTAAGGGACGGATAATCATCAAGGCTGTCGCGGTGAGCAAGGATATCCTTGCCCATCTCGGCGTACTGCTGATACATATCCCAAACGGATTCCAACGGATTCCAACGGGAGGAAGAATAGGTGTCGCGCAAATCGAGCACCATCACGTCATAACCGCGGGATTTCAGGAATTTGGAGTGCATATCGAACAACTCGCCCTTCGGGTCGGTCATCACCATGCTGGAACCGCAGTTGGTCGCGCCGATTAACTGAATCATGGGGTTAATAAACGTGGTGGTTTTACCGGAACCGGTAGAACCGATAACAAGCGCATGCGCACCGGACATCATATTGATGTGCATTTGCCCTTTTTTGTCCACAATCGCACGCAACGGCGCGCCGTCTTTCTTTGCATTCGGCAGCATTTCATAGGTCAACGGGGTAAACAACTTATCCCGTTCTTTTTCGGTCATATAGCGGCTGTTCTCCAACACGGATTCCACGTCGCCGTTTTTACCTTTTCCCATAATGTTGTGACCGCGGCCGAAGTTGCTGCCCATAAAGACCAAAAGCAAAACCAGCGCCACAATCACAAAGCCGGTCAGCCACGTACCGATGGACACCAAATATTTCCAGTAGAGCACGAACGATTCGCCATGAATGATACCTCGTGCGTTGGCAATAATATTACGCAACAGAAAGCCCAAAAGGCCTGCTCCGAACAATGCAATCGCGCCATACGCAATCAACTTGTCCAGAGGCAGGCTTTTAAACCAATCTTTGAGTTTGTTCATCATAAAGATGCCCCGCTTTCTGTCAAACGCTTAGGCGAGAGTTTCCCCTCGCCTAAGCGGAATTTTCAAATGTATTTTATCCGGTCGATTCTCCTGTCAGCGATAAAAAACGTTTTTTTGACCGGACACGGTTTTCGCGGCGTTATCCATTTTGAGGGTTCCGTTTAACACCGTGGTTCCTTCGTTGTTGAAATAACTACCGGAACTACCGAAAAAGTCTGCCTGGGCTGCCATTTTTTCAAGTCCGTCAATGGTCGCATTGTTGGACTTATCATTAAGAATTTTCGGTCCGGGAGTGAATTTTTTTGCATAAAAACCGGCAAAAATACCGGCGCCACCCCGGTTTTGCACCTCTCCGTCTTCAATCGAAATACCGTTCGGCAACACCATAACGCCCATATTCAGCACCGTTGCCCCTTGGTACACGTACAGAGGTTGGCCGGACTCACTTCCCATATACAAGGCGGCTTCATTCATTACAATCAATTCGCCGCCGCAATCGTCATACGACGTGGGATCGTCCGTAGTTTTATTTTCCGCCATATAGTCGCGGATGACTTGGTCACGGTTGGCAATGAAATCATCATAGTCCTCGCGCAACTTTGCCGTATCTTCCTTCAGTTTCTGTTCCTCTTTTTCCAAGTCTGCAAGAGCCGCCTCAATGCTGGCTCTATCCGTGGGAGAAGCATACTTCAGAGAGGCATTATACGCCAGACGTCTTGATTGGATGGTGGCATACGGAAGAGAAAACTGCGTTCGCCACGATTCTTCATATTCCGCCAGTTTTTCTTCGTATTTTTCCGTGGCTTTTTTCACGTTGTCGCGGAAGAAGGTACTGGAAAATTCCACAGTACTGCCATAGTTATTGATACACCCTTCCGAACCGTTGTCGGTGCATATCGCGGAGTCATTGTTGATGACAATCGTACCGCAGTTTTCAATCGTACCGCGGTTGTACAAAATACCGGACACCGTCAAGGTGGCACCGGGTTCAATCAACAACCGCGTGCCTTCGTCGATAACGGTATTGCTTTTGGCGTTGTACGTCGAACCTTTGGTAATGGTGTAGTCTTCTTTAATATCCATCATTTCACGGGAAGTACCGTAGTACAGCGCAAAGTTACTGGTACAAAGAGGCGGAATTCCTATCAACGGACAGACAACAGCAACACCGGCACCGTCATAACAAAGACCGTATGGAGAAATTTCACCTTCGATACAGAAGGGTAACTGCACTTTATCGGGATCGACAAGTTTCGTACCAAATCCGAAAAATCCGGGTTCATTTTTGTTGTCAGCAGTAAGCACAGCACACTCAACATTCGTTAAATACGTGCCGTTGCCCCAATCCAAATCTAAAGAACCAACAACAATAGGAGACGACATCACACTCAGACTTTTGCCGTCGCCCTTGAAGAGCACGATAGGCGTTCCTTCATCGGTGTATTTTTTTACATCCATACTCAATTTCGAGTTGTTCTCGGCGGTATAAAACACGTCCGAATCAATCGAAACACCGGAAAGATCGGAGATTTTCTTTCCTTTCAGCGGTCTAGCAAACGAAAAGTCCCCTGAGCCGGATATCCAAAAGCGCTGCGCCGCCGGGCTTGTCGCCCAGCTTTCTTTGCTGTTTCCGGCCACGTTATCGCGGAAAGCATCCAACAAGTTGCTGTTGTTGGCATTTGCTACAAAATAGTCGTCAAAACTGTTGTAACCGCTGATAGCACTTTCTTGCGTTTCCTGCAGATATTTCTTATATGCGGTCAGCATATCAGCAGGCATATTCGCCACGTTACGGCTGGAGATACCGTCGAGATAGAACGAACGGAAAGTGGATTCTCTTTCGGTTCCCGACAGGGCATACGTCGTTCCGTCGGCAGCCTCCCAGCAGATGTACACCGGCACGTTTTTGCCCACAAAGGCCTTTAAATCGTTTTTGCCGGTCACACGTTTCCATTCCCATACGGTGGTTCTGCCTCCATTCGCAGAATCGGTTGCTCCCGCCGATGCCGGAACGGCATAGACGGCAAGCATGGATGCCGCCGTAAGGCAGGCAAGCGAGAAGGCGAGCATATGTCGCATATTCGATTGAATTCTCTTGAAAACGGCTTTCATACTACATCATCCTTCCGCTTGCCTGCCGTTATTTCACGGATTCGGCAAACAATTTACTCTCAAAAGTTACAGTTTGCTGGCGTCAATGACGTCGCCGCCGCTGACGTTGTCGTTCACCCACTCGGCGAGGAGAGGCGTGACCAGGTTCAGGACAAGGATCAAGACGAAGATCAGCACGAAGCCGATAACCGCGTTTTGCAGGTGAGATTTCGCTTTCTCACGATCCTGCGGCTCTTCCGCTTTGGCGAATTTCACACCGAGGATGATGCAGTACAGAGCGCCCACGGCAACGACGAGGACGAGGGCCGCCGTCATCAACGTGCGGAGAAGGTTAACGATCGGGTCGGTAACTGCTTCCAGGCCCTCACCTTCCGCCAGAACGGCGAAGCCCATGAGCATCGCGGTGCCCATAATGGCAGCGAGACGCGCGGTCAGTTGTTTTGCGGTGAATTTTTTGCTGAGTTTTTTCATTGTTTGTTCCTCCTAAGAAGTTTTTTTATTTGATTTGCATTGCTGCAAAAGAAACCAAGTGAATTCGTTTACATCATCGGTGCCTGTTTTTCCGGCACGTTCAGTTCCGGCTCATTTACCGTCACCGACACAAGATTGACGTCTTTCAGTTCGTTTTCGGCGATGCGTGTAAGCTCGTCGGTGAATTTGCCGTTTTCCAAATCGTGGCCGATTTCCTCAGGCGAGCGGTCAACCAACGCCTCAAACGCCGGCAACTCTTTCATCTGAGTGGCAAGCGCTTCCACGTCCGTTCCGGCAGGTAGACGGTTATTCTGTGCCAAACGGCCGACGGCGGCAGCAGCGGTCAAATCGCGCATGTCGCTTTTCGACGCGGTATTTCCGAGCGATTTCAGCTCTTTTTCCGCCTCACGGCCCTTTTCAACGGCCTTGACGGTCGTCACCATGCTCTCGACCAGCTCTTTCGGAGCGCCGGCCGGTTCGCCGATGGCTTTCGATACTTTCTCTTTCGGTGTCATTCCATCATCCCTCTAACTGCGTTTTGAGCGCTTCTCTTGCCCGCATTAGCGTGACCTTTATCGTGTTTTCCGGTTTGCCGAGAATCTCGGCAATTTCCTTAATCTTCAGGTCTTGTAGGTAGAACAGCGTAATGACTTCCCGTTGGGCATCGGGAAGTTTTTGGATAGCGCGCCGCAAATCGAGAATTTCATCGTTTTCGGTGCGTTCCCCTTTGTCGTCGGTCAACCCTTCATCCAACTCCACGTCGTACGTCCGGCCGGACAGCATATCTTTCGCGCAGTTGATGGTCACGCGAATGAGCCAGGCCTTGCGATGTTCCTCGCTTTCAAAGGAGCGTTCCTTCTTGAAATACGCGAGGAACGTCTCGGAGTAAACATCTTCCGCGTCAGCGGGGTTGCGAACATAGCGCATGGCAATTTTATACACCATGTCGGAATACGTGCGGACGATTTCTTCGCCGTTCATAAACAACACCCGCTCCTTTCGGGAAAGGTTACAACCCATCCAAATTTTTTGCGCAGCTTTTGGGACCACAGTATCATATATACGCGCACATGATAGCCCAATTTCCCTTATTTTCGCATATTATATAAGAAAAGTCAACCCCTCTTTACAAGAAATAGTATAAATTTCTTCCATAATTCACCGTTTTTCGACCGACACCGGGGTTTTCGGAATATTTTTTCTCCTCTTTGCATAGCGTAAGACCAAAAAGGAGGCTTTTTTATGCAAACAAAACCCCTATCCCCACCCGAACTTGCCGAAACACAGCAAATCGTCACCCTTACCGATCGTCGCCGCCTTTCCGTCTCCGGTATCACCGAAGTCATCCGCTTTGATGACACCACCGCCGCCTTTGATACCGTGCAAGGACGGCTGACCGTTCGAGGCGAAAATCTGCGCGTAGAAAGGCTGGACGTGGACGCCGGAAATTTGATACTAAAAGGCACGATAAGCGCCCTTGGGTATACCGGAAACAATGCGGAAAAATCCGGCGTTTTCGGAAAAATATTTCGCTGAGGAAGCCGCGGCTATATGGAACTTATCAACAACGAAAAAGCGCTGTATACCTTGTTTTTGTGCATAGGATACGGCGTGGTATGCGGAGCGCTTTTTGCCGGCATTGCCCACCTGCTTCCACTGCGAAAGCACCAGAAAATTCGGCGAATGATACGGGACATATCTTTATCTTTTTGGTCAGCTCTCGGACTGTTTCTTTTGTCGCTTTCCCTCACCGACGGCCGTCCGCGTTTTTCTCTTTTTTTCGGAACAGCCATCGGTTGGTTTTCTTGGAAATTGATTTTTAAGCAACCGTTTTTCACGGCAATTCATTGGCTCTGCCGTCCGATCGCGCTATGTTGTCATACAATCCGTTCGTTTTTTTATTCTCTGAGGGTAATCATTCAAAAAAAATAAAAAAACCTGAAATTTTTTTCAAAAACCTATTGAAATCCCCGAGGGAATCAGTATATAATAGCAACAATTAAATATATTTTTCCCATTGGGAATTGAGGATGGTAGAAAATGAAGACAAAAGGAAGTCTCCTGCTTCGCCTTGCTTTGATTCTTTTCGCCGGATATATAATCGTTATGCTCGTCCAACTCCAAATGCAAATCAACTCAAAGCAGATGGAAATCGACAGCATACAGGCTCAAATTCGCGAACTTCAAGAAGGAAACGCCGTTTTGGAAGAGGAGCTTAAAAGCCCCGATAAAGCACAGGAAAAAGCGGCGCAAGACCAAGGCTACGTCGGACACGACGATGACATATACGAGGAATATAACTGAGTCAACAAGTAAAGGCAGGCGGCAGTATGCAACTGGAAGTAGGTTCGATTTTAGAGGGTAAAGTCACCGGCATCGCCAAATTCGGCGCCTTTGTCGAAGTGGCGGACGGTGTTACCGGCATGGTCCATATCTCGGAGGTTTCGTCCTCTTTTGTCAACGATATTCACGACCATTTGACCGAAGGACAATCCGTTAAAGTAAAAGTGATGTCGGTGGAAGAAAACGGCAAAATTGCCCTTTCCATCAAAAAAGCCGAGGCGCCGGACACCCAAAAACGCGCGCCCCGTCCCACTGCGCCCGGTTCCAAGCGCGAAACCGCCCAAAAGAAACGCGCGCCGCGCCCTGCTGCCGAGCCGGTCACTCGTCCCGGTGATGCGGAATGGGAGCCGCGCAAGAGCAATTCCGGCTCGTTTGAAGAAATGATGTCCCGCTTCAAGCAGGACAGCGATGAGAAACTCTCCGGTATGAAAAAAGCGGTGGACGATCGCCGCACCGGATATCACCGCAAATAATGTCAAAAATAGGCAGGTGAACCCTGCCTGTTTTTCCGTTTTAGAACTGAAAAAGCGAGGATTTTACTATGAAAAAAGGCGCTGCAACCTCCAAAAAAGAAGGTTCTGCATCCCCGAAAAAGGACGTTTCCCCTAAAAAAGATAATACAAAATCCGCCAAAAATAACACCTCTTCCGAGCCCCCGAAAAGTCCCTTTATCGCCAAGGTGTTTTCTGTGTTTTTTATGATTTTGGCGTGGACAGTCGAGGCTATCGGCGGCCTGTTTTATCCTCTGCTCCTCATTCTCGGTTCACTGCTCGTCCCCACCAACGAGGGCAATTATATTGTCCACACTCCCGGTCTTCCGTTGGTTTTGGTGGGACTTGGTTTTGCCGCCGTATTTATGTTAACCGGCCTCATCCTCTTTCACAAAAAGAAAACCAAATGGGCATTTATTTTCATGATTACCGCTGCCGTGCTGTTCATCGCTTGTTTCATCGGCATTTCCAGCCTCTTTATCAACAAAAACAGCGCCATCAGTTTGGATTATCGCGGAGAATACAAATTAACGCAAGCAAAACTCATCTGGCGCCACGGTATTCCGGTACTGATTCCCGTTTTTGCGATGCTCTCTATGGTGGTTAAAAACGTTGCCAGCGAACGCAAACTGTTTAAAGAAGCCATAGACGAGATCAAAGAAGACGAAAAGAAAGGCAAGAAAGTCTCTTTGGATTAAGCCTTTTCGTCCCTAACTGTGTTTATAAATTTTCAATATAAGAAAGAAGGATGTTCCAAATGAAGCAAGACCTCATCGCCATTTTGGACGTTGGTTCGGAGGAGAACTCCCGCCTCGCCCGCGCTATCCGCGCCCTCGGTGTGTATAGCGAAATCTATCCCCACGACATCAAAAAAGAGGAACTGTTCGGTCAGCAAAACCTCCGCGGTATCATCGTAAACGGCGGCCCGAACAACGTGCTGAACGGCAAACCCGTGACTGTCAAAGACTTTGTCTATGACAGCGACGTGCCGGTGCTGGTCATCGACCACAAAACCAAAAAACACCCGACCGACGTGAAAAAACTCCCGTCTTCGGATGCGAAACTCGCCGCGGTGCTCAAAGACTTCCTCTTTAAGACCTGCAAAGCCGAGAAAAACTGGAATATGGAAAACTTCATCGCCGACCAGGTGGAAGCCATCCGCGCCCAAGTGGGCAAGAAAAAGGTGCTTCTCGCCCTCTCCGGCGGTGTCGATTCCTCTGTTGTTGCCGCGTTGTTGCTCAAAGCCATCGGCAACCAACTTCACACCGTCCACGTCAACCACGGTCTGATGCGCAAAAACGAGAGCGAAAGCGTGCTGAAAGTCTTCCGCGACCAGTACAAAGCCAACGTCGTCTACGTCGATGCGACCGACCGCTATCTCGATAAGCTCGCCGGTGTCAGCAACCCCGAGAAAAAACGCAAGATCATCGGCAAAGAGTTCATCGACATCTTCGCCGAAGAAGCCAAAAAACTCAAAGGTATCGAGTTTTTGGCGCAAGGCACCATCTACCCCGACATCGTGGAAAGCGGCACCAAAACCGGCAAAGCCGTCAAAGCCCACCACAACGTCGGCGGCCTGCCGAAAGATTTGCA
>JAZLLJ010000031.1:0-3184 GCA_045598065.1 Acutalibacteraceae bacterium
AGTACCGCTTCGGCACGGCGGGCGCTTTCAACGGGATGACCGGCAAAGTGGGACTCGCCTGCATCGTCCATCGTCATACACGCCGGTTTGCCGCAATCGTGTAAAAGTGCCGCCCAGCGCAAGAACGGCGTAGGAGACACCTTGCCGACTACGCGAGCAATGTGTTCATAAACGGTGAAGATATGGTGGCGGTTATTTTGGGAAAAACCCACCGTTTCGGCAAGCTCCGGGAGTACCGCGCACACAATTTCGGGAAATTCCAACAGCACGCGCGTTACGTCTTTGCCGCAGAGCATTTCGGTAAGTTCCACGTAAATACGCTCGGCGGAAACGGGGGACAGCGTGTCCTTTGCGGCACGCATAGCGGCGGCGGTGTTCTCCTCAATCGCAAAGCCGCATTTTGAGGCAAAGCGCAGACCGCGCAGTATCCGCAACGCATCTTCCGCAAACCGAACTTCCGGTTTGCCGACACAGCGGAGAATTCCCGTTTTCAAATCAGCTTGTCCGCCGAACAGGTCGGTGACACCGCGTTTTGGATGGAACGCCATCGCGTTGACGGTAAAGTCTCGACGGGACAAATCCTCCGCAAGAGAACGGGAAAAAGTCACGCCGTCCGGGTGGCGACCGTCGGAATACGCGCCGTCTTGGCGATAGGTGGTGATTTCGAGCGGTTCTCCCGAAAGCAAAACGGTGACGGTGCCGTGCTGTATGCCGGTTTCGATGAGCCGTTCGCCGGAGAATACCGTGCAAATCTCGTCCGGTGTGGCGGCGGTGGCAATATCGTAATCGTGGGGAGCGATGCCGCAAAGCATATCCCGTACACAGCCACCAACCAAAACCGCCTCAAATCCGGCGGTTTCCAATCGGTCAATGGCCGCGGTGACAGCGGCAGGCAACGGCATCATACCGCACCTCCGAGGAGCAACCACGCGAGAAGCGGAACGCCGACGACAGAGGCGATGGTGGTAACGACTACGCTGGATGCCGCGAGTTCGGCATCACCGCCGTAGGTGTGACACAGCATCGTTGAACTGTTGGCGGTGGGCATGGAGGACATAATGACGGCCACGCCCAACATAACGGTGTCAAGCGGCAGATGAAGCGCTTGCAACAGTGCCCAAAAGGCGCCGGGAATCAAAGCGACTTTAATCAGTGTGGCAGGGTACAGCCGCCAGTAGGAAAAGACCTTTTTAAGCGACATATCCGCCACCGTAGAGCCGATAATGAGCATAGAGGCCGGGGTGGTGATACTGCCTAATTTGTCGGCGGTGCCGACGATGACTTCCGGCATCGACACGTTGAGAAGATACAGCGCGAGTCCTACGATGGGAACGATAACACCGGGTTGAAGAGCGGCTTGCCACATCGGACGTTTCGGGGCATCTTTGCCGGCCATCAAATGCACGCCGAGGGTATAGTTGAGAAAACAGAACGGGATTTGAAAAAAGGAGGCATAAAACACCGCCATAGTGGCGTTGTTTGCATAAATGGCGGCGACGACGGGAAATCCCATAAACCCGATGTTGCCGAAGATGAAGGAATAGCGGTAAACGCCTTTTTCTGTTTCTTTAACCGCCAACAGTTTGGTGAACAGATAGCCGAGGGGAATAAGGAACAGATACAGTCCGATGGCCACGCCGAGCAGCACGAACACTTGGGAGGTTTCCACGTCGTGGTTGGCTTTGAGTACCGCCGCCAGTACCATGGCAGGGAGCGTGACGTTGAGGACGAGTTTTGAGAGGCCGCGGTTTATGTTGGTGTTCATCACGCGACATTTGTTGGCGATAAAACCTGCCGCCATCAGCAAAAACAGTATTAGCATCTGGCTGATAATATCGCTCATATCCGGCATACGGCTCACCTCACTCCAAGAAAAATATCCCTATAAACGACAAAAACCCCGTACTTTGTACGGAGTCTTTGCCGAAAAGGAAAAAACACGAAAAAGGGGAAATTATCAAAATCTATCACGATAGTCGAGCCACGCTCTTCTATCTACGCCCATATTATAACAGAGGCGCGGCAACTTGTCAAGAGATATTTCCGAAATTTTCGATAATTTTTATTTTCGGTTACAGATTCAAAAAATAGGTGGCCAAATTGAGATATCCTGCAAAGAACAACCACAGCATATACGGCCACAAAAGGCGATAAGCAGGCTTTGACAAAAAGCGGAATCCCACCATAGTCAGCGAGACGAGCGCTATGAGAAGCAACAACCAGAAAAAAGCGAATAACCGCCATTCCAAGCGGAAGAAAAACAACGGCCACAACACGTTTACCACCAGTTGAGCGAGGTATACGCGCAATGCGCCCGAACGTTCCATAGAGTTTGCCTGCCACGCGAGATAGGCGGCAATGCCCATTAACACGTACAAAATCGACCACGCGACGGGAAACACCCATGCCGGCGGCGAAAGCGGCGGCTTTACGATATAGTCATACGAGCCGGTACCGCCGATAAGCGCGCCCAATCCGCCTATGGCCAACGTGCCGAGCACAAATCCCAAAAGAATCGGCAGCGAAAAGGATTCGCGGTTGGCGCTTTTGCTGTGTCTTCGTAAAGAAATACTTTCTACAAACATCAAAAATCCCCCTTTGCCACAAGTCTATGTAGAAAAAGAGGGATTTATGTATTTTTATTTTCGTTCAACAAGCCGAAAACCGTAACCCCACACCGTCTCGATAGCGGCCGAGCAGAACAGCAACTTGCGGCGCAAACGTTTTACGGTGTCGTCTGCTACGCGAGAACGGGTGTCGGCCGGCAGTCCCCAAACCGTGTCCAGTAATTCGGCGCGGGGAACGGCACGGTGGGTGTTGCGAAGCAAAAACACAAGCACGTCCCATTCGGTGGGGGTGAAGTGGATGTCTTTGTCGCCGCCGGAAAGAATGGAGCGGCGGTCAAGATCCAACACAAATTCCCCGAGCGAGAGGGTTTTGGTGGCAACCGGAGCGCACGAGAGGGATAAATCGGCATTTTCAAACAGCGGTTCGGCCACGGGTTCGACAGTGTAGCCGGCGTTTTGTAAAGCATCCATTACCACGGAGAGCAAAGCGGCATCGTCTTGCTCGATGCGTATCCATTGAGCCATAGTAAACTTCTCCTTTTATGAAATCCACTTACAGTATACCAGACGTTTCGTCGCAGTTTGTGTCCGAATTGTAAAGGAATGAGAAAGAATTT
>JAZLLJ010000032.1:0-4937 GCA_045598065.1 Acutalibacteraceae bacterium
TACATTGCCGGCATGGAAACCGAGATCGATCTTGTTGCGGCCGATATGAACAAAGACGGCGCGATCAACTTGAAAGACGTGCTTGCCATGCGTAAATGGCTTGCCGGTTTGGCTACTGAAGAATAAGTCTGATTTATAAAAAACGGCGGGGATTTCCCCGTCGTTTTTTTATACCTTGAAAAGTCTGTTAAAAAATGGTATACTGTCTATACTACCATTGAAAAAGGTGATTATTGTGACGTTTGTAGAGCAGTTGATTCGAAAAAAGAAAACCGGAAAAGATTTCGCCGGTATCGTCGGCGTTTGGGCGGTAGCCTTTTTGCTGACGGTGGGGATGGTATATATCGGGCTGGTGTACTTGGAACAAACCAAAACCAGTGCTTTTTTGGCGCTCGCGATTTTGCTTTCGGTCGGTGCGTTTTGGTTGGCGTTTCGCCTTGCCGGCAATTTCACGGTGGAATACGAATACAGCGCGTTCGAGGGTGAATTGACGGTGGATAAGATTGTTGCCAAACGCAAGCGCACACGCGTGGTGCAGGTGGCGGCGAAAAAGATCGAGCAACTGTCGCCGATCGAAGCCCGCGCCGAAGAAAACGGCCATTTCGACCGCGTGCTGATGGCGGCACCGAGTGAGGCGGAAGCTACGTGGTTCGTCACTTACTCCGGAAAACGCAACGGCCGCACGATGGTGCTGTTCACGCCGAGCGAAAAATTCTTTGAAGAGCTGTATGATGGCCAAACGCGCGCGGTGCAAACGGCGTGCGATGAAAAATGCCGAAAATACGGTGTTGAGGTGGAAGAATGAGGCCAGAAGAACGGCGCTCCTTGACGGATGAGATGGTGCGTGAGTGGCTGCCGGCACGTCCTGTTGACGGCCACAAAGGTACGTTCGGCCACCTGCTGTCTGTTTGCGGATGCCGTGGGATGGCAGGAGCGGCCGCGTTTGCCGCCGAAGCCGCCTATCGGTGCGGTACGGGGCTCGTTACGGCCGCAATGCCTTGCGGAATTTATCCTCTTGTGACGGCGCAGGTGCCGGAAGCGGTGTGTGCGTTGTTGCCGGAGGATGCAAACGGCGGTATTGATGCAAAAGCGGTGGATACTTTGTCTTCGCTTCTTCCTAAAATGAGCGCGGTGTTAATCGGCTGCGGACTGGGAAAAGGGGATGGCGCGACCGCTGTTTTGAAAACTCTGATGAAAACCGTTTCCTGCCCGTTGGTGGTGGACGCGGATGGTCTAAATTTGTTGGCGGCGCATAAGAATGAGATGGAAACAGGAAACAATGTCTGTTTGACACCTCATCCTGCTGAGGCTTCCCGACTGCTCGGCATTACGACCGAAGCGGTGGAGGCGAATCGGCAAGCGGCGGCGATTACGCTTGCCGAGCGGTATCATGCGGTGGTGGTGCTCAAAGGCCACGAAACGCTGATTGCCGCTGAGGGAATGCTGCTTTTGCAAAATCATACCGGCAACGACGGCCTTGCCAAAGGCGGCAACGGCGACGTGTTGGCCGGAATCATCGGCGGACTGGCCGCAGGGGGAATGTCGCTTTATGAAGCGGCGGCGTGCGGCGTGTATCTTCACGGACTTGCCGGCGAACGGACGGCAAAACGGCTCAGTCGGCGTGGTATGTTGCCACGTGATCTTTTAACGGAACTTTCTTTCCTGCTTTCCGATTACGAATAAGCAGGGAGTGGCGCAGGATGCGACGAATCGGTGTGGTATGGGTGCTGTGTTTGTGTCTGCTGTTTAGCGGATGTCAAAAAGACAGCGTTTTGCCGACCACAACGTCGTTTTCTTGCGCCGTTTTGTTTTCCGGTGAGGATTTTTCGGTCGAAGCGAATGTGTCGCGCTCCGGTGTGGGGCAGATGACTTTGGAATGTACGTCGCCGCCGACACTTGCCGGATTGCGAGTGATTCAAAATGGGGAAACCGTGATTGTAAGCCAAAACGGAATCGAAACGGCGGTGTCTCCGGAGGATTTGCCGGAAGAGGCGATGTTTTTGGAATTGTGCCGCGTGCTGGATGCGGTGGCGCTGAAATCCGATATTGTACCGAGTGACCGAGTACAAGGGACGTGTCGCGGTGTGCCGTATACGCTGACGTACGATGCGAAAACGGGAAATTTGCAGTCAATAATGATTCCAAACCGCCGTTTTTCCGTCGAGTTTTCCGATTTTCACACAGAATCGTGATATTTTTTTAGACAAAATGCCGAAAAGAAGCGGATTTTGTACCATAATTTTTACAAATTTTTTACAGTCGACAAAAAATGCATTGACAAACCGCTTTCTTTGGAGTAAAATGAAAAAACCTAAATATAGGTAAGTATCGCTGGTGACGGGGTGAGACGATGCGCGAGATAGAAAAAGCTTCGTCCGCCGATGAAAAGCGGCTTTTGGCCGACGTTTGTGCCGGTTCTCAGGAGGCGTTTGCCCGTCTTGCCGCTCGCTACGATACGCTGCTTTCCGCTCTTGCGCGGCAGTTGGTCGTCCCTGCTTTGGAGGAAGACGACTTGAAGCAGGAAGGCTTGTTGGCGTTGCTTGCCGCCGCCAAAAGTTTTGACGAACAAAACGGCGCTTCTTTCGGAACGTATGTGCGGCTTTGTGCTCGTCATCGTATGATTTCCGCCCGTCGCCGCGTGATGGCGTTGCCTGTTCCTGTCGAAGGGGACGACACCGTAGCGGAAAGCGCTTTGCTGGACGGACAAGCCGAGCCGGAACAGTTGGTTCTTGCCAAAGAGGAAGAACGCCGCCTGTTTGCGGATCTCAAAACGCAGTTGTCGCCGCTGGAATACGCCGCGTTGTGCGACTATCTTGACGGCTACTCTTATGAGGAAATCGCTGTTCATCTTGATGCGACACCGAAAAGCGTGGATAATGCGCTTTCCCGTGCTCGCCGGAAGTTACAACATCGTTTTTAACCGCTTTTGCGGTTTTATATGCCCGGGTAGTTTAAGAAGAACATTGGTATCAAAGGTGTCGGTCCGAATCCGTCGCGGGGCAAAAATTTTCTTAAAGCGAGGTACTATCCCATGTACGAAGACAAAACTCTGGTCTGCAAAGAATGTGGCAACGAATTCGTGTTCACCGCCGGTGAGCAAGAGTTCTACGCTGAAAAAGGCTTCGAGAACGAGCCGCAGCGTTGCAAAGCCTGCCGCGACGCCCGCAAAAACGCTGCCCGTGGTGAGCGCGAGATGCACACCGCGATCTGCGCCAACTGCGGCAAAGAAGCGACCGTCCCGTTCAAACCGCGTGAGGACCGCCCGGTGTATTGCAGCGAATGCTTCGCCGCGATGAAAGAACAAGGCTAAGTTTGTCGACCAAAACGCCCCGTCAAATGACGGGGCGTTTTCCTTTTTTTGTCGTCTTGACTTTTGCCGTTGCGGACGATATAATCCTTTATATAAGAAACGCGAAAAGGAGACCGCTATGCGAAGAATCGGACTTGTGTTTGTTGCTGCGTGTTGTTGTGTGGCGCTGTGTGGCTGTGCCGGCTGGCATAAACTGTTTTCCTCTGACGAAACCTCGGACGTCGTGGCATCTGCCACTGTGCAGGCTTCGGTGCCGCCGGTTTCAATTACCGTTGAAGGCGGCAGCGCGGAGGTGGGAGACACGGTGATTTTACCGGTTACAGTGAATACCGACGCTTGTTTGGTGGATGCCGATATTCTTCTTCGCTATGATTCGGCGTTGTTAGAGCCCGTGCTACAGTATGATGCCGCTACCGACAGCGAACGCTATGCCGAACCGGGCACGTTTAACGGGACGATTCGTTCGGAGAAAACGGAGGATGGGTGTGTCTACGTTTTGCTGGCTGCGACTGACGAGGGCACCCAGGCGGAAGGGACGCTTTTCTACGTGGCGTTTCGTCTGCTGTCGGATAAAGAGGCCAACGTGACGGTGACACCGGAAGTTCCCTCTTGCCACGTGCAAGTGGATGCCGCGGATGCGGATGCCGTGGCAGCCGGTGCGCTGACGCTGAAAGCAGGAACGGTGATTCCGAAAGCCGCGGAAGCCACAGAGAAACAAGAGCCGACAGCGACAGAAACGGCGGCGGCAATCTCTTAAACAACGGCGAAAAAGCGTTTTTGGACAAGGAAAAGAAACAAAACTGAAAAGATAAATAATGGGGCTGTTTTTACACAAAAAGTTGCAAAAAAGGTCTTGCAAATGAAAATGAACAATGGTATAATTCCATTCGGCATTGTGAAGAGTGGCGCTATATTTCTTTTTACAATCCGCTTTTACCTGTATATATTACCTGTGAGGAGCATTCTTACGTGCCATAAGATGAGACAAGCGGGTGAATATGGTTCACAAAATGACAGGGTATAAATCTTTCTAAGGAGGAAATGTCATGAAGAACTTGTTCAAGGTTGTCACCGTCTTTGCGACCTTGGCGCTGCTTGTCGGCACCATTGTTGCTTTGAGCGTGTCTGCCACGGAAGGCGATCTCGCCGGCGAAACGGACGCTACCGCTACCGCTGTTGAGACTACCGGCACCGAGGCTCCTGCTCTCATCTGCGGTGATGCCAACAGCGACGGTGTCGTGAACTTGAAAGACGTTCTCTTCGTTCGCAAATACCTTGCGGACCTCGAAGTGAGCATCGATCTCGTTGCCGCTGACACCAACAATGACGGCGAAGTGAACATGAAGGACGTTCTGAACCTTCGTAAATTCATCGCCGACATGGTTGATGCGCTTCCGGTTGTGGAAACTGAGCCCACCGCTGCGTAATCACCACCCAAATTAAGGTCGCAAAAATTAGCGATAAAAAATTTAAAGGAGTAATGTATCATGAAAAAAGCACTTGCTATCCTCGTTGCTGTTATGCTGATGGCTACCGCCTGCATGACCGCTTCCGCTGCTTCCTGCACCATGGCTTTCGACGCTGTCGAAGTCGAAGAAGGCACTGCCACTGTTGATGTTCCGCTGAA
>JAZLLJ010000033.1:0-6484 GCA_045598065.1 Acutalibacteraceae bacterium
CTTCCGACTCCGATAAAGAGGACGACGCGGTCAACGACGGGCTGACCAAAGCGCAAAAGAAAGTCATCAACAAAATGGAAGATGCCATCAATGACCATGACGGATGGGCGTATTGTGAAGTTGCGTATCCGACGGCGCTTCTTGAAGCGGCCAAGGAAGATTTTGAGGAATACGCGGGAGATCTTGAAGAGGAAATGAACGGCGATTATACGACGGCCGCCGGCGACAACCTCGGAACGGACTGGACGATGACGTTTGAGGTCACTTCCGTTGAGAAAATGAGCGAGGAGGATTTGGCGGATTTCCAAGAGGAGATCGAGTATACGTTTTCGTTCTATGATGTAGAGTGCGAGGAGGTCGAGGAGGCACTTTGGGTTGACTTAAAAAGAAACGTGAAAAGCTCCGAAGGTACTGACGAAGTGGAAGTTGAGGACAGACCGATGTACAAATATGACGGCGAATGGCATATGATAGCCTAAGCGCTTTCGCCGGGGTTTTATGCCGAAAATCGTCGCTTGACAAATGGGAAATTGCGGCGTATACTAAAGGGGACGTTTTGTCAAACAATTTTTTAGGAGGATAAACCTATGAAAATCGCGAAAAAGATCCTTGCCGTGTTGCTTTCGGTGCTGATGATCGGTGCCATGATGGTGGTCTTCACCGCCTGCGGCGACGACAAAGACGACAAAAAAGCCAAGAGCAGCAAAAAGAGTGACAAGAGCACCTCGGACGAAGACAAGAGCGAGACCGACGAGGACGAGGACAGTGAAGATGAAGAGAGTGAAGATGAAGAGAGTGAAGACGAAGAAAGTGAAGACGTAATTGAGACCAGCAAACCGACCAACAAACCGTCTCCCAACAGCAGCAACGTGGAAAAAGCCGCCGAAAAAGCTGTCGCTTCTTTGTGGGATGCTATCAACAACCGTGATTCCGAAACTGTTGTGAATCTTGTGTATCCGAAAGAAATTCAAGATAGCCTTGCTGCGCAAGGCCTCGGCGTTGACTATCTCACCGAGTTGTTTGACAGCTTGTTTGAGATGTACGATGAAGAGTACGGCGAAGGTTGGATGTTTGAGTACGATTTTACCGGCACGAGCGTATTGGCGGATAGCGACATCCAGGATATGATTGACGAGTATAGTTCCACTTATGGTGTGGACTTCGCGATTACGGCGGCTGTCGATGTGGATATGGATGAAACTGCTGTTGTGAATGGCGCAGAGGTGGAAACTGACTCTGAGACGATTACGACCTATGAATACGACGGCCAATGGTACGTCGCGATGTAATTTTCGCAAAAACTCCCGGTGGGAAGAAATTCCCACCGGGTTTTTCTTTTGAAAAAACCGCTATGGGCCGATGTAAAATTTCTTGACGGCAAGGGATTTTTGCGGTATAAATAAACTAACGATAAAAAAGGGGGGCGAGCGCATGGGCGGTCTTGCGAAAAAAACCGAAAAACTGACCGTAACAGCGCTGTTTATTGCCCTCGGAATATTGCTACCGGTGCTTACCCACGGAATCGGAGCAGGAACGGTGTTGCTTCCGATGCATTTGCCGGTGCTTTGTTGTGGGATGTTGTGCGGGCCGGTTTGGGGGCTTTTGTGCGGACTGCTTTTGCCGATTTGCAACTTCTTTTTAACCGGGATGCCGGTTTTGTACCCGATGCTTCCCATTGTGACGTGCGAACTGTGTGTGTATGGATTTCTCGGCGGCGTATTTTACCGTAAAACGCCGCTGTGCCGCTTTCGTTTCGGTGTGTATGCGGCGCTGCTTCTTGTGATGCTGTGCGGCCGCGTGACGTATGGTCTTGCGTGGAGCGGCTTGTTTTTGCTTAATTCCGCGATGGCGGCGCCTACGGTATGGGTGGCGATTGCGGTGGGAATTCCGGGTATCGCGTTGCAACTGGCGCTTGTGCCGCCTATTGTGATGGTTGTCGGCCGCGGTTTTCGGCGAGACAAAAAGGCGCTGGCGGCGGCGGTCGCGCAAATCAAAGGGGACAAAGCCGCCTGCGTGGTGCTGAAAGAGGGAAAAACGATAAAAACCGCTTCCGGCCGCGGCATTGCGCCGATTTTGGCGCTGTATGACGAGGGCGTTTTAGAGAACACCACGGTGGTGGACAAAATCGTGGGCAAAGCCGCTGCTATGGTGATGACGGCAGGCGGCGTTTCTGCTTGCTATGCGCTGACAGTCAGCAAAACGGCGCTTGCGTGGTTTCGCGTGCACGACGTGGCGGTGGAATACGACACGTGCGTGGATGTGATTATCAACCGCCAAGGAGACGGGCCTTGTCCGATGGAACAGACGGTGAAAGACATTGACTCCGAAGACGAGGCGCTTTTTGCGCTTCGCAACAAGATAGAAGCACTGAAAAAAGGGTGAGAGGAGATTTTCTATGGATGCGACAAAAAAACTGGGTTTCGGTTTGATGCGTTTGCCGTTGCTTGACTCTTCCAATTACGCAGGCGTGGACGTGGAAGCGTTCAAAAAGATGGTGGACGTGTTTATGGCGGCAGGATTTACCTATTATGACACCGCCTACGGCTATCACGAGGGCAACAGCGAAACGGCCTTCCGCGAAGCGGTGGTAAAACGCTATCCTCGCGATGCTTTTACCATCACGGACAAAATGCCCGTTTATAACAAGCCCACCAAAGAGGGGCTTTACGAGATTTTCAACGAGCAGTTGGAACGGTGCGGTGTGGACTATTTCGACTATTACTGGATCCATTGCGTGGATTCGGCCATTATCGGTCACACCGAAGAGGTGGACGCATTCGGGTTTATCCAAAGGATGAAAGAAGAGGGCAAAATCAAGCATACCGGTTTCTCGTTCCACGATACGGCGGAATGTCTTGACGAAATTCTCACCCGTCACCCCGAAGTGGAATACGTGCAGTTGCAGTTAAACTATCTCGACTGGGAGGACGAGGACGTGCAGTCCCGTCTTTGCTATGAAACTGCGGTGAAACACGGCAAAAAGGTGGTCGTGATGGAACCGGTGCGCGGCGGCGATTTGGCGCGGCTGCCGCAACCTGCCGAAGAGATTATCAAAGCCTATGATGCGAAGCCGTCTAACGCTTCGTGGGCCTTGCGGTTTGCCGCAAGTTTGCCGGAAGTGGTGATGGTGCTTTCGGGTATGACCGAGATGTCCCACGTGACCGACAACGTAGACGTAATGGGCAACTTTGTGCCGCTGACCGAGGACGACAAAGCGATGCTTGCGCGCGTTGCCGATTTGCTTCACGCCGGCGACCGCATTGCCTGCACCGCCTGCCGTTATTGCACGGCGGAGTGCCCGATGGAGATTTCTATTCCCGATTATTTCGGGTTGTATAACGAAGCGGTGTTGCTTTCCCGTCGCAAACGGGGAACTCTGCGCGAGCAGTACAAAGCTCTCGGCGAAAGCGGCGGTGCGCCGACGGATTGCCTTTCCTGCGGCGCGTGTGCCGAGCGTTGCCCACAGCATATCGACATCCCGCGCCGACTGATTGACGTCAAAAACGCCTTGGAGTAAACAAGAATAAAGAAAACGCCTTGCCGAGCGGCAAGGCGTTTTTGCTTTTTATTTAGGTTAAGTCGTGGTTTTTCGTTTTGAAGTAAGCTTTGGTCTCTTTACTGACCACGCCGCTCAACAGCACAAGTGCCACCAAGTTGGGCAACGCCATCAAGCCGTTGAAGATGTCCGCGATGTTCCACACGGCTTCCACCGTGAGATATGGGCCGATCGCCACGGCGAGGATATACAAAATGCGATATAGCCACAAGAGGTTTTTTTTGCGGCCGCCAACAAGGTATTCCACACACCGTTCGCCGTAGTAGTCCCATCCGAGGATGGTGGTGAACGCAAAGAACGCGAGGCAGAGGGAGAGGAGAATCAGCGTGACTGTTCCGGGAACGTGGGGAAAACCGTGTTCCCACGCCCACGAGGTAACGGCGAAACCTTCTAATTTTTCGCCGGTCACGTTCGAATTCCACGCGCCGGTAACGACAATAGAAAGACCGGTCATGGTGCAGATGACGATGGTGTCGATAAACGTGCCGGTCATGGAAACAAGACCTTGCCGCACGGGGGATTTCGTCTGTGCCGCGGCGGCGGCGATCGGTGCCGAGCCGAGGCCGGCTTCGTTAGAGAAAATACCGCGGCCGATACCTTTTTGCATAGCGGTTTTAATAAGATAACCCGAAGCGGCGCCGCCAACGGCTGCTTCGGAAAAAGCGGCCTTGCAAACGATCGCTATGGCGGCGGGGATTTTTGTGACGTTGACCAATAAAATGATGAGCGCAAACAGCACGTAGGCGATCGCCATAAACGGCACGACAATTTCGGATACTTTGGCGATGCGTTTGATGCCGCCGATAATGACCAATGCCACCAAAAAGGTAACAACGGCGCCGGTGAGGATAATGGCGAGCGTGATGTTTTTGTCACCGATGGCGAACAGGGCATCGCCCTTAAACAAACGGTCGGCGGATTCGGTGATACCGTTGATTTGCGTGATCGTTCCGATCCCCAAAAGTCCCGCCAGCGCGCCAAACAGCGCAAACAGTTTACCGAGCCATTTCCAGTTGCCACCGAGCACTTCGCGGATGCCGCGCTCAATATAGTAGAACGGACCGCCGAGCACGTGGCCGTCTTTGTCCACGGCGCGGTATTTGATAGCGAGCAGTCCCTCGGAATATTTGGTCGCCATTCCGAAAAACGCCGCGACCAACATCCATAAAAGTGCGCCGGGGCCGCCGGCGACGATAGCGGTGGCGACACCGACGATGTTGCCGGTGCCGATAGTGGCGGAAAGCGCGGTGCAAAGCGCGCCGAAAGAGGTGACTTCGCCGTCGCCGCCTTCTTCGTTTTTCACCATATATTTGAGCGCTTTGCCCAAATGTTTTACCTGCACAAAGCGTGTGCGAACGGTAAGCAGCAGACCGGCGCCCAAAATGAGGATGATTAAAAACCAACCCCACACAAAATCGTCGACTTTGGTGATAATCTCATTTATCATACAAAACTCCCGTGGTTGTTATTTTTGCCGCGTCGGTGACTTACGGCGCGATGGGGTAGAAAACAAGGTCGTGTTCGGACAGCGTGTCCACATACCACCGATCGGCGTCTTTTTTACCGGTGGCTTTCAGGTGCACACCCACTTCGGTCACTTTTTCAGAGCCGGTTTCCTCAGCGGTAAAGCTGAGTGTGGCGGTTTTGGTTTCGTCTTTCGCCAACTCCACCGAAACGGTGGCTTTTGTGGCTTGTTTATTGAGGGTGACGTTCTCCAACGTGACGGTCAGCGGAGAAGCGGCGTTGTTTTTGAATTCCACGTCATAGGTGACGGCGCCGCTTTCCTCGTAAGATTCGGACAACACGCGGAACGTCACGATTTCGTCTTCCAACACGGTGGTTTCGGCAAACGCAACGGGTTTTTCAACTGTGGAAGGTTTGTCGTTGACAGTCGATGCCGGGTTGTCTTCTTTTGCGGAGCAACCGCACAGGAACACCAGTGTCAGGACAAGCAAAACGGAAAGAAAACGCTTCATAAAAAAGCCTCCTTATTTACTATGAAAAATTCTTCCTTAGTATACCCAACTTTTCCCTTAAAGTCAAGTGGGGGATTTTTCTTGAAAATCAACAAGAAATCGGATAAAATGAAAAAAACAAAAAAATTTTCCGATTTTTCCAATACTTTTCCATTTTCGCACGTTATGGTAATAGAAACTGAGTGGAAAAAGGTGCGGCTTATGAATACTCACGAAATCAACAACCGAATAGAGGCGGTGTCCCGTGGGGACAGCAATGCTCTCGGGTTGCTCTATGAAGAACTGAGCAAGCCGGTCTATTTCTATGCCTTTCGACTGTGCGAATCGCAGGAGATTGCCGAGGACGTGATGCAGGAAACGTTTTTGACCGTATGGGAAAAGGCAAAGACGTTTTTCGCCAAAAACGGCCGCGCGTGGATTTTTACGATTGCCAAGAACAAAACGCTGGACAAACTTCGTGAGTGCGGCAAACAGACAGAACTGGATGATTACCACGCGGAGTCGAGCAACGATTTGGAAAACGCGCTGTCCGAGTTGGCGTTTTGGCAACGGCTTGCGCCGCTTTCCGAAAAAGAACGGGACGTGGTGAGTTTGCGGCTGTTGTCCGGATTTACGCTGACCGAAGTTGCGGAGGAATTACAGATACCGAAAGGAACGGTATTTTGGACATATCAAAACGCCATTAAGAAATTGAGAAACAAGAAAGGGGGCGAGCGGTGATGACCAAAAAACAATTTGAACAACAGCTGAAAACGCAAGCATACGCCGCCGTTCCCGACAAACGCGAAGATTTGCTTAAAACGGTTGCGGCCCAAGATGCCGCTATCGTTTCCCTGTCGGACGACGGGGACGAGCCGCACCTCGTCCCCGTTGTTCCGGCAAAACAAACCAAACGCTGGTTGGCGCTTGCCGCGTGTTTTGCGGTGGTGTTGGTGGCGGTGCTGTTGTCGGT
>JAZLLJ010000034.1:0-19515 GCA_045598065.1 Acutalibacteraceae bacterium
TCATTACTGGGATGAGTGCGTGGCGAAAAAGAGGGGGAAAAAGAAAAATGACAAAAAAGAACCCCCTTGTGACGGTGAGGCCACAGTGGGTTTTTAAGTCTTATTGATCTTTCTTCTTATTGAAGATGGACATAATGTCGATGTAATCGTCATCGTCTGCCAAAGCGGAGTTGACCGGAGTGGGGGCGTTGTTCACGAAAGAAGGAGCATCCAAATCGTTGCTCTCGCTGCCGATGACCGAAGCGGTGGCCGCGGCGGCGCGTTTGCCGTCCGCGTCGAAGCCGGTAGCAATCACGGTGACGCAAATTTCATCTTCCATATTCTCGTCAAACGCGGCGCCCCAGATAATGGAGGCGTCCGGATGAGCGGCTTTTTGGATAGCGGAGGAGGTTTGCTCCACGTCCTCGAGGTCGATGTCCGGCGAGGCGGTGATGTTAATCAAAACGCCGTGCGCGCCGTCGATAGAGGTTTCGAGTAACGGGCTGGAAATCGCGGCTTTGGCGGCCTCCTCGGCTTTGTCTTTGCCCTGGGCGCGGCCAATACCCATATGGGCGTAGCCGGCATCTTTCATCACGGTGGTCACGTCGGCGAAGTCGAGGTTGACGAGGCCGGGGACTTTAATGAGTTGAGAAATGCTCTGGACACCTTGGCGCAACACGTCGTCCGCCGCCTCGAAGGCGTTGGCGAGGGTGATGCGAGTTTCGGAGACACTTTTAAGGCGCTCGTTGGGGATGACCACCAGGCTGTCCACGTGCTCGCGGAGCGTGGTGATACCGGCTTCGGCCTGCTCCATACGGCGGCGGCCCTCAAACGCAAACGGTTTGGTGACAATGCCGACGGTGAGGATGCCGAGGTCACGAGCGATTTCCGCCACAACGGGCGCCGCACCGGTGCCGGTGCCGCCGCCCATACCGGCGGTAATGAAGACCATATCGGCGCCTTTGAGGGCGGCGATGATTTCATCGCGGCTTTCCTCGGCGGCACGTTGGCCTTTTTCGGGGTTGGAACCGGCGCCCTGACCTTTGGTCAGTTTGTCGCCGATTTGAATTTTCTGCGTTGCCTGAGACAGGTACAACGCCTGACGATCGGTGTTGATGGCGATAAATTCTACGCCGACAAGACCGGCGCGCGCCATACGGTTCACAGCGTTTCCGCCGCCGCCGCCGACACCGACCACTTTGATTTGAACGTTATCCACAAAATCGTTTTCAAACTGAAAGCCCATAAGACATCCTCCAATTTCAAATTCGCAATTTTTTCACCAGTTTTATACAACTCATATCATAACATATCTCTTAAAAAAAATCAATGGGGAAAGCGAAAAAAATCTCGCTTTCCCCGTTTTTTTTACACAATATTTAGTTGTCCGGAGAAAAAATGGCACGATTTGTAGCGTTTTCGTCGGAATAAGAGGAAACGTCGAGTGTTCCTTTTGCCTGCTGTCCGTGGTTTTTGAGAACCGAGGGCAATACTTCGTTGACTACCGCGAGTTCATAGTTCAAATTACTGTCGTTTCCGAGAAGAATGGTAATCTGATTGTTCCAGTTTATCGACAGATTTCCCCGACTGGTGAGGTCCAATTCACAGATGTTGGTCAATTCGTTTTCTTCGATGGCCGCTAACAATTTGTTGACGATTTCGGTGGATCGGTCATCCATCGCCTGTTCGCCGAGTCCCTTTCCGCTGGGGGTGGCGCCTTTGAAATAGAGATAGCGCGGCGGAACGAAACTTTCAATGGGGATTTCATCTACTGCTTGGCCGGATTCGCCGACAAGCACCCATTTTCCGTCGGCATACATTGCGCCGATGATGTTAGTTTCCTTTACGGTGATGGTGTAACTGCCGAACAGTCCGGAGGAAATGTCGGCGGTTTCCACATAAGGGCAGGCGGCTTTTACGTTGGCGGCCGCTTGCATTTTATCGACGTTCCAAACGCTTTGCCCTACGTAAAGTTTGCTGGCGTTAAGGATTTGGTCGACGGTATAGTGGCTGTTGCCTTTTACGGCGAGAGAACGAACGCGGAACAGTCCGCCTTTTCCTTGATCGGCGGCAACAGAGACGGTGCCGACGTTTTTTTCGGCGATAGCGACGGCGCGGCTTTTGTTGATGAAGTGCAAGCCGATGGCCACCGCAACCAAAAACAGAGTCAGCCCGATAAGCCAAATCGCTGTGTGAAGGCGACGCTGACCGTTGGAATGGGGTTTGACGGGCTTTTTCGGTTGTTTGGGAATCATGCGTTCGTCCGCCATAGCAACGTCCTGTTCCTTTCGTAAGATTTTTAAGAGCGGCGCGTCACGGTCGCTCCCAGTCCTTGCAATTCGCGGCAAAGTTCATAGTAGCCGCGGTCAAGATGGTGAAGTTCGGCGATTTTGGTGGTGCCTTCTGCCGCCAAGGCCGCCACCGTCAAGGCTGCGCCGCCGCGCAAATCGGTACAGTGTACTGCGGCGGCCTGCAGACGGGGAATCCCTTCTACTACGGCAACCCGGCCTTCGGTTTTGATAAGCGCTCCCAAGCGCCGCAGTTCGTCTACGAACTTATAGCGGTTTTCGAAAATCGTTTCCACAAACACGCTGACACCGTCTGCGGTGGTCATAGCGGCCAACAGCGGCGCGGCGGCATCGGTGGGGAAACCGGGGTAAGGGAGAGAGCGTACCAGTTTCAAAGGGCGCAAACGGGGAGGCGCGGTCAACAAAAGAGAATCTTCCCACTGTTTGAGGTGACAGCCACATTCGGAGAACAGCGGCACAATCGGCGCTAAATGTTCCGGCACAATCGGCGAAAGAAGAAGCGTTCCCCCGGTAATCGCACCGGCAGCCATATACGTTGCCGCTTCAATGCGGTCGGGAATGATGGTGTGGGAACAACCGTGAAGAGCGGTGACACCCTCAATAATAAGCGAGTCGGGATGCACGTCGATGTGGGCGCCGGCGGCTCGCAAAAATTCGATTAAATCAAAAATCTCCGGTTCGCGTGCGCCGCCGGTGAGCACCGTTGTGCCGTTTGCGCAAACGGCGGCAAGCAGGATGTTTTCGGTGGCACCTACGCTGGGGAACGAGAGAGAAATGGTGTTGCCGATAAAGCGGTCGGCGACAACGCTATGTAAACAGCCGTGGTGTTCGGTGATGATCGCACCCAACCGGGATAATCCGGCGATATGCAGGTCGATGGGACGTGGACCTAATTCACAGCCGCCGGGAAGTGAAACGCGAGCTTCACCGGTACGTGCGGTGAGGGCACCGAGAAACACAATGGAGGAGCGCATCTTTCGCATCAACGTTTCGGGAATGTCGTTGGCGGTGACTGTCTCAGCGTTGACGGTAACGGTGTCATCCTCCTGCGTGACGGTACAGCCCAAGTGCCGCAGAATATCCAGCGAGGACAAAACATCCGACAATGCAGGACACCGGTGCAAAACACATTCGCCGTGACAAAGCACACAAGCGGCGAGAATGGGCAACGCGCTGTTTTTGGCACCGTGAACAGTGACAGCACCGCTTAAACGGGTACCGCCGGTAACCAGTAATTCAGACAATGGAAATTCCCCCTTTGCGGGGGCATTTTCTGCCGCCCGTACCCGTAGTGTATGCGGTGAGGGTGAGGGCGGTGCTTGTCCGTGTTAGCGGCGAGCGGCTAAAATTTCCTCAATAACGTCCATAATGCGTTCGTCGGCATCGGTGATGGCGGCGGTTTTGGCACATACGGACATTTGTTTCAGTTTGGTAGGATTTTCAGTTAAAGTGCGAATTTCAGAGAACAGGCGCTCGGCGGTGAGGTCTTTTTCTTCGATGCAGACGGCGGCGCCTTTATGGACCAACGCCTGCGCGTTGTAGAACTGGTGGTTTTCCGCCACGTTGGGCGAGGGAATAAGAATGGACGGTTTGCCGCAGGCGAGCAGTTCGGTGGTTGTCATTGCGCCGCAACGGCAAACGACCAAATCGGCTGCCGCCATACAACGCGGCATATCGTCGATGTACGGGCGGATTTCCATGCAATCGTTGTCGGTTACGCCGGCTTCCTTCATATCGCTTATAAATTCGTCGTATTCTGCGCGGCCGGTCGCGTGAAGATGGCGCGTAGCACTGTCTTTGCACGCCATGGTGAGAACACCGCGCATGAGTTCGTTGATTTTAAGAGCGCCCAAACTGCCGCCGAGAGACAGCACGAAAGGACGGTCATCCAGTTCCATTTCCAACCGCGCCAGTTCTTTGTCGGGGTTTTGGAATTCCAATCGGAGAGGGTTTCCGGTTACAATCGCGTTGGTGCCCTCCGGCAAACGGGGAATAGCTTCCTCGGTGGCAACGCACACCGCTTTGGCGGCTTTTGCGAGCATCTTTACGGTGATGCCGGGGAAGGCGTTGGATTCGTGAAGCACTACGGGAATGCCTTTTTTGGCGGCTTTGCGAAGAATCGGTCCGCAGACGTAGCCACCGGTGCCGATGCAGATATCCGGCTTGAATTCTTTCAAAATTTTATTGCAATCCCGGCCGGAGGCTACGGCGTGGTAGGTGGCCGAGATGTTGTGGGCAAGGCCAGAGGGAGTGAGTTTGCGTTTGAAACCTTTGACGACGATGCTTTTGAGGGGATAGCCTGCTTTCGGCACTAAATCGGTTTCCATACGGCCTTCGGCGCCCACAAACAGAAATTCGCTGTCGGGATAGCGCTCTTTGATTTTACCTGCGATGGCTAAGGCAGGATTGATATGGCCGGCTGTGCCGCCGCCGGAAAGTAAAACGCGCATACGAAGCCTCTTTCTGTCCCGAAAGACGGGTTAATTTTTTTGTTTCGACTGGCGTGCAATGGAGAACAACACACCCATTTCACCGAGCAACATCATCATAGACGTGCCGCCGTAACTGAAAAACGGAAGGCCGATGCCGGTGTTGGGAATGGTGTTTGTAACCACCGCGATGTTCAAAAGCACTTGGATGCCGATTTGGGCGCTGATGCCCACCGCCAACAGCGCGCCGAATTTGTCGGGAGCGCGCAGCGAGATGGTGATGCCGCGCCACACAAGCAGGGCGAACAGTGCGATGATAAGAAGCGCGCCGATAAAGCCCAGTTCTTCGCAGATGATGGCGAAAATAAAGTCGTTTTGGGGCTCCGGCAGGAATAGATGTTTTTGACGGGAGTTACCGATGCCGAGGCCCATAAGACCGCCGGAACCAATCGCGTACAGTGACTGAACGGTTTGCCACGCCATATCGCGGTCAACGGCAAACACACCGAGAGGATCCATCCAAACGGACACGCGGTCGGCTTCGTAGCCGAGACCAAAGACCATAACGAGTACGGCGCCGACGCCGCAAAGCATCAACAGGAGAATATAAAAACCGCGCGCACCGCCGACGTACATCATGACGAGGCCGATGCCGAGAATCAGCATCGTACCGGACAAGTGAGGCTCAATCACCACCAAAAAACAAATAAGGCCCAAAGCCGCCAGCAATTCGATAAACACCGAGATGCGTTTCATTTTGTTGTGGTTTAGGGAGATGATTTGGGCAAAAAAGACGATAAGCGCGAATTTGGCGAAGTCAGAGGGTTGGAACTGGCCGATGCCCGGCACGGAAATCCAACGGTGAACGCCGTTTTGAGAGGGGGCGACATACGCGATAATCAGCAGTACGATGGAAACGACGTAGAGGAGTACCGCGGTTTTGCGCCAAAACTGGTAGTCGATAAGGGAAATCAGATACATAGCCACCAAACCGACCGCGGCGAAAATGCCTTGACGGAGAATGTAGTAATAACTGTTCCCGTTGTAGTAGGAGGCGTAGACGTGACTGGCGGAAAACAGACAGATAAGTCCGATTCCCAAAAGAATCAGCAGGATGATGAGGAGCGGTGTGTCGAAATTTCCTGCGCGAAACAGGCGTTTTTTTGTTTTAGGCGAGGACTCATCCATAAAAAGGCCTCCTTTCCGAAAAATATCGCTGAAAGCGAGAGATTACCAAAGGAACACCGCGCACAACACGGCGATGATACAACCGCACAAATCCACGAGGGAGAAGACGGTGACGATTTTGTTTTCCGACCAGCCGCACATTTCAAAATGATGGTGGATGGGGGACATTTTAAACAGGCGTTTGCCTTTGGTCAGTTTGAAATAACTGACCTGCAAAATCACCGACAGCGTTTCGAGAATATAGAGGATGCCGACGGGAAGAAGCAACAGCGGATGGCCGATGCCGAACGCGAGAGCGCAGAGCGCACCGCCGATAAACAGCGAACCGGTGTCGCCCATCATCACTTTGGCAGGGTGGACGTTATAGAACAGATAGCCGGCGATAGCGCCCACGAGAGCGGCGGCGAAAATGCAAAATGCCGCATAGCCGACGACGTTGGCAAGGGCTGCAAGCACCAACATTGCCAAGGAAGCGACGAAAGTGACGGAACCGCAAAGGCCGTCCACACCGTCGGTCAAGTTGGTGGCGTTGGACATTCCGACGATAAAGAACATCGCGACGGGAATAAACCACCAGGAAAAGTCCACCATACCCACAAAGGGAATGAAGAAACGGTCGGAGTCGGTAAGCACCAGCGCGGTGGAATAGGCGGCGGAAAGCAACAGCTGCAAGAACATTTTTTGTTTGTCCGTGAGACCTAAGTTGCGTTTTTTTACCACCTTGATGTAGTCGTCTGCAAAACCGATGAAGCCGCATCCGAATGCCAGTCCGCAACCGGCAAAGAACCGGAACTGCACTTCGGGGGAAATACCGGTGAGAGGTTTTATGGGCAAAACCCCTTCGCAAAACAGGACACCGGCAATCATCATAAACGCCGCGGCGCAGATGAAGAACAGACCGCCCATGGTGGGCGTTCCCTGTTTGTTTTTGTGCCAAGAGGGGCCGATATCCAAAATGGTTTGGCCGAATTTCAGTTTGTGCAGTGCGGGGATGGTCCACCGCCCGAGCAGTAAGGAGGCAAGCAGCGCGGCTATCGCAACGCCGCCGCAGACAAAGGTCATCATCAACGTATCGTTCATTTTGAAAGCTCCCATTTATTTTTCATTCCCAAGGCTTCGGCGACAACTTCCCGTTCATCCAAGTGGATGATACCGTTTTGCAGTACTTGATAGGTCTCGTGTCCCTTGCCGGCGAGCAACACGGTGTCGCCCGGCTTGGCTTCGGCGACTGCAAAACGAATGGCTTCGAATCGGTTAACGAATACGTGGCAGGGTGTGGACTTCGGGATGCCCGGCAACACGTCGTTGATAATCTGCATCGGATCTTCCCGACGGGGGTTGTCGGAGGTCAGCACCAACACATCCGAATACTGCGCCGCAATCTCACCCATTTGGGGGCGCTTTCCGCGATCGCGTTCTCCGGCGGCGCCGAAAACCGTGATGAGGCGGCCTTGACAGTCGGCACGGAGCGTTTCGCAGATTTTTTCGATGCCGTCGGGCGTGTGGGCGTAGTCGATAACGAGCGAAAATCCGCGGCCGGTCGGCACCACTTCGGCACGGCCTTTGATGCCGGAGAGTGTGGCAAAAGCGCCGCACACGGTGTCCGCGTCCTCGCCGAGACCGACGAGGCACGCAAGGACTCCGGTGGCATTATAAACGGAAAACTCGCCGGGAACGTTCATGGAAACGGGGGTTTGTTTTCCGTTTTTGGAAAAAAGGAAATCGGCGCCGTCCGGTCGGGGTACGTAGTGACTCACCGTCACGTCGGCGTTGTCGGATTTCAGTGAAAAAGTAATCAGTGGGCAAGTGATGCCGGCTTTCATTTTTTCAAACCACGGATCGTCGGCATTAAGCACCGCCAAACGGCTGTTTTGGAACAGTTTGCGTTTGGCATCGCAATACGCATCCATCGTTTTGTGATAATCCAAGTGGTCTTGCGTTAAATTCGTAAATACCGCGGCATCAAAGGTGACGCCGTCCACGCGGCATTGCGCGAGCGCGTGGCTCGAAACCTCCATCACCACGTCGGTGCATCCGGCGTCCGCCATTTGCGCGAACAGTCCTTGCAACTCATACGCTTCGGGCGTGGTGTGGCAGGCAGGAATCTGCCGCGCCCCAATCATAGACTGGATGGTGCCGATGAGTCCCACTTTGCGGCCGCACGCTTCCAACGCGTGTTTGAGCATATAGGTGGAGGAGGTTTTGCCGTTGGTGCCGGTCACGCCGATAAGACGCATTCGCTTGGCGGGATGGTCAAACCAGTTGGCAGACAGTTTTGCCCACACCGAGCGCGTGTCCGGCAGAAGAATTTGGTTTTTAAGTCCTAAGTCGCGTTGGGCAATCACGGCGACCGCGCCGTTTTCGATGGCCTTTCCTGCAAATTTGTGGCCATCCACCTCCACGCCGTCGATACACACGAACAAAAATCCCGGTTCAACGCGACGGGAGTCGCAGGCGATGCCTGTGATGTCCATTTCGAACGGCGCATCACAGATAGTGTGTAACAAGGCGGATAATTTCATACAGAAACCGGCTTTCTTTCGGATTTTAGGCGATGGTATCTTTGGTAATGAACACAAGGTAAATAACCGTACCGGGTTCCACTTTGGCACCCGTCTCATAATCCTGGGAAAGGACGGTGGCTTCGCCGCTGTCGAGTCCCACGCCGGAAATCTCCAAATTGAGGTTGGCGGCGTTGGCGGCGGCGTTGGCCTGAGACAAAGTCAAACCGTGGAAATCGGGGACAGTGGTGGTGGACTCGGCGGAATCGTCGTCGGTATACAGCACCACGGTGCCGTTTTTCGGAATAGAACTGCCGCCCTCGGGAATTTGTTTGACAATGGTGTTACCCTCGCCGAGGATGGAGTATTTCAAATCGTCGTTGTTGATAATGGTGGTGGCGGTGGAGATATCTTTGCCCACCACATCAGGTGTAATCGTGGAGAGGTTGGCCAGTTCTTCTTCGGTATACAGCGGTTCCACGCCGAGATAAGGAAGCGTATCGGCCAAGATTTTTTGACACACCGGGCCGGCAGTATAACTGCCCCAACGGTTGTCGCTTTGGGCGGTGTCGGTAATGGTCAGCACCACGATTTCCGGATCATCTGCCGGGGCAAAGGTGCCGAAGGAGCCCCACACCTCGTTTTCCACGTCGCCTTGACGGGTTTCGGTTTTATCGGAGGTACCGGATTTTCCGGCCACGCGGTAGCCGGCGACGTAAACGTTTTTGGAACCGCCGCCGTTGACGGCCGCCGCTAACATAGAGGCGACTTGTTTGGTGGTTTCGGTGGACACCACTTGACGTTTAACAACCGGCTCGGTGGTTCGGACCACGTTGCCGTTGCCGTCCAATTCCTGCGCCACCACGTAGGGCTGCATCAAATAGCCGCCGTTGGCGACTGCGCAGAGGGCGGTGGCCATTTGGAGAGGCGTGATTTCAAATGTTTGGCCGATGGAGGAGGTTGCTACGTCCAAATCGGTCATATCCGCATCGTGATACAGCGTGGGAGGAGGAGCGCTTTCGCTGAACATATCAATGCCGGTAGGCTCGGTGAAACCGAAACCGGTGAAATATTTGAAGAAACGCTCACCGCCGAGTCCTACGCCCAGCGTGATAAAGCCCGGGTTGCAGGAGTTGGAGATGATGTCGGGGAAAGTTTGTGTGCCGTGGCCGGCGTGCCAGCAGGTAATCTGTTGGCCCATCACTTCGATGTAACCGGGGCAGTAGAAGGAGGAGGTGTTGATATTGCCGACGCCTTCTTCAATAGCCATACAAGAGGTGAACACTTTGAAGACCGAACCGGGCTCATAGAACTCGGAAACGGCTTTGTTCGACCATTGCAGTTGAAGGGCTTTGGTGACGGCATCGCTTTTTTCGTCGCCCGACAGGAGCTTAATAGCGGCTTCGGCGTTGGGATCGGCGACCTCAAACGGTTCGTTGGGGTTAAAGTCGCCTTTTACCGCCATCGCCAAAATTGCGCCGGTGTGCACGTTCATCACGATGGAAACGGCGCGGTTTTTCACGCCGTTTTCCACAACGGACTGTTCCAGATATTTTTCAGCCCATGCCTGAATGTTTTGGTCAATCGTCAACACCAAACTGTGGCCGTCTTCGGCATCGACGGTTTTTTCGTAGGTGAGAGAGACGGGCATATCGCCGCCGACACCGTTTTGGGCGGTCACGATACGACCGGCAGTGCCGGAAAGCACGTCGTTGTATTGCGCCTCTAAGCCGTACAGACCGTAATAGTCGGTGCCGGTGAATCCGATGACGCAGGATGCCAACGAATTATAGTGGTAAATGCGCTTGTAGTCGGTAATCACGCGGAAGATGCCGCTGGTGGAAAGGTTGTTTTTTTCAACCCAGTCAATCAGCTTTTCTACAACGGGATATTCAACCTGGGCTTTTATTTTTTCATACTGGGAGTTGCTGCGCCCGGTTTTTTCGTACAGCTCGTCTCGGTCAACATCAAGAATACCGGATACCTCGTCAGCGATTTTGGTGCGGACAGATTCCGCGTCTTCTAATTGGGAGATGTTGGAGGGGGACATGATGACGGTCCAAACCTCCATGGATTCCACCAGCGGTTTGCCGTTGCAGTCGTAGATGGTTCCCCTATGGGCGGCAACCAAACTGTCGTTCAGTTGCTGGGACACAGCCTGGGTAGACCAGTATTCGCCTTGGACTAATTGGAGGTACCCGAGTCGCCCTGCAAGCAGAGCAAACGCAGCGCACAGAGCGATGGCGCAAAGCACGCCGCGACGGCGCATTTGGCGTGGCGGCAGGATAGAGCCGTTATTGGCCTTTTTCTTCTGACTCATAAGGGAGTTCCTCCTTTCTGCAGGCTATGTATACAGAAAACGAGAGTCAAGGTGTTGGCTGACTCCCGTTTCGTGAAGGATCAAATTCATGCGGGACGGTTCGTTTCATCTCTATGCCGAAAACGGCGGAATATGTCAGAACAGTCCGGTAATAGTGCCCCAAAGTGTTGACCAGAAAGACGGGCTTTCCGTCTCGGTCTTTTCGAAGCGGTCGCCGCCGTCTACGGTGAAGTAGTAGACTTGGCTGGGTTCCATTTTTTGAAGGCCGTGCTTTTCGGCGTAAGCGTCAATGCGGTCGGCAGAGGCAATTTCAGTAAGCTCGGAATTAAGCCGCACGTTTTCGCTTTGCAAAATGGATAACTGTTCGTTGAGGTCGGAAATCGTCTCGTTCATCTCGGTTAGTTTCACTTTGCTGACGATGGCCATCAGCACCACGCCGAGCACCATCGCTACCACAGCGACGACGGCCACCGCGCTGATAAGTGATTGCAGGAGCGACCGCTGCTTGGCTTCGCGCTTTTGTTTTTTGTTTTCTTCGATGGAGATAACTTTTCCGCTCTGCTCGTCAGCGAACAGCGACAGGTCATATGCGGCGTTGGAATAGTTGGCCACAGCGATCCCTCCTTTCATTCAAAATGATGATGGTGGTTAGTCGTACAAGTCGTGGATTTTTTCTATGCAACGGAGTTTTGCGCTCCGGCTACGGGGATTTTCGGCAAGTTCCTGTTCGGTCGCCGTGACCGGTTTACGCAACACAAGCGCTCCGGGTGGTGTTTTGCCGCAGACGCAAACGGGAAATTCTTTCGGGCAGGTACACCCGACACAAAAACGGGCGAACTGTTCTTTGACGATGCGGTCTTCCAACGAGTGGAAGGTGATGACCGCCAGTCTTCCGCCGGGCTTTAACAGGGAAAAAGCATCGGTCAGTGCGCCGGGAAGCAACTCCAATTCGCCGTTGACCGCGATGCGCAATGCCTGAAATACGCGGCGAGC
The DNA here is from genome assembly GCA_045598065.1 of Acutalibacteraceae bacterium. Classification (GTDB taxonomy): domain Bacteria; phylum Bacillota; class Clostridia; order Oscillospirales; family Acutalibacteraceae; genus RGIG426. The sequence goes on from JAZLLJ010000034.1 coordinate 11,720, forward strand.
GGGATGCTTGTCCCGTCGTGCGGCGGCAGGAATCGAACCGGCGATGAGGTCGGCTAAGCGAGCGGTTGTCCACACGGAATCTTTTTCTCGCTCTCGCACAATGGCGGCGGCAATGGGTTTTGCGAACTTTTCTTCGCCGTAGTCGCGGAAGACGCGGACCAGTTCTCCGCCGGTGCTTTCGTTGAGCAGGTCGGCGGCGGTTTTTCCGCTTTGGCTCATCCGCATATCGAGCGGCGCATCCGCGTGGTAAGAAAAACCACGGGAGGCATCGTCTAACTGGTGAGAGGAAACGCCGAGGTCGAGGAGAATGCCGTCCACCGCGAATACGTCTTGCTCGGCGAGAACGGCTTTCATTTTGCGGAAGTTGGTTTGGATTAAAGTTGCGGACAATCCTTTCAGCCGTTCGCCGGCCGCTTTGATAGCGTCCGGATCTTGGTCGAGGGCATACAAATGTCCGCTTGTGAGTTTGGCGGCTACGGCGCTTGCGTGACCGCCGCCTCCGGCAGTGCCGTCAACGTAAATGCCGTCCGGCTTTACGTCGAGAGCCGCAATCGTCGGCTCAAAGAGGACGGGAACGTGGTAACTGCTGCCCGCGCCCATCAGAAGCCGAGCTCCGTAAATTCCGCTTCCACTTCGTCGGCGGTCATTTCACTCATACTCTGCTCGTAGGAAACGGGGTTCCAAATCTCCGCGCGGTTGCCGGCGCCGGTGAACAGTGCTTCGCTTTCGATGCCGGCGTAGGCGAGAAGATGTTTCGGGACGAGAATACGGCCTTGGGCATCCACGGTCGCTTCGTCGGCATTGGACGAGAGGTAGCGTTGGAGTTTGCGCGCTTTGCTGATGGGCATCTCAGCGAGTTTTCCTTGAAGCTTGTCCCACTCGTCCATGGAGTAAACGGTAATGCAGCGGTCGAGGACCGCGGCGACGACGAACGTCTCACCCAACTGGGCACGAAGTTTCGCAGGCACAATCACGCGCCCTTTTTGATCGATAGCGTGTAAGTAACGGCCGACCAGCACAGTCCTCACCTCCTGTTGAAAAATCAAAATAGCGTGGCGAAACGGGAACGATTCCCGTCGAAAACGGGATTGTTGAAAACTTGGTGGAAGTTGTGGAAAATCACCACTTTCCACCCTAATCCACCTTTTTCCGCCACTTATATGCCCATTATAGACCACTTGTCCCCAAAATGCAAGTGTTTTTCGAAAAAAATTGTAAGTTTTTTATAAGAACGTTCCCTGCATTTTTTGACGAAAAAAAGGAAAACTGTCCGGAGAAAAGCGGACTTTTCTCCGGACAGTTTTGGGGGTGAGAGTCAACCGATTATTTCAGGTTGTTCTCATACTGCTGGATCATTTTCTTGACCATCTGACCGCCGATCGAACCAGCCTGTTTAGAGGTCAAATCGCCGTTGTAGCCTTGTTTCAGGCTAACGCCGACCTCGGACGCGGCTTCCATCTTGAAACGGTTGAGACCGTCGCGGGCCTCCGGCACCATCGTCTTGCTCTTGGACATTTCGTTTTCAACTCCTTCACAAAAAACCTCGACGTCCGCGAAAAAACGGACAGCAGCAAATCGTCGATGTTCGCTGTGTGATTAGTTTGCACGGAGATTTTGCGGTTATCACAAGAAAATTTTGTCGTGTTTTTTGTCGGTTTGGGCAAAATTATTGTTGCAATTTTCGAGAAAAGGTGGTACAATGGGTTCACGCATAAAAAAGTTTTATCTTATAAAGTAAGGGGGACTGCCGAATGGCCGAACAAAACGGGTTTCGTACATCGCTCCGCGGATTCAACCGCCAAGACGTGATGGACTACATGGACGGCGTTCAGGCGGACTTCTCCGAACGGGAAGCCGGGCTTCGCGAGGGACTTAACCAGGCGAACACCTACCTCACCACCCTTACCGAAGAGAACAAAAAATTGAAAGCCGCCGTCTCTACCTCCGAACAAAAGCGCGAGGCGCTGCGAGTGGAAGCGTACAATCGCTTTGAGCAGATGAATGCCCAAATTATCGCCCTGCGCCGCGAAAACGAACAGCTTCGTGCGGTTGCGGCAAATGGCACGAGGTCGTCTGCACCGGTGATGAACACGTCTCCCGAAGAAGCAACGGCTCTGCTCGGCGCTATCAACGAACTGCGTGCTCGCGGTGCGGATTTTCTGTCGGCTTCCGGGAATGCAGGGGCAGAGTGCCTCGACGAAATGGACGGCCTTATCTCTGAGCTCGAGGCTTCTTTACGACAGATGCGTTCGAAAGTGGGCGCCGCCCGTGTGGACTTGGATGCCCGTCGGGATGCGGCAGGATTGCGGCTTTCCGAGTTGGAATGTTCGCTTAAAGGGGAAACGCCGATGCCGGTTTATCCGCAACCGGCGGCGAAACCGACAGCGCAAAAAGCGGTGCTTCGTGTTCATCCCCAAAACGGCCGCAAATGATGCGGCACAAAAAATCGGTATACTTTTGCCTGCGAGGCATAATATTAAATAAAAGGAGAATTGACAATGCCGGAACTTAAGTATGAAATCGTCAAAGAGTGCGGTGTTCTGTCCCAGACTCCGTCCGGTTGGACGAAGGAACTGAACCTCATCAGCTGGAACGATCGCGCACCGAAGTACGACATCCGCGAGTGGGCGCCGGAACGCGCTAAGATGGGCAAAGGCTGCACCATGACGCCGGACGAGGCCATCCTGCTCCGTGACCTGCTCAACGAGATGGACCTGTAAAAACAACGACGACGAAACGGAGGAGGAAACTTCTCCGTTTTTGTCGTTTCGGCACAAAGGAGAATCGCTATGCCCGAATTATTTGAAATCATAAAATCTATCCTAATGGGAATTGTTCAAGGCATCACGGAATGGCTTCCCATCAGCAGTACCGCCCATCTTTCGCTGCTCAACGAACTGGTTAAGATGGATGTTTCCGAGGGCTTTTTCCGAATTTTTGAGGTGGTCATCCAAGTCGGTTCGATTTTGGCGGTGTTAGTACTGTATTTTTACAAACTTAACCCGTGGGCCAAAAAGAAAACCGATGAGGAAAAGAAAAACACCTTGATGTTGTGGGCAAAAGTGGCGGTGGCAAGTGTTCCTGCCGCAATTGTGGGACTGCTCATTGACGACTGGCTCGACGGCGTGCTTGCACAGTCGGCGATGTGGGTGATTGCGGCGACATTGCTCATTTACGGCGTGCTGTTTATCTGGATGGAAAATCGCAAAAAAACGCCGAAAATCAGCAGTTTTGAGGAAATGAGTTTCAAAACCGCTTTGTATATCGGTGTGTTTCAAATGCTCGCGCTCATTCCCGGTACCTCTCGCTCCGGCTCGACCATTCTCGGCGCAACGGTGCTTGGCACGTCCCGTGTGGTGGCGGCGGAATTCTCGTTCTTTATGGCGATTCCGGTGATGTTCGGCGCAAGCGGATTAAAACTGTTTAAAGCGGGTTTGGACGGCTCGTTGTTCACCTTTACGGGGTTCGAGTGGCTGCTTCTCGTAATTGGCCTTGTGGTGTCGTTCCTCGTGTCGCTTTTTGTGATTCGCTGGCTTATCGCGTTTGTGAAAAAGCACAGTTTCAAGCCGTTTGGCTGGTACCGTATCGTGCTTGCCATCGTTATCGTGGCGGTGGAAACGGCGAAGATAATCGGATAAAAATGGCAAACAAAAACGCCCTGCAATCAAACGATTACAGGGCGTTTTTTATGTGCTTACAGATTGTCTAAATACCGGCAGGCGGCAAGCGCGGCAACGGCGCCGTCCGCGGTGGCGGTGGTGATTTGACGCACCGATTTCGAGCGGCAGTCGCCGGCAACGAAGATGTTTTCCGCCGGGGTGACACAGCGCTCGTCGCTGTCGAAATAACCGTAGTCGTTGAGCGGCGCAAGCTCCTTAAACGGCTCGTTTTCGGGGATTAAACCGATGGCGATAAACACGCCGTCCACAAGCAGTTCGGATTCTTCGCCGGCCTCGTTTTTAAGGGTGATACCTTCGAGCGTATCGTTCCCTAAAATACCGGTCACAACTGTGCCGAATACCGCATCAATGTTGTCTTTTGCGGCGACCGCTTGGCGCAGTTTTTCTTCGCCCGTGAAGGTGGGGAGATTTTGTACCATGATGACCTTTTTGCAGTTTTCGGACAGCAACAGCGCCTCTTGCAACGCGGAGTTGCCGCCGCCGATGACCGCCACGGTCTTGTCGCGGTAGAACGCGCCGTCGCACACGGCGCAAAACGAGATGCCGTTGCCGACAAACGCGGTTTCACGGTCGAGTCCGAGCATCCGGTGCTTGACACCGGTGGCCAAAATGACCGTGCGCGCATCAAACGTGTGCGAGCCGGTGTCGGCGGTGACGATGCCGTCATGGCGAGAAAGGGATTTGACACAGCCAAAATCCATATCCGCGCCTTGTTCCAGCACTTGCTCGACCAGTTTATCAGCGAGTTCGTTGCCGCTGACCTGCAAAAAACCGGGGAAATTCTCCACTTTCGGCGAAAACGTCATTTGGCCGCCGGGGGTGCTTTTTTCGAGCACCAACACGCTTTTGTTGGCGCGCAGGGCATAGAGTGCCGCAGTCAGTCCGGCAGGGCCGGCGCCGACCACCAAAACGTCATAAATCATTGAGGGACACTCCTACCTTACTGTTTTTCGATAAATTGGATGATTTCGTCCATTTGGGCGTATTTCACCGAGCCGCTCTGATGGTGCACGACGAGTGTCGGGGCTTGTCGAATACCGAATTTAGCCACGAGGTCCGGGTTTTCCTCCGCGATAAGTTTCGTGTAGGGGATGCCGGCTTTGTCGAGGCGCGCCGCAATCATTTTGCATTTCGGGCAGGTCGCAGTGGCGAACAGCAGAATTTTGCCTTCCACTTCGGCCGCTTTCGGCTCTTCGGCGCACGCATCGCAGGCGCACGCACCGTCGTTGTGGTAGACGGGGCCTTCGTGTGTCAACGTGGAGCGGCCGATGTCATACACTTTGCGGTCTTTGTACTCCTGCGTTTTACCGTCGTTCCAGTTTTGCACCGGACGGTAGTAGCCGGTAATACGGCTGTAAACCTCGGTGGGTTCGCCGCACTCGGGGCAGGTGTATTGCTCGCCTGCCACGTAACCGTGCTTTTTGCAGACGGAGTAGGTGGGGGACAGCGTGTAATACGGCAGTTTGTAGTTCTCGGCGATTTTGCGCACAAGGGTAGCTGCCGCTTTCCAGTCGGGGAGTTTCTCGCCGAGGAACGCGTGGAACACCGTGCCGGAGGTGTAGAGCGTTTGTAGTTCGTCCTGGATGTCGAGGGCGGCAAACACGTCGTCGGTGAAGCCGACCGGCAGGTGAGAACTGTTGGTATAATACGGGGTGTCGCCGTCTTCTTTCGCGGCGGTTTTGATGTTCGGGAAGCGTTTGACGTCGTGTTTCGCCAAACGGAAGCTGGTGGATTCCGCCGGAGTGGCTTCGAGGTTATACAGGTCGCCGTACTGCTCTTGATAGTCAGACAGGCGCTCGCGCATGTGGTTTAAGACGTCTTGCGTGAATTTTTGGGTTTTCGGATCGGTCATATCGCCGCCGAGCCAGCCCGCGTTGAGGCCCACTTCGTTCATGCCCACAAGGCCGATGGTGGAGAAGTGGTTGTCGAAGGTGCCGAGATAATGGCGAGTGTAGGGATAGAGGCCCTCTTCCAGCATTTTGGTGACCACCGTGCGTTTCACTTTCAGCGAACGGGCAGAGACGTCCATCATGTGGTCAAGGCGACGGTAGAAGTCTTTTTCGTCCGACGCGAGGTAGGCGATACGCGGCATATTGATGGTGACAACGCCAATCGAACCGGTAGATTCGCCGCTGCCGAAGAAGCCACCGGATTTTTTGCGCAGTTCACGCAGGTCAAGACGCAGACGGCAGCACATACTGCGCACGTCGCTCGGTTCCATATCGCTGTTGATGTAGTTGGAGAAATACGGTGTGCCGTATTTGGCGGTCATTTCGAACAAGAGACGGTTGTTCTCGGTATCCGACCAGTCGAAATCACGGGTGATGGAGTAGGTCGGAATCGGATACTGGAAGCCGCGGCCGTTGGCGTCGCCCTCAATCATAATTTCGAGGAACGCTTTGTTGACCATATCCATTTCGGCTTTGCAGTCTTTGTACTTAAACGGCATCTCTTTGCCGCCGACGATTGCCGGCAGTTCCGCGAGGTCGTGCGGCACGGTCCAGTCGAGAGTGATGTTGGAGAACGGCGCCTGCGTACCCCAACGGCTCGGGGTATTGACACCGAAGATGAAGGACTCGATGCACTTTTTCACCGCGTCGTAGTCGAGGTTGTCCACCTTGACAAACGGGGCAAGATACGTATCGAACGAGGAGAACGCCTGCGCGCCTGCCCACTCGTTTTGCATAATGCCGAGGAAGTTGACCATCTGGTTGCAGAGGGTGGCAAGGTGGCTCGCCGGAGACGAGGTGATTTTGCCCGGAATGCCGCCGAGACCTTCCTGAATGAGCTGTTTCAGCGACCAACCGGCGCAGTAACCGGTCAGCATGGACAGGTCGTGAAGGTGGATATCCGCGTTGCGGTGGGCGTTGGCAATCTCATCGTCATAAATCTCGGAAAGCCAGTAGTTGGCGGTGATGGCGCCGGAGTTGGAGAGAATCAGACCGCCGACCGAATAGGTGACGGTGGAGTTCTCTTTCACGCGCCAGTCGTTGATTTTCACATAGTTGTCCACCAGCTCTTTGTAGTCGAGGATGGTGGATTTCATATTGCGGATTTTCTCGCGCTGACGGCGATAGAGGATGTAGGCTTTGGCCACGTCGTCGTAACCGGCTTGGCTCAAAACCGATTCCACGCTATCTTGAACGTCTTCCACCGCGATAAGACCGTCTTTGATTTTCGGCTCAAAAGCGGCAGTCACGCGCAGGGCGAGCATATCGATGATATCCGGATTATACTGTTTTTGGCAGGCATCAAAGGCCTTGGTGATGGCTTCGGAAATCTTTTTCAGGTCGAATTCCGCAATCTTGCCGTCACGTTTTTGAACTTGGTACATAAAAAGAACCCCTTTCTTATGGTGTCATATTCACAACGTGTTTATCATACCACAAGATTTAGGGGTTGTCAAGAATGAATTTTTCAACATATTGTATTTTTTGGGGAAATTTTTCAGATGCCGCGAAGTTCCGTTTTTGGGACGTTCGGTGCCAAAATTCCTTGAAATTCTCGCATTTTCGTGGGGGTGTGCGCGGAAAAACCGGACTGTAAAATGTCGCCGGAGTCGGTAAACGACTGTAAAAAATATTTTTGGTCGCCGCGAATCCATACCCCTATATCTTGTATAGCGGTTTCGTCGTGCAGTTCGGCGACCACGGTGGTGCGCAACTCGAATGGCACGCCGGAAGCGCGGAGCAGAGCGAGACTCTCTTCGATTTTTTTCACGTCAAAACCGGGAACGCCCACCGTTTCACCGTAGCGCGCAGGGGAATTTTTGATGTCCATCGCAACGTAATCGACGAGATGCTCATCCAAAATGGTTTTGAGGACGTGGGGAAGTGTGCCGTTGGTGTCTAATTTTACGGCAAATCCCCTATCGCGGATTTTGCGGATAAAGTCCACGATATCGGGTTGAACCAGCGGTTCGCCGCCGGTGATCGCCACGCCGTCGAGCACCTTTTCGCGGCTTTCGAGGAACGAAAAAAACGCTTCTTCCGGCATTTCTTCGGGCAACGCTCGTTCCGGCAGGACGAGCGAGGCGTTATGGCAAAACGGGCAGCGCAGATTGCAACCGAGGGTAAACACGGTGCAGGCGACGTGCTCCGGGAAATCTAAAAGCGT
>JAZLLJ010000035.1:0-6540 GCA_045598065.1 Acutalibacteraceae bacterium
TCAACAGTTTATTTTACCCTATTTTTACAGAGTTTGTCAACGATTTCCGACAATTTTTTAGGCAAGGTCGGCGAATTGTTCCGAAGCCGTTGCCCATTCGTCGGTCATCTCGTCGATCTGCGCGCGCAACGCCGCCTGCTGCTCCGACAGTTCCGACAGTCGCACGTAATCGGAAAGCACGTCCTCTTTTGTCGCTTCCACTTCCAGTCGCGCCAGTTCCGCTTCGGCGGCGGCGATGTCTTTTTCCAGTTTTTCCACCTTTTTTTGCAGACGAGACAATTCTTTCAGCGGTGTTGTAAACCCCTTTTTGCCGCTTTTTTCCGTTTTGCCGGTATGCAGCTTGTCAGAAGCCGACTCTTCCTGTTCACGCAAGGTTTGCTCGTATTCATCGTAACCGAACGGGAGCACGCTTACGCCCTCGTCAAACACAATTAAGCGGTCGGCGAGTTTTTTCACAAAATAGCGGTCGTGGGACACAAACAAAATCGTTCCCTCGTATTCCGAGAGCATATTTTCAAGCGTTTCTTTGCCGACAATGTCCATGTGGTTGGTCGGCTCGTCAAGCAGCAACACGTTCGGCCGCCGACGCAAAATCTTGCAAAGCGCCAACCGCACTCGTTCACCGCCCGAAAGCGCATCCAGCGGCTTAAATACGTCGTCGCCGCAAAATTGGAACGCGCCGAGCGCGGTGCGTGCCTGCGACTGTAACATCTGCGGAAACTCCGCGCAAAAATCATCGAGCACCGTTTGACTGCCGCCGCGTAAAGCTTGCTGTTGGTCGAAATAGCCGATTTTTGCCCGTACGCCGAATTCATAGCGGCCGGAAAGCGGCTCGATTTCGTTCACAAGCGTTTTGAGGAGCGTGGATTTTCCGATACCGTTTTTGCCGATAATACTCACTTTTTCGCCGCGCATCACCTCAAAATTGAGCGTGGCAAGGGAGCGGTCGTAACCGATGGACAAATCGGCGACGGCAAGCACTTTTTTCACGCTGTCCTCTTCCGGCTGAAACTCCGCGTGGAAAGTGCGCAAATCGTAGCGGTCGGGCGCATCAATTTTGACCATCCGCTCGATTTGTTTTAATTTCGACTGCGCCATCGCCGCTTTGGTCGGCTTATAGCGAAAGCGCTCCACAAGGCGTGTCAACCGCGCGATTTCCGCTTGTTGGGCGGCGTAATCCTTACACTGCTTTTGATAATTCTCGCGCTTTTGCTTCTCAAACGTGGCGTAGTTGCCGGTATAGCGTTTCGTTTCGCCGTATTCGATTTCGTACACGACACCCACGATTTTGTCAAGGAACATGCGGTCGTGAGACACAATGACCACCGCCGAACGGTAGTGCTGTAAATAGTCTTCGAGCCAGCGAATCGTCTCGATATCCAAGTGGTTGGTCGGCTCGTCAAGCAGCAAAATATCCGGCTTGCTCAAAAGCAGTTTGCAAAACGCGATACGCGTGCGCTGACCGCCGGAAAATTCGCCAAGCGATTTTCCTTTGTCCTCTTCGGTAAAACCGAACTTTTTGAGCATCGTCTCGTATTCTTTTTTGTAGGTATACCCGTCGAGCCGTTCGTATTCTTCGTGTAACTCGCTGTATTCCGCGAGCATCGCCTCGGTCGGCGTTTCGGTCATTTGCGTTTCCAACTCTTTAAGCCGTTTTTCAATCGCAAGAAGCGGCGCAAACACGGATTTCACTTCGTCTAAAAGCGTTATGCTGTCATCCTCAAAATCCGTTTGGCGCATATAGCCGACGGTCGGCTCGCCTGCATGGGTAACGGAAAACGGTTCTTCTCCCGTGCCTTGTTCCATCTCGAATTCGCCCAAAATCGCGCGTAAAAGCGTCGTTTTTCCGCATCCGTTGCGGCCGACAACGGCGATTTTTTCGCGGTCGCGGATTTCAAAATCCACCCGTTCCAAAATGGTTTCGGCGCCGCGCGACACGGCTCCGTTCACAATCTTATAAAACACACGCGGCACCTCCTTTGTTCGCATACCCGTTCATTATATCGCACCCACGCGCGATTTGCAAGTGGCGTTCGTCGAAAATCGCACATATAGTGGGTTGAGGTGATATTTTTGGACAATCCGGTTTTATGGGCGTTTTTCGCCACGCTCGTTACATGGGGTGTTACCGCCCTCGGCGCAGGCGTGGTGTTATTTTTTAAAAAAACCGACGAAAAATGGCTCAATCTGACACTCGGCTTCGCGGCAGGCGTGATGATTGCCGCTTCCTTTTGGTCGCTTCTCGATCCTGCCATCACCCGTGCAAAAGAAACGCTTGCCACTCCTGCGTGGCTCGTGGCCACGGTGGGATTTTTGTGCGGCGCGGTGTTTTTGTGGGCAAGCGACAAAGCGGTGCGCGCCTGCCGCAAAAACGCGGACAAGGGCGGCGGCGACCGCTTTTCGCGGATGGTGCTTTTGGTGCTTTCCATCACGCTTCATAACATTCCCGAGGGCGCGGCGGTGGGCGTGGCATTCGGGGCACTTGCCGGCGACTCGTCACCGGAAGCGGTGGCAGGCGCGGTCACGCTTGCGCTCGGTATCGCGCTTCAAAACTTCCCCGAAGGCGCGGCGGTGGCGTTGCCGCTCGCCCGTGAGGGATGCGAACGGGGACGCAGTTTTCTTATCGGGCAAGCCTCCGGCATGGTCGAGCCGATTGCCGGCGTTGTCGGCGCACTTCTCGTTACAAAAGTTGCGGTAGCGCTCCCCTTTGCGCTGTCATTTGCGGCAGGCGCAATGATTCTTGTCGCGGTACACGAACTCATCCCCGAATGTCAGCAAAATAAAGAAGCGCATCCCTATTTTGCCACCGGCGGCATCGTAGGCGGCTTCGCGCTTATGATGCTGCTCGACGTGGCACTCGGCGGCTAAATCCCCTTGCATTTTCTTTCAAAATGTGGTTAAATGGGTTCGTTAAATATGAAAAAGGATGTTGAGACTATGGATAACCGTGAAAAGTTAGGCAGTCGTCTGGGCTTTATTCTGCTCAGCGCCGGCTGTGCCATCGGATGTGGAAACGTTTGGAAATTTCCGTGGATGGTGGGAGAAAACGGCGGCGGCATGTTTGTGCTGTTTTATCTCCTGTTTCTCGTCTTGCTGGGGCTTCCCGTAATGGTCATGGAGTTTTCCATCGGCCGCGCGGCGCAGGCAAGCCCCATTAAAATGTATCAGAAACTCGAAAAGCCGGGGACAAAATGGCATATCCACGGCGGCTTTGCGCTGTTCGGCAACATTTGCCTGATGGCGTTTTACAGCGTTGTCACCGGTTGGATGATGTACTACTTTTTGCAATTTATCTTGGGAAACCACGAAACCCTCTCTTTCGGCTCTATGATCGGCGATCCCGCGGTCAACGTGGTATTTTTGGCGGTCACCGTCATCCTCTGTTTCGGCATTTTGTGTTTTAACATCCAAGGCGGACTTGAACGCATCACCAAAGGAATGATGGTCGCACTTCTCGGGCTGATGGTGTTTTTGGCGGTGCGAAGCTTGTGTTTGCCGGGTGCCGGCGAAGGTGTCCGTTTCTATTTGAAACCCGATTTCACAAAAATCAACGGCAACATGATTGTTTCCGCGATGAATCAAGCGTTCTTTACGCTCAGCCTCGGCATCGGCGCCATGGCGATTTTCGGCAGTTATATCGGCAAAGAGCACTCGCTGCTCGGTGAATCGATTACCATTATTTTGCTCGACACCTTTGTTGCCGTGGTCGCGGGGCTTATCATTTTCCCCTCCTGCGCGGCATACGGCGAAGACGTGGGCGCCGGTCCGGCGCTTCTGTTCAACACCATGGCCACCGTCTTTACAAAAATGCCGGGCGGCCGCTGGTGTGGCGCGTTGTTCTTCCTCTTTATGACCTTTGCGGCGCTGTCCACCGCGCTCGCGGTGTATGAAAACATCCTCGCCTGCACACGGGAAGTCACCGGTTGGAGCCGCAAAAAAGGCGCTGTCGTTTGCGGCACGGTAATGTTTCTCATCGCCTTGACCACCGCGCTCGGTTACAGCGTGTGGCCATTCCATCCGTTCGGGCCGGACAGCGCGTGGCTCGATTTTTGGGACTTCCTTGTGTCCAACAACCTCTTGCCGCTCGGTTCGCTGGTATTCGCGCTGTTTTGCTGTAACAAGCGTTACGGCTGGGGTTTCGACAACTTTATGAAAGAGGCCAACCACGGCAAAGGCTTAAAGGTAAAACCGTGGATGAAACCGCTTTTCGCTTATGTCGTTCCGCTCGCCGTTTTGTTCTTGTATGTCTACGGCATGGTCACGTTTAACTGGAAATAAATCCAAAAAAATCCCGGTTTGACCGGGATTTTTCTTTTTCCCCATACCCGTTGTAACAAAGGGAAAAACGAATTTTTGTAAAACATACCATATCGCACAAACGCGGTGTAGGAGCCGTTGTCCACAATGTCCCTGCCTTCCCCTTGAAGGGAAAGTGGCACGGCGTAGCTGTACCGGATGAGGTGGAAAGTAAAATTCCGCGCCCACCTACGGCGATTTCGTAGGGGCATTCACGAATGGCCCCCTTTGCGGTTGGTGCAATGTTTTAGAATGGGGCGATTCATGACTCGCCCCTACATACACGCCACGAGTGACATCAAAATCCCATGCGGACCGTCGAGGACGCCGGTCTCTACAAAGCTCGCCGGAAGATGTTACCTCGTTGCAGGGGACGGCACCCCCGACGTCCCTCGCCGAATTCCGCATCCACTCGCGGCAGACGCAATTCTTAATTCTTAATTCACAATTCCTAATTTTCACGAAAACCGTTGCATTTATCGGAACAATCGTTTATAATAAATTAAATATTACCCAAAAAGGGCGTGTGAGTATGAAATTATCCGAAATTTTCAGCCAAGACAAACTGTCGCTGTCGTTTGAGGTGTTTCCGCCGAAAACGGATGCGGCGTTCGATACGGTGAAAATCGCGACCGAGGCGATCGCAGGACTGCACCCGAGCTTTGTCAGCGTAACCTACGGTGCAGGCGGCGGCACGAGCAAATATACCCTCGACATCGCCGAAAACATCCTTAAAAACTACGGTGTGCCCACCCTCGCCCACCTCACCTGTGTGTCGTCGAGCAAAGAGATGGTCAAGGAGCGCATCGAGGCGATGAAACAGGCCGGTATCGAAAACGTGATGGCGCTGCGCGGCGACCTTACGCCCGATATGGAGGGGCAAGACCGCTCGCACTGGGATTATCGTTATGCGGTGGATTTGGTGCGCGAACTCAAAGAGAGCGGTGCAGATTTCTGTATCGGCGGCGCGTGCTATCCCGAGGTACACCCCGAAAGTGCCGACCAAAAAGAGGACATCAAGCACTTAAAAGAAAAAGTGGATGCCGGCTGTGAATTCCTCACCACCCAGATGTTCTTCGATAACAATCTGCTGTACAATTTCCTCTATAAAATCCGCGAGGCGGGCATTACCGTGCCGGTCATCCCCGGCATTATGCCGATCACCAACGCAAACCAAGTCGAGCGTGCCGTCAAACTGTCCGGCTCGTTCGTGCCCACACGCTTTAAGTCGCTTGTGGACCGCTTCGGTTCGAACCCCGAAGCCATGAAACAAGCCGGCATCGTATATGCCACCGACCAAATTATTGATTTGTACGCCAACGGCATCAAAAACGTCCACGTCTACACGATGAATAAACCGGACGTAGCGGAGAAGATCATGGACAATCTGTCCGCCATTTTGGGGTGAGCGTATGGCCGCCGTTTTAACAAAAACTTTTGCCGCGCCTGCTCCTGATTTCTCGGAAGCGGCGCGCTATGCAGGACTGCCGAAAACGGCGGACGTGCCGGACGCGCTCAAAGATGCGTTCTCGGAACTTGCGCCGTCGCTTTCGTATAAAGTCTGCTTTGCGGAATATCCTGTCAAAGTCGCCGGCGACTCCCTCGATTTGGGGTTTGCCGTCGTGCGCTCGGCCGACCTTGCAAAATGTCTTGCCGACTGCGACCGCGTGGTGCTGTTTGCCGCAACGGTGGGGCTTGCGCCCGACCGTCTTTCGGAAAAATACCGCCGTCTGTCCCCCGAAAAAGCGCTGTACGCCAACGCTGTCGGCGCGGAGCGAGTGGAAGCGCTGTGCGATGCGTTTTGCGCGAATTTAGCCGAAACCAACGCGACCAAACCGCGATTCTCCCCCGGCTACGGCGATTTGCCGCTGGTGCTTCAAACCGAGATTTTTGCGGCGCTCGATTGCCCGCGCAAAATCGGTGTCACCTTAACCGACAGCCTTTTGATGACCCCCACCAAATCCGTAACGGCGTTGGTGGGCATTCTTAAAAATTCCCCGTAAAAGAAGGGATACCTATGACCGTAACCGAATATCTTTCCGACAATCTGCTGTTTATGGACGGCGGCACCGGCACGCTGTTACAAGCCGCCGGAATGCCCGCAGGCGTGTCCTCCGAAGCGTTCGGACTCACCCACCCGGAGGTAGTCACCGCCGTCCACAAAGCGTATTTCGATGCCGGCTGTAATGTCGTGTCCACCAACACCTTCGGTGTCAACGGACTCAAATATTCCGACGACGAAAT